>NZ_LJFZ01000011.1:0-133010 GCF_001420875.1 Frankia sp. AvcI1 | reverse complement strand
CTGCTCGTGGTCCTGCTGCTGTTCTTCTTCATGAACCAGATGCAGGGCGGCGGCAACCGGGTCATGAACTTCGGCAAGTCCAAGGCCAAGCTGGTGAGCAAGGACACGCCGAAGACGACGTTCTCCGACGTGGCCGGCGCGGACGAGGCGATCGAGGAGCTCCAGGAGATCAAGGAGTTCCTGGAGAACCCGAGCAAGTTCCAGGCGATCGGCGCGAAGATCCCCAAGGGTGTCCTGCTCTACGGGCCGCCGGGTACCGGCAAGACCCTGTTGGCCCGGGCCGTCGCCGGCGAGGCGGGCGTGCCGTTCTACTCGATCTCGGGTTCCGACTTCGTCGAAATGTTCGTCGGGGTCGGTGCCAGCCGGGTCCGGGACCTGTTCGAGCAGGCCAAGGCGAATGCGCCGGCGATCATCTTCGTCGACGAGATCGACGCCGTCGGCCGCCACCGCGGGGCCGGCCTCGGCGGTGGGCACGACGAGCGCGAGCAGACCCTCAACCAGCTCCTCGTCGAGATGGACGGGTTCGACGTCAAGGGCGGCGTCATCCTCATCGCGGCGACGAACCGGCCCGACATCCTCGACCCGGCGCTGCTGCGACCCGGCCGCTTCGACCGCCAGATCGTCGTCGACCGGCCGGACCTGCTCGGCCGCGAGGCCATCCTGCGGGTGCACGCCAAGGGCAAGCCGATCGGTCCGGACGCCGACATGATGGTCATCGCCCGGCGCACCCCCGGCTTCACCGGCGCGGACCTGGCCAACGTGCTCAACGAGGCCGCCCTGCTGGCGGCCCGGTCCAACCTGAAGTTCATCTCCTCGGCGCTGCTGGAGGAGTCGATCGACCGGGTGATGGCCGGGCCGGAGCGCAAGACCCGGGCGATGAGCGACAAGGAGAAGAAGCGCATCGCCTACCACGAGGGCGGGCACGCCCTCGTCGCGCACGCGCTGCCGAACTCCGACCCGGTACACAAGGTCACGATCCTGCCCCGGGGCCGCGCTCTCGGCTACACGATGCAGCTCCCGCTGGAAGACAAGTACCTGTCGACCCGCTCGGAGATGCTGGACCGGCTCGCCGTGCTCCTCGGGGGCCGCACCGCCGAGGAGCTGGTGTTCCACGACCCCACCACGGGCGCCAGCGACGACATCGAGAAGGCGACGCAGATCTCCCGGGCGATGATCACGCAGTACGGGATGAGCGACAAGCTCGGCGCGATCAAGTTCGGCACCGAGAACAGCGAGGTCTTCCTCGGCAAGGAGGTCGGGCACCAGCGCGACTACTCCGAGGAGGTCGCCAGCGAGATCGACGTCGAGGTCCGCCGGCTCATCGAGGCCGCGCACGACGAGGCGTGGGAGATCCTGGTCACCTACCGCGATGTCCTCGACAACCTCGTGCTGCGGCTGATGGACACCGAGACGCTGAGCAAGGACGACGTCGCCGAGGTGTTCGCGACCGTGCAGAAGCGGCCGGTGCGGGGCATCTACACCGGTGTCGGTCGGCGCATCCCGTCGGACCGCCCCCCGGTGCAGACCCCGGCCGAGCTGGGGCTGGTTCCCACCGGCGTCGCAGACCTGGTGAAGGACCCCGGTCACGGCAACGGAGCAACCGGTCGCTCGGGCAACGGTGCGCCGGGAGCGCCCGCGGCGGATCCGGCCGGGCACNCCAACCCGGTCGGTCCCGGCGGAAACGGGAATGGCAGCCCGGGTGGGCACGGTTACCCCCAGGGACAGGGCTATCCGCAGGGGCCGAGCAGCTATCCGCAGGGGCCGGGTTCACCGGCTCCGACCGGTGGCGAGAGCCCGCCCGAGGGGCCGCGCATCGCCAACCCGTGGGCCCCGCCGAGCTGGCCGAACGACGACGACAGGAGACGCCGTTGACGTCCGATTCCCCCGAGGTGTTCACGGATGAGCGGGTGGGCTCCGGCGCGTCGCCAGAGGTGAACGCCACCGGATCGGACGGCTTCGGCGTTCCCGACCCCAGCACACTCGGCAGCAGCGCGACCACCACCACGGCGGCTCCCCTGGACGGGCCGATCCGGGATCGTCGCAGGCCGCAGCAGGTGCGCCCCTTCGACCACGACCGGGTGGCGCGCGCCGTGCGCGAGCTGCTCATCGGGATCGGCGAGGACCCGGACCGAGAGGGCCTGCGCAAGACGCCGGACCGGGTCGCCCGCGCCTACCGGGAGGCGGTGGAGGGCCTGGGGCGGGAACCGTCCGAGGTGCTGACCACCGTCTTCGACGAGGGCCACGACGAGATGGTCCTGGTGCGCGACATCGACTTTTCGTCGCTGTGCGAGCACCACCTGGTGGTGTTCTCCGGCCGGGCGCACGTCGCGTACATCCCGAACAACCGGGGTCAGATCACCGGCCTGTCCAAGCTGGCGCGCCTGGTGGATCTTTACGCCCGCCGGCCGCAGGTGCAGGAGCGGCTGACCTCCCAGATCNCCGACGCCCTCGTCGACGTCCTGGAACCGCGGGGCGTGATGGTCGTCGTCGAGGCGGAGCACCTGTGCATGTCGATGCGAGGGGTGCGCAAGNCGGGGGCCACGACGGTGACCTCCGCGGTGCGCGGTCAGTTTCTCAGCACGGCGACGCGCAGCGAGGGCATGTCGCTGATCCTCGGCAGCCGGCGCTGATCCACCGGTCACCCGGCTCCGGCCCCTCGGGCCACCGGGTGACCGCCCCCGGCGGCGGCCGGCCGGAGTCGGCCGGCCCCGGGGATCGAGGGCGAGTTGCGGCGAGTGGCGTTACAGCCGGCAGGCCTGGATGCCGGAGACCAGGATCCCGCGGGCGCCCAGATCCCACAGGTCGTCCATCGTCCGGTTGACCTCCACGCGGGGCACCATCGCCCGCACGGCGACCCAGTCCTCCCGCTGCAGCGGTGAGATCGTCGGCGATTCGTAGCCGGGCGTGATGTCACACGCCTTCTCCAGCACCGCGCTCGGCACGTCGTAGTCCATCATCACGTAGCGCCGAGCGACGAGGACGCCCTGCACTCGGCGCAGCAGCCGCTCGTGCGACGTGGACAGCTCCGCCCCCCGCTTGGCGATGATGATCGCTTCGGACCGTAGGACCGGCTCGCCGAGCAGCTCCAGCCCGGCGGCCCGCAGCGTGCGGCCGGTCTCGACCACGTCGGCCACCGCGTCCGCGACCCCGAGCCGCACCGCCGTCTCCACCGCGCCGTCGAGGGTCACGATGCTCGCCGGGGTGACACCGCGGCCGGCCAGGTCCGCCCGCACCAGCGCCGGGAACGAGGTGGCGATCCGCCGGCCCTGCAGCTCCGCCACGTCCGCGAGCGCGCCCTCCGGGGCGGCGTAGCGGAAGGTGGCATGCGCATAGCCGAGCGGCAGCAGCTCCGCCGCGGCGGCGTTGCTGTCGAGGAGCAGATCGCGACCGGTGATGCCGAGATCGAGGCGGCCCGAACCGACGTACACGGCGATGTCGCGCGGGCGCAGAAAGAAGAACTCGATGTCGTTCTCGACATCCGTGATCACCAGCTCCGCGGACTCGCGCCGGGCGTTGTAGCCGGCGTCGGCGAGCAGCTGGCTGGAGGCCGCGGACAGCGACCCCTTGTTAGGAACCNCAATACGAAGCATTGTCACTACTCAGCGTCTACGGGAAAGGACAGGGACGTGATCACAGGTGGGAGTATACGTCGTCCAGGGAAAGACCCAGGGAAACCATGAGGAGCTGACTCCAGTACAGCAACTGGGAGATCTCCTCAGCCGCCCTCTCCCGACCTTCGTACTCGGCCGCCATCCAGGCCTCGGCGGCCTCCTCGACGAGTTTCTTACCGAGATGATGAACGCCCTTGTCGAGGGCGGCGACCGTACCCGAACCGGGCGCCCGGCGCTGCCATTTGTCGGCGACCTCGGCGAAGAGTTCGTCAAATGTCTTTCCGCTGGCTGTATTCGCGCCGACAGCGGTGGGGGGGCTGCCGATCGCCGCGTCGGGATCGCCGGCGGCCCCGACGGGACGGTGCGCATCGCCGTCCGCCCCGGGTCGGGAGAGACGCCCGGACGGCGGCGACCCGGGCCGATCGGCAGGAACCATGTTCGGCATGCTACCTGTCACCGGGCCGTCGGCCGTCCCGCCGAACATCGTCACCGGTCGAGGACACCGATGACCACGCTCGTGAGGTGGNCACAGCGCGCCGACGCCGCCCCTCGGCCGGCGCACGATGCTGTGGCGGATCACGATGCTGGCGAATCACGATGCTGGCGGATTGCCCGGTCCGTGCGGCGCGTTGCTGGTTGACTGGGACATTGTGTTCCCGCCTGCCCTCGTCGCCACCGATCTGGACGGGACGCTGATCCGCAGCGACGGCACCGTCTCGCCGCGCACCCGAGCGGCCCTGCGGCGGGTGGAGCGCTCCGGCGCGACCGTCGTGTTCGTCACCGGGCGGCCGAGCCGGGTGATGGCGGGCGTCGTCGCGCAGACGTCGGCCTCCGGCCTCGCCATCTGCGCGAACGGGGCGCTCGTGTTCGACCTGGACACGGGCGTCCCGGTCAGCCACCGGTTTCTCGAGCAGGCCACGGCGCTGCGGTTGGCCCGCGCGATCCGCGCCGCGGTACCGGACGCCGTGTTCGCCGTGGAGAGCGGCGTCCGGTTCGGCCGGGAACCGGCCTTCGAGACGATGTGGCCGGATCCCGAGGAACTGGTCGCGGCGTTCCCCGAGCTGCTGGTGGCCCTGCCGGCGACGAAGCTGCTGGTCCGGCGACGTGGTCAGCCGTTCACCGAGGTGTATGACGCGATCGTCGAACTCGCCGGAACGGACGCCGTCGTCACGACGTCGAGCGTGGGCCTGGTGGAGATCGCCGGGCCGGGGGTGTCGAAGGCCGTGGCCCTGGCCGAGCTCGCCGCCGAGCGCGGAATGACCGCCTGCGACGTCATCGCCTTCGGCGACATGCCGAACGACCTGCCGATGTTCGCCTGGGCCGGCTACTCGGTCGCCGTCGCCAACGCCCATCCGGACGTCCTCGCCGCCGCCGACGAGGTCACCGCCTCGAACGACGAGGACGGGGTCGCGATCATCCTGGAGCGGCTGTTTCCGGCGGCGGGGTGAGTTCCCCGCCCGGGGTCGGGTTCCTGCCCGAGGTGGGTTCCCCAGCCGACGGGGGTTCGCCCGGCGCGACGGCGGCGCTCGGGGCGCCGGAGTTGCCCACGGTGCCGGCGCTGCCGGCGGTGCCGGCGGTGGGGCGGCGGGGCGCGAGGAGTTCGGCGTAGCTGCGCGTGTACCCCGCCAGAATCCCGTCGAGGTCGGGCGCGGTCAGCGCCGCATACTCCTCGAAGATCTTCGCGTAGATCCGGACCTGGTCCGGATGGCTGAATCCCGTGGCCTCCAGCGTCTCCACCACGACCAGGCTGTCGTCCAGAATCGTGAATCCCTGCACGTGCGGATACTCCAGCTCGGCCGAGCTCGGCACGATCCGTACCGTGACGTTGTCCAGCTCCNCCACCGCGGCAATCCGCTTGATCTGTGCGATCATGTACTCCGGCGGCGCGAAACGGTTACCGAGGACCGACTCCATCAGGATGAACTCGAACCGCNGGGTCCCGTCGTAGAGCAGATTCTGCCGCCTGATCCGCAGGCTGACCTTCTCCGCGGTCCGCTGGTACCACGCGCCCTCGTCGCCGCCGATGGTGATGCGGTGATAGCCGTTCACCACCCGGCGGGCATATTCGCTGATCTGGATCAGCCCGGGCAGCAGGATCGGTTCGAACTCCCGGATGAGGGTCGCCTCCCGCTCGGCGTCGAGGATCTCCTCCTGGTCGAGGCTGACGCCCTGCCGCCGGGTCTCCACGCCGGTGACGGCGCCGCGGCGGCGCGGCGCCCGGCGCGCGGCGGTCGACTGCAGCCGCTCCGCGAGGTCGACGAGATGGCGGACGAGCTCGGGCGGGGCCTGCAGGGTCCGGGCGATCCGCTCGACGTCCGCGGGGTTGGGCCGGAGGAGACCATTCTCGATCTTGGAAATCGTGCTCTGGCTGATGCCGACGGACGAGGCGAGGGCCTGGCCGGTCATCGCCCGGGCATGGCGTAGCTGAGCGAGTTCGACCCCGAGCCGGGCCGGCGGCGTGCCGTCGGGTGCCGTCGCCGGCGGGGGCGCGCTCTCGCCCTCCATGCCCACCTCCGAGGTCGGTCCGTCCCCGCCGGCCACCGCCTGCGCCCCGACGGCTACGCCTGCGCCGGCAGCCCGCGCGCGGCTGCCAGGAACACGCTGCGGGGGATGCNCACCAACGCCTCGCCGGGGGGCACCTCGCCCGTCGGGATCGGCTGGTCCGCCACGGCGTAGCCCTGGACGAAGATGTCCTGATCCTCATCGTTCACATACACCGTGGGACAGTTCGCGCTGGCNCACGACGCACTGGCCACCGGGACGAGCCGCATCGCTCCTACCTCTCTGCACCACTGCACTTCATCCTAGGGATCACTCCCGAGTCAGGACATAGCGCAGTAATAACGATCAGATCTACGGCGGCGACGCGAATATTCCGACCGCTTGGGGCAGATCGGCTCTCAAGCGTGCCGAGCTGACGCCGAGGGCCATAACCGAACGTCACCGCTGCTCGGCAAATCCCATCGTCCAGCAGGCGTAGCCACCACCTCAAGTAATTTCATCACTACAGAGAGTCGCAAGACGCGGTGACACAACGCTGCGCGGGACCACCGCAAATAGTACCGAAACGCGTGAACTAGCAGCTCCTCCGGGCTACCCGTTCACGGGGAGCAGGACCGGAACGTGAGAATGAGGACAGCGGTAGCCCCGACCTTTCGACTACGCCGGGTAGCATCGTGAATATTTTGCGGCTCCGGCGGGAAGCCGGCTCGGGGCGCGGACCGCGTCGCGTCCGCCCGCCGACGACCGGTGGCGTGGATCGAGTCCCGCGTTGCCGCCCCGCGGCCCGACGGCCGCGGACACGTCCCCTCCGAACCCCTGCGTGGAAGTACCCCCACNCCGCNCCCCAGCGCCGCGTTCCAGCGGCGCCGGCCGCGGGGTCCCCTGCCGGACGCCGGCGAGCCGCAACGATTCTGGCTCGATCATGAATATTCAGAAATTCTCTTGAGATTCGGATGATCGTGCCGGATGATTCGGACTGGAGCATCCCGTCGGCCGACACCCCAACGCCCCCGGGGTGGTCCCCCGTCACCACCGGGTCCACGGCGGCGAAGCGGCGCTCAGCGGTGGTTGCGGTGCGGCGGGTACAGATTCTCGCTCAAACCGTGCATTTACACCCAATCCGCCCAACAAGATCGACCATGTGCCGCGGGATGTCGGGCCGGCATCACCGGGGTCGGCGGGATCGGGCGGCTTCCTCGCCGCCTCGACCGACGTCGAGGCCTGCCCGACAGGAGGGAAGGTCGCATGGACATCCCCAGCCGGCCGGGTGCGGCTCTCCTCGACGCCCCAAGGTCCTGGCCGTTGCTGTTGGNCTGGACGATCGTCGCNATCCTCATGGTGGTCGTGAAGGCGCTCGTGGATGCGCGGCTCGGTCCTCGCGGCCGGCCTCGCGCCCCGGAAGCGGTCGGGACGCCGGATGCGCGGCCGGTTCCGCCGTCCGCGATGCGCGGTACCGGCGTCCGTCGCTTCGCCCCGGCCGCGTTCGCCCCGNCCGCGTTCGACCCGGCCGCGTTCGACCCGACCGCGTTCGACCCGCTCGCGGACCGGATGTCCTGCCTGCTGCGGGTCTTCCTCGCCGCCGCCGTCCCCAGGGCGGACCGACCCGCCCGACTCGACTTGCGCGCCCCCGCGACGGCCTGGTTCGTCGACGCCTTCACCGCCGCCACGGACCTGCTCATCGGCGTGAGCCAGTCCGATCGTCCCGAGATCCTGGCCGCCGCCGTCCGGGAGGCCGAACGGCGCTGGAGGCTGATCGACGCGTGGAGCCGCGAGACGGCCGAGCCCACGGGCAGTCTCCCCGCACCGCCGCCGGGGGCGGCCGGATCCGGCCGCCCCCGTCCGGACGATCCGGGCTCTGCCGATCATCCGGGGTAGCCATTCACGTGTGGTAATCGAGGCGCGGCCCCGGGCCGCCCTCGGCCACGGGGTGTCGATGGTGGGCGCCGCCACTGCACCGCCCACCCGGGTCGGCGCCCCACCGGGCGCCGGCGCGGGCCAGGATAGGGACATGGCGACACCCGTCCATCAGGACCCGGCCGCATCCGGCCTGCCGGCGCACGAGATCGACGCGGAGTTTCTCGCGCTGCCGCGTCCCGCCCTCGCCGACGCGGCCCTGCAGACCGCACGCGATCTCGGCGCCACGCATGCCGACATCCGCATCGAACGGCTGCGGGACTCCTCGCTGTCCTTCCGCGACGCCGCCCTGGAAAGCCGGCACGAGGGCGCCACGGTGGGCCTCGCCGTGCGGGTCGTGCACGGCGGAACCTGGGGTTTCGCGGCCGGCGTCGACCTCACCCCGGACGAGGCGGTCCGGCTGGCCCGGGAGGCCGTCGAGATGGCGCGGGTGGCGGCCCCGCTGAACTCCGAGCCCGTCGAGCTCGCCCCGGAGCCGGCGCACGCCGACGCGGTCTGGGTCTCGGCGTACGCCGCCGATCCCTTCGCCATCGACGCGCGGGAGCGGATCGAGCGGGTCGGGGGGCTGTGCCGCACCCTGTTCGCGGCGCAGGACGTCGACCACGTCGAGGGCCGGTTCGAAGCGGTGATGGAGAACAAGTACTACGCGGATCTGGCCGGNACCTCGACGACGCAGCAGCGGGTGCGGGTGCTCAGCCAGATCGAGGCGACGCGCGTCGACCCGGGCGGCGGCTTCGAGACCATGCGCACCATCGCCCCGCCCGTCGNCCGCGGCTGGGAGTGGATGGTCGCGGGGCCCGCGGCGGGCTGCTGGGACTGGGACGGCGAGATCGCCCTCATTCCCGGGCTGCTGGCGGAGAAGGCCAAGGCGTCCTCGGTCGAACCCGGCCCGTACGACCTGGTGATCGACCCGTCGAACCTGTGGCTGACGATCCACGAGTCCGTCGGCCACGCCACCGAGCTCGACCGCGCGCTGGGCTACGAGGCGGCCTACGCCGGCACGTCGTTTGCCACCCTCGACCAGCTGGGCGCCCTGCGCTACGGCTCACCGGCGATGACGGTCACGGGTGATCGCACGGCCCTGCACGGGCTGGCCACCATCGGCTACGACGACGAGGGCGTGCAGACCCGCCGGTTCGACATCGTGCGCGACGGCACCCTCGTCGGCTACCAGCTCGACCGGGCGATGGCGGCCCGCAACGCGAACGTGCTCGGGGTCGAGCGCTCCAACGGCTGCGCCTTCGCCGACTCCCCCGGCCACGTGCCGATCCAGCGGATGGCGAACGTGTCCCTGCTGCCGGCGCCGGGCGGCCCCTCGACCGAGGAGCTGATCAGCCGGGTGGACCGCGGGATCTACATCGTCGGCGACAAGAGCTGGTCGATCGACATGCAGCGGTACAACTTCCAGTTCACCGGGCAGCGGTTCTACGAGATCCGGTCGGGGCGCATCGTCGGTCAGCTCCGCGACGTCGCCTACCAGGCGACGACGACGGACTTCTGGGGTTCGCTGGAGGCCGTCGGCGGTCCGCAGACGTACCTGCTCGGCGGCGCGTTCAACTGCGGCAAGGGGCAGCCCGGCCAGGTCGCGGCGGTCAGCCACGGCAGCCCGGCCACGCTGTTCCGCGGCGTCAACGTCCTCAACACGCGGCGGGAGGCCGGCCGATGAGCCAGGTGACCGGGGCGGACACCACCCGGGCCGACCAGGGCGACCGGGGCGACCGGGCGGGCGCGGTGCCCGAGGCGGCCCACGAGATCGTCGAGCGCGCCCTCGCGCTGTCCCGGGCGGACGGCTGCGTGGTGATCGCCACCGAGTCCAGCTCGGTGAACCTTCGCTGGGCCACCAACACCCTGACCACCAACGGGGCGAGCCGCGACCGGTCGATCACGGTCGTCAGCGTCGTCGGCCGGTCGTTCGGGGTGCGCACGGCCTCCACCGTCGGCGCCCCGGCCGGCCGGGGCGCGCGGCCGGGGGACCTGCCGCATCCCACCGACGCCGACGGCCTCGCCGAGCTCGTCCGCGCCGCCGAGGACGCCGCCCGCGAGGCGGCGGACGCCGAGGACTACGCCGACCTGCTCGGGCCCGCCACCGCCGGTCTGGCCGGGGGCGGGCCCGAGCAGGTCACGGGCGGCGGTGCCTTCACCGACCCGGCGGCCCGCACCGGCACGGGGGTGTTCGCCGCGTTCGCCCGCGACCTCGCCGAGGCGTTCGGGGCCGCCCGGGCGCAGGGCAGTCGACTGTTCGGCTTCGCCCAGCACGGCGTCACCACCACCTGGCTGGGCACGTCCACCGGGCTGCGGCTGCGGCACAGCCAGCCGACGGGCAGCGTCGAGTGGAACGCCAAGTCCGGCGTTCCCGGCGGGTCGGTGTGGCACGGACAGTCCACCCACGACTTCACCGACGTGGACGTGGCCGCGACGGTCGCAGCGTTGCGCTCCCGGCTCGCCTGGTGCGAACGCTCGGTGGAGCTGCCCGCCGGCCGCTACGAGACGCTGCTGCCCCCCTCCGCGGTCGCCGATCTGATGATCTACCTGTACTGGTCGGCCGCGGGGCGGGACGCCGCCGAGGGCCGCACGGTGTTCAGCCGGCCGGGCGGCGGTACCAGGATCGGCGAGGCGATCGGGCCGGCGGGGCTGCGGCTGTTCAGCGACCCCGCCGACCCGGAGCTGGCGACGACCCCGTTCGTCACCGCCGGGTCGTCGTCGTCGATGTCGAGCGTGTTCGACAACGGGCTGACCCTGGGCGCCACCGACTGGATTCGCGACGGCGCGCTCGCCGCGCTCGTGCAGACCCGCGCCTCGGCCCGCGCCACGCAGAGCGCGGTCACGCCGATGATCGATAACCTGACCCTGGACGCGGGGGGCGCCGCGTCGCTCGACGAGATGATCGCCTCGACGCGGCGCGGCCTTCTGCTGACCAGCCTGTGGTACATCCGGGACGTCGATCCGGAGGTCCTGCTGCTGACCGGGCTCACCCGCGACGGCGTCTACCTGGTCGAGAACGGCGAGGTCACCGGGGCGGTGAACAACTTTCGGTTCAACGAGTCGCCCGTGGACCTGCTGGGCCGCACGGCGCAGATCGGCGCGGCCACCCGCACCATGGCCCGCGAGTGGGCGGACTGGTTCACGCTCACCCGGATGCCACCGATGCGGGTGCCGGACTTCAACATGAGCTCGGTCAGCCCGGCGAACTGATCGCCGGGCCGCCCGCGGGCGCCGGCGCCGTCACAGGTAGGCGCCGCGCCCGAACGTCTCACCGCCGGGCTGCTGCTGTTGCTGCCCGCTCGGCAGCGCCCGGCGGCGCATCTCCTCCAGCTGCGCCCGAGCCGCCATCTGCTGGGCGAACAGCGCCGTCTGCAGGCCGTGGAACAGGCCCTCCAGCCAGCCGACCAGCTGTGCCTGGGCGATCCTGAGCTCGCCGTCCGACGGGGTGTGGCCCTCGTCGAAGGGCAGCGACAGCCGCTCCAGCTCGGCCCGCAGCTCCGGGGCCAGCCCGTCGGAGAGCTCGCGGATCGAGCTGCGGTGGATCTCTCGCAGCCGGACGCGGCTGGCGTCGTCCAGCGGCGCGGCGCGCACCTCCTCCAGCAACTGCTTGATCATCGTGCCGATGCGCATCACCTTGTCGGGCTGGGAGACCAGCTCGGCCACGGGGTTGCCGCCGGCCGGCCCCCCCTCCTGCTCGTCCTGCTCGTCGGCCNGGGTCACCGACCGGGCCGGCCGGCCGAGCACCGTCTGCGGGCCGTCGTGCAGGGCTCCGTCGGGCCCGACGATCACGACGCGGGGTTCCGGTTGATCCGTCATGACCCCTATCCTGCCCCGTCCGGGCGCGCCACACGGCGCCGGTGCACCGTCGGCCGCCCGGCCATGGCGCGACCGCGGGCCAGCCGTGGCCCAACCACGATCAGCGACAGCCGGTCACGACGCGCCGTCCGTCAGTGCGCAATGGTGAGGATCACCTTGCCGACGTGCCCGAGATCGGCGACGTGCGAGTGCGCCGCCACCACCTCGGTGATCGGGAGCACCCGGTCGATCACCGGTCTGATCGCGCCGCGTTCGACCGCCGGCCAGAACTCGGCGCGGACCCCGGCGATGATCTCGGCCTTCTCCGCCGCCGGCCGGGCCCGCAGCGACGCGGCATGCACCGACGCCCGCTTGGTGAGCAGAGCCCCGAGACTGAGCTCGCCCTTCNCCCCGCCCTGCAGGCCGATGACGACGAGCCGACCGCCGACCGCCAGCAGCGACACGTTGCGCGGCAGGTAGGCCGCGCCCATGTTGTCGAGGATGACGTCCGCCCCGTGGCCCTCGGTGGCCTTGCGGATCACCTCGACGAAGTCGGAGTCCCGATAGGAGACGGCCACGTCGGCGCCGAGCTCGCGGACCCTGGCCAGCTTCGCCGCGGTACCGGCGGTGGTGGCGATCACCGCGTCGGGCCGCAGCGCCCGGACCGCCTGGATCGCGAAGGTGCCGATGCCCGACGCTCCTCCGTGGACGCAGAAGACCTCGCCGTCGCGCAGGTCGGCGATGCCGAACACGGTCGAGTAGACGGTGGCCGCGACCTCGGGCAGGCCGGCGGCCTCGACCAGGTCGACGCCCGCCGGGATCGGCAGGAGCTGGCCGGCCGGCACGTTCACCCTGGTCGCGTACCCGCCGCCGCCGAGCAGGGCGCACACCTCGGTGCCGACCTCGACCCCGGACACCTCGGGCCCGACGGCGGCGACCCGGCCGGAACACTCCATCCCGATGATCTCGGATTCGCCGGGCGGCGGCGGGTAGAGGCCCTGCCGCTGCAGCAGGTCCGCCCGGTTGACCGCGGTCGCGACCACGTCGAGGGTCACCTCACCCGGCCCGGGGTCGGGCGGGTCGGCCACGCTGGACCAGGACATGACTTCGGGCCCGCCGGGGGCCGACACCGTCACCGCATGCACCCTCACACGCTACGACGCCGCCGGCGCCCTGGAACCCGCAGGTCCTACCAGCGGTCGCGGTGCAGGACGCTCGCCAGCGGCTCCCGTGCCGCGGGCCGGAAATCCGTCCCGACGGTGTAGGCGACGGGCAGCAGCACGCCCTGGCTCACGTCCGGCGGGATGCCGAGCAGCTTCCCCACCTCGTCGGCGTAGCGCAGGTGCAGCGACGTCCAGGCGCTGCCGAGGCCGCGAGCCCGCAGGGCGAGCATGAAGCTCCACGCGGCGGGCAGCAGCGACCCCCAGAAGCCCGCCTGCAGCTCCCCCGGGATCTGCCTCGCGTCTCCCTCCAGGCAGCCGATGACNNGCACGGGAACCCGGTGCAGGTTCTCGGCGAGGTACCGGGCGGAGTCGCTCACCCGCTGCTGGACGGCGCGGCGCTCGCCCTCGTGCGAGTCCTGCACCGGCCCGGAGCCGGCGTCGAGATAGGCGGTTGCGGCGCGCCGGTAGTACTCGGCGATGCCCGCGCGCAGCTCCGGGTCGGTCACCACGATCCAGTGCCAACCCTGCCGGTTGGAACCGCTGGGCGCCTGCAGGGCGATCCGCAGGCACTCCTCGATGACCTCCGGTTCGACCGGGCGGTCGAGATCGAGCCGCCGGCGCACGCTGCGGGTCGTCGTCAGCACCTCGTCGGGGGTGAGGTCGAGCAGGGTCACGATGAGCTCCTTCGTGGCCGCATCCCGCGCGGGTGGCGGATCAGACCGGTTCGGGCTCGGGTTCGGGTGAGTCCGGCGCCGGCTCGGTGTACGGCGAGGGTTCGTGCGGCGCCGGCGGCAGATCCGGCGTATCGGGCAGCAGCGGGCCCGGATCGTCCGGAATCGGAGCGTCCGGGTCGAGCGGCGGCGGCGTGTCCGGACGGTGCGGACGGATGGTCGAGATGAGCGGGCTGGACATAGCACCCGCCGTACCCGGTGGTCGGAGCCGCGGAAACATCGTCCCAGCATCGCACGGCCATCGACCCGCCCATCCGAAGCCTCGCGACCCGCCCCGAAGACCGGATCGGCGCCGCTACATCTCTGCTCGGCCAACAAAAGCATCGAAGCAACAACAGACACAATCTCCGGACACGACCAGCCAAACAACAAAGACAGCCGATCCACAACGGGACTTCGTTCGGGTGGCGGCCGGCCGCCGAATGGGCTCGCCGGCGGGCCGGCCCGGCCCCTGACCCGGATGGCGCACAGGTCACAGCGGAGACGGCGGTCCGCACGAGGTGCGACGTCCGTATCGCCGTATTAACGGTACAGGAACTGATCAGCACTCAAGTGCCACGACAGACAGCAGATCCAGTCGCTACCNTCATATGCGCATCACCCTGAACTCTTGGTTCTCTGCAACCAGTCACAGACGACCACAGCATCGACTGTCTGGCCGGCGCCGGGGACGCGCCGGCCAGGACGGGCCCGGGGAGCGTGCCAGTGGAAGCGGTCGCGGCCGACGACGAGCACGAACATCCCCACAGACAGGCGGAGTTCCACGCGTTCTTCGAGAGCCATCATCGCGCGCTGAGCCGCTTCGCGTACCTGTTGACCGGCGACCACGACGCAGCCGACGACCTCACCGCGGAGGCGCTCACCGCGGCCTGGTCGAACTGGGACCGGGTCCGTTCGGCCGAGCTCCCGCTGGCCTACGTCCGGCGCATCGTCGCCAATCTGGNGGCGGACCGCGTCCGCAGGGTCGTGCGCGAGCGGCGCGGGCTGGCCGTGCTCGGGCAGCGCGCCGAGCGATCCGCCCCGGTGCCGGACGTGCCGGCCGTGGTCGACCTGCGCACCGCCCTGATGAGCCTGCCCTCGGGCAAGCGGGCCTGCGTGGTCCTCCGTTACGCCTTCGACCTCTCGGAAGGGGAGACCGCCCGGACACTGGGCATCTCCGTCGGGACGGTGAAGAGCCAGACGGCCAAGGGAGTCGCCGAACTCGAGCGAATCCTTAAGAGAGCCGAACCGCCGCCGACCGCGACGACCCAGCAGGAGGTGACCCCCCGCATGGCGCCCGAACACCCCGCAACGCCCCCGGGCGGCACGTCCCGGCCCGGCGAGTCCCGGATGCACGGCGCGCGATCCGGCTCGGCCGAGTCCCTCGGGGGACACGGCACCGACCAGTCCGACGAACCCGCCGGGCCAGACCGGTCCACCTTCGCGCCGCCGCGCGGCACCGAGCCGACGCCGGGGCCCGATCTGACACCGGGGGCCGGACTGACACCGGGGCCCGAACTGACACCGGGGCCCGAACTGACACCGGGGGCCGAACTGACACCGGGGGCCGAACTGACACCGGGGCCCGGACGGGTTCCCGGAGCCGGTCGGCACCCCGGCGGTGACCCCTTCCCCGAGACGGGCCGGAAGCTCGGTGCGGCGCCGCTGGCCCGGCGTGAACCGCTGCGGNGCGAACCCGTCCCCCGGCGCGGATCAGGCCTGGGGCACCCACCGCTGGCCTGGCGCGAACACGTTCCCGAGCGCGTACCAGGCCCCGACCACATTCCTGGTCCCGAACGCATTCCCGATCCCGACCATGTTTCCGGTCCCGACCACGTTTCCGGTCCCGAACCTGTTCCCGGAGCCGAACGCGTTACCGGCTTCGAGTGCGTTACCGGCCCCGAACGCCTCACCGGAGCCGAACACGTGACCCTGGCCGAACACGCGTCGCAGGCCGTACACGCGTCGCAGGCCGAACANGTGACCCTGGCCGAACACGTGACCCGACTGGACGAACCGGGCTGGCTCGAGCGACCGGGCGGGGCGGGTTCACCGACCTGGCCCGGGTCGCTTCCCTGGCCGCGACTGGCCTGGCCGGAACGACTGGCCTGGCCGGTGTGGCGGGTCGGCGAGGCGTAGATGACACCGAGCACGTCGGGGTTCCAGGAGCCCGGCCATGAACCACCTGCCGGGGCGGGCCGCGCCGGCACGCCGTTCCACGAGGAGCTGCGCGGTCTGCTGGGCGCCGAGATGGCCCGCCACCAGCCCGACTCCGACCGGATTCGGCGCCGGCTCGCGGCGGCCGTCGGGCAGCCGCTGGGCGGGCCGTCCGTCCTCCCGCTGCGCCAGCCGGGCTCCGTCTCCCCCTTCACCGCCCGGGCGGCCGGCAGCGTCCAGGATCTCCCGCAGCCAGGGCTGTACGCCGAACCGCACGCGGACGCCGAGATGGCCACGGACGCCGAGATGGCCGCGGACGCCGAGATGGCCGCGCGGGACGGCCTGGGCACGCTGATCGACCTGACCGGTCCGCTCGACCTCGGCGAGCCCGCCGACGAGGAGGCGAACCGGCCCGGCGCGACGTCGCCCCTGTGGCTGGAGGCTCGCTCCGGCGCGCCCCGCAGGCGCCCGTCCGCGGTGCTGCCGCGGCGGGGCCGGCGCCGACGGCGCACCCGACCCGGCGGCGGTGCGCCCGGGCGGGCGGGCCGGCGTCGCACCCAGGCGCTCGTCGGCGCAACCGTCACCGTGTTGAGCCTGGCCCTGATCGCGCTGGTCGCTCTGTTCGATCTGCAGGGTTCCGATTCGTCCGACCCCCCGACCACCACCGTGACCGCCCGCCCCCGCCCGGCGGAGTCCCCGTGGGCGACCGCGGGCGCCACGCTGGCACCGTCCCGACCACCCGCCGCGCATTCCCCCACGCCCGCGGACCCCTCGGCCGGCGTCCCGCAGGGGCAGGGCAGTCCGCCCTCCAGCACGGCGGCCGCGGGAGCGGCCGAGCCGGCGGGCGCGGCCAGGCCGTCGAGCGAGGCGTCCACGCAGCCGCTGACGAGGGGCACCAGGCCCGATCCGGCCGCACCGGCCCAGGACGGCACCGGCGCGGCCGGCACCGGCCAGGCGCCCACCACCGGCCTGGCGCCGTCCGCCACCGGCATCTACACCAGCTCCGCCGCGCCGTTCCCGGCCGGATCGCGAGTCCAGCTCCCCGGCGCCGGGGCCGCGGACTGGGCGCTGTTCGGCGAGGGGTGGGGCGGGGTGCAGAACCGGGCGGCGCTGCCGGTCCCGCTGCTCAGCGCGAGCGTGGCGGGCGTCCCGACGACGTCGCCCTCGGGCTTCGACTGGAGCGGCGGGATGCCGACGGCCAGCGGCACCGATGACACCGACCGGCTGGCGGTCCAGGGCACGGCCGTGTTGTCGACCTTCGTCCTGCAGCAGGCCCGCACCCTGGACGTCTACCTCGGGTCGTCGTCGGGACGCGTCGAGATCACCGTGTCCTCGCTACGGGACAGGCGGACCTTCACCGTCGCGCTGCCGTCGACGTTGCTCGACGGTTCGGCGGATGCCCGGGTGAGCGTGTCGCTGCCGGCGAACATCGGGGCCGCCACCGTGTCGATCTCCAGCGGGAGTTCCGCGGGCTGGACGCTCGCGGCCGCGGTGCTGCGGTGACGAAGCGGTGCTCGGGCGATCACGGCGCTCGACCCTTCCGAGCCGGATTCCCTGGCCGCCGGTACGAAGGCGTCGCACCATCGTGTCTAGCCCGTTCGGGTCACCCGGCGGAGATCGCGAAAGACTTTCAAAGAATCTTGCCCTCCGCGGCAACCAAACGACATCTCCCGGACGACTGACTATGTGAACGCCACACCGGCCCCCGCGCCAGGAGGTCCGGCCGGCGTTTCGGCCCGTTCGTCCGGCTAACCCCCCCCAGCCGACCGAACGGGCCGTCGAGCGGTACCGGGGCTGGCCGGTCAGGCCAAGGCCGGCCAGCCCCCTCACCACCGCCCCTTCGCCCACTCCGGGCATCGGCACCCGGCACCCGGCACTCCGGGCGCCCAGCGCCCTCATCCAGTGCCCCGGGCATCCAGCCATCGCCGCCTCCGCCGCGCCCCGGGGCCCGACCGGGCCCCCGCCGTCCGGCTCGGTGCGCGGACCGTCCGTCGCCCGGCTGGCCCGAGCGGGTCATCGACGGTGTGAGCCTGGTCGCTGGCACCTGACCCGCGACCTACGCGAAGCGGACCCGGAGAGGTAGCGTCGACAGCGTGCGCCGGCTGTTGTTTGNACCCTCGTGGATCGCGCGTCATCTCCTCGCGCTCGCTATGGTCGCGCTGTTCATCCGCATGGGGATATGGCAGCTCACCAAGGGCGAGTCGGCGNAGGGCTCGTTGCAGAACCTCTTCTACGGCGTCGAGTGGCCGATCTTCGCCGCCTTCGTCGTGTACTGGTGGTACAAGATGATCAGAGAAGAGCTGGCGCCCCAGGACGACGGCGGTCCCCAGTGGGGCGCGGGCGGGCGGATCGCCCCCGAGGCGCCCTGGCGGCCGGAGCTNGACGGCCCCCGGATGTTGACCGCGGCGTCGGACTCGCCCGAGGAGGACGACGAGCTCGACGCCTACAACCGCTACCTCACCTCGCTGTACGAGCGCGANGTGCTGCGCGAGGCCCTGAAGCAGATCGACCCGAAACAGATCACCTCGAAGCAGATCAACGCGAAACAGATCAACGGAGCCCGCTGATGACCCCCGCCCCCTCCCGCACCGCCGGGGGACGTTCCGCCGCGTCGGCGGTCCGAGCCGCCCTGCTGCGGTACCGCGTGATCGCCTACGTCGTCGGCCTCGGCCTGATCCTGCTGGTGTNCGTCGGCGTGCCGCTGAAGTACGCCGGCGGCAACGACACCGTCGTCGCGGCGATCGGCCCGATCCACGGCGTGCTGTACATGGTGTACCTGGCCTGCGCGTACGACCTGGCGAACCGTTGCCGGCTGCCGCTGCGGCAGACGATCCTGATCATGCTCGCGGGCACGATCCCGTTCCTGTCGTTCGTCGCCGAGCGCCGGGTCACCGCCCTGATCCACCGCAAGCACCTCGCCGCACCGGCCGGCGCCCCGGCCACCCGACCCGCCACCGGCAAGGCCGCCAAGGCGCCCGCCCGCTGAGCCGACCAGACCAGACCGGCTCGCGCCGCCGACCAGACCGGGCCCGCCACCACCCGGCGGCCGGCACGGTCTCCCGGATGTTCCAGGCGGCCGGTGGCCGTCAGGGGCAGCCGGCCGGGGCCAGTCCCGGAGCCGCCGCACCGGTGCGCTGGCGGACCGCAGTGAGCGCGGGGCGGTGTCGCGCAGCGGCCACGGTGATCGAGACGACCTCGCCCGACCCGAGCCGCCGCAGCCGGGCCGGGCGGGACGGCCCGCCACCGCCGACGGACAACACCTGTTCGATCTCGGTGCCGAAGGCGAACAACCGTCCGTCCGACCAGGTGACCAGCTCGGTGTGGGCGCCCGACGGCCGGGCGAGAACCAGCCGGGCCCGGGCCGGTTCCCAGACGACGGCGATCGTGCCCGCGGGGCTCAGCAGAGCCCACCGGCCGCCGGTGCGGTAGGCGTCGGCCGACGCGCGCGCCGAGCGGCGGGCGCCCACAGCCCGCGGCCCGGGGTCGGCGATCACCACGAGCCCGGCGTCGTCGACGGCGATCGGCGGGGTCGGGTCAGCGCCCGCAGACGCCGCGCTCACCGCCCCGAACGCCCCGTCGGTGTGCACTCCGCGCGCTGCCGGCAACCCGGCGGCGGAGGAGGCCAGCATCGTGGTGAGCACCGCCCGCCGCACGTCGACCCCGTCCAACCGGACCAGCCCGCAGACCGTCATCGACTCCTCCATCCTCCCGGCCACCCCACCCGACCGCTCCGCCTGGACCACGCCGCCTGGACCACGCGCCTGCATCACGCCCGGCAGGACCCGTCCAGCAGCACCGGCCCGGCAGGGGCAGACAGCACCTGCGCGACCGCGGCGGCCGCCGCCCCGGCGAGCTTGCGCCGCCGCGATCGGGCGCACGCCACGCCGCGGACGGCCACGGTGCTCCAGCGCCGGAACGTAGCAGTTCCGCGACCGCGTCACCGACCGGTTGACCGCAATCACAGGTGGAGTCGGGAAACAGGCGGCCGACGGAGTTTCGGCCGACGGGCGGGAAACTCCGGACCGGTCCGACGCCGATGCCAATGGCGCCGGTCAGGCGGCTCCGACGCCGGACTGCTCGGCTTCCCGCTTCACCCGCCGGGCGGCGATGACCGGATGGGCCGGGCATTCGACCAGGTGGTCGTCGAAGCCCTGCACGCTCGGCCAGGACTGATGACATGAACCGCAATGGGTCGTGACCGGATCGGTCCACCGCGTGTCGCAGCCGGCACAACTGGCCGTAACCGCGATATGCGCACCGGCCTCGGGCTGCCGGCGGCGGGGCACCTGGATCGGCAGTGTCGGTTGCCGGCCGGGCTGATCCGGATCGGAGTGAAGGGTCACGGAAATCGCGCGGGGACGCCGGGGCGAGGAGACGGCGGCCGGGATCGCGCGAGGGGATGTCGACCGACGGGGAGGCACCCGGCCATCCTGTCGCAGACCTGCACAAGCGTCACGCAACCGGCCGTCGAGTCTTCAGGGTGTTTGTCCAGTGCCAACGCTCCGGAGACGGTCAGGTCGGGGCGATCCCACCTACTCCGGGCATCTCGCGCAACCTTTCGGGCCACTCAGGGCAGACGCCCGTGGCAGACATCATCGAACACGAAAATCACAATGCAGGGACACTGGGCCATGTCGTGGCGAACGATGGCACGACCGGACCCGGCCAGACTGGCTACGGTTGCACGCATGACGAGCCCCTCCACGGGACCCGGCCCGGCCGACCCGGCACCCGGGGGTGCCCGGATGGGCGTGGGCGCGTTGCTGCGGCAGTGGCGGGAACGACGCAGAGTCAGTCAACTCGAACTAGCACTTCGGGCGGATAGCTCCGCCCGGCACATCAGTTTCGTCGAGACCGGCCGGGCCACGCCGAGCCGAGCGATGGTCCTGCGACTCGCCGAACATCTCGACGTTCCGGTGCGGGACCGCAACGCGCTGCTGATCGCCGCCGGCTACGCCCCGGCCTACCCGGAGACCCCGCTGCACGACCCGGCGATGACCGCCGTGCGCGCCGGGTTGGAGCAGCTGCTCACTGCCTATGAGCCGAACCCGGCGCTGGTACTCGACGGGCACTATGACGTTGCACTGACCAACCGGGCGGCGCTGGTTCTGCTCACCGGCGTGCCGGCGGACCTNCTGCGCCCACCNCTGAACGCCATGCGCCTCACTCTGCATCCGCGTGGGCTCGCGCCGCGAATCGTGAATCTGGCGGAATGGCGATCGCACCTNCTTGAGAGAATGCAGCGGAACATGATTCTGCGTGGTTCGCCCGCACTGCGCGCGCTCCACGACGAGGTGTCCGCCTATCCCGTTCCCGACCGACCGGCCCTCAACGATCCGGGTGCGGACACAGGCCCCGGTTCGGCGAATCCCGCAGCGCCGTCCGACGGGGCGCCTGCGGCGCTCGCACTACCGATGCGGATTGTCGTCGAAGGACATCTGCTCACGCTCATCTCCACGATGACGACGTTCAACACCCCGATGGACGTGACCGTCTCCGAGCTGGCGGTCGAGACGTTCCTGCCCGCCGACCCGGAGACGGCCAAAGCCCTTGCGGCCCTCGCCGAGGGGCGATGAACCGGCCGCCCCGCCCGCGCTCCCCGCGCGGCCGCGGGCTATCCCGCCGTGGCGGGCACGCGGTCCCGTCGCGGCCGACGACCTCGGCCGTGGGGTCGGTGTAGCCGCCGTCGGGCGTCCACGCCGCGCTGACCGCCGCCGCGATCCGGTCCGNCTCGGTCGCGTTCCACGCGGCGAAGTAACGCTCGACGGCCTCGGTGTGCACGGTCACAGCACTCATCTCCCTGCGTTCGTCCCGGCGGGTCCGCACCCTCCGGCGTCGGCCGTTTCCGACCCGACCAGCGTCGCCGCCGGCTGCGGCCCCGTCGATGACCGGCGGGGTAATGCAGCAACGGAACGTCAGGAGCTGACGTGAGCGGAGGGCGTGGGATTCGAACCCACGAAGAGGATCACTCCCCTTAGCGGTTTTCAAGACCGCCGCCATCGGCCTCTAGGCGANCCCTCCCACCTGGCAGTCAAGCCAGACAAGCGAGCTCATCCTACAAGATCCGATCATCGCCCGGCCGCCACCGCGGCGCGGCGCGGCGGGCGGCTACCGGTCGGNGACAGGGGCGGGACGGGGCCAGGGATAGCCGTTCTCGCGCTCGCAGGTGATGTTGAAGCGGCCGAGCAGATCGGCGAAACATCGCCGGTCCTCGGCGGACCAGTTCTCGAGGACCTGGCCCAGCCCCCGCAGGACCACATCGCGGTCGGCGTGCAGGCGCGCCAGCCCCTGCGGCGTGACCGCCAGCTTGCGGGCCATCCCGCCGTCGGGATCGGGGATGCGCTCGACCAGGTCGGCCTGGAGCATCGCCGCGGCCTGCCGGTTGACGGTGGAGACGTCGAGGGCGAAGGCGTCGGCGAGCTGCCCGATGGTCATCGGCCCCTCCGCCTCGATCCGGCTCAGCAGTAAGTACGCCGAGCGGTCGAGTGTCCGGCCGTGTTGCTTGTGGGTGGACGTGGGCAGGATGTGATGGCGGGCGAGCAGCAACAGCTCTCGCTCGATCTCCTGCNGGTCCTCGAGCACGCTCGCCTCCGCCGCGCATCCGGGCACCTATGCCCTCGTCTGACCGTGACCTTTATCCCAGACTATGCGCAGCTCCGGCGTCTGTGCACGGCACACATAGCATGTATCGTGCACAACAGCGATCGTCCGTGGCAACCGAAACGATCTCGCAAACCCCCCTTGCAAGCGACATGGTCGTGNGCACCCGCAGTCACTCNCGGTCCGCGCGCAGACGGTCACCTTCCGTCGGTGATCCTCGCCGTCATCCACCCCGGAGGCTCCCATGGCACAGGCGTCCGCCGACCCGACCAGTCGGCAGGAGGGCGCACCCGCGCCCGGGCTGATGATCGGGGCCCTGGCCACAGCCGGGGTCGTGGTCTCGGTCATGCACACCCTCGTGGTGCCGCTCATCTCGGACCTTCCCGAGCTGCTGCACTCCTCCGCCTCGAACACGGCCTGGGTGGTGACCGCGACCCTGCTCGGCGCCGCGGTCTCGACGCCGATCGTGGGCCGCCTCGGCGACATGTACGGCAAGAAGCGGATGATGATGGTCAGCCTCGTGGTGCTGATCATCGGCTCGGTCGTCTGCGCGCTGAGCACCTCGCTGCTGCCGATGGTCGCCGGGCGCGCGCTGCAGGGTCTGGCGACGGGCCTGATCCCGCTCGGCATCAGCGTGATGCGTGACGAGCTGCCGCCCGAGAAGCTCGGCTCGGCGCTCGGGCTGATGAGCTCCTCGCTGGGCATCGGTGGCGCCCTCGGTGTCCCGCTGTCGGCGATCATCGCCCAGCAGGTGAACTGGCACGTGCTGTTCTGGGGGGCGGCCGGGCTCGCCGTGCTGGTGCTGCTGGTCATCTGGAAGGTGATCCCCGAGTCGCCGGTGGGCGACAAGACCCACGGCCGCTTCGACTTCGTCGGCGCCCTCGGGATGTCCGCCGGCGTGCTGTGCCTGCTGCTCGTCATCTCCAAGGGCAGCGACTGGGGCTGGACCAAGAGCACCACGCTGGGGCTCGGCGTCGCCGCCGTCGTGATCCTGCTCGCCTGGGGCTTCTGGGAGCTGCGCACCCCGAGCCCGCTGGTCGACCTGCGGATCAGCGCCCGCCGTCAGGTCCTGATGACCAACCTGACCTCGGTCATCATCGGCTTCGCGATGTACGGCATGTCCCTGATCATCCCGCAGCTCCTGCAGGCCCCCAAGGGCACGGGCTACGGATTCGGCCAGTCGATGATCGTCGCGGGACTGTGCTTCGCGCCGTTCGGCCTCGTGATGATGCTGGCCTCCCCGGTCACCGCCCGGCTGTCGGCGGCCTTCGGATCCAAGGTCACCCTGATGCTGGGCGCGGGGACGATCGCGATCGGCTACGGGCTGGGCCTGGTGCTCATGAGCGAGGTCTGGGAGATCATCTTCCTGGCCTGCATCATCGGCCTCGGGGTCGCCCTGGCCTACGCGTCGATGCCCGCCCTGATCATGGCCGCGGTGCCGCCGACCGAGACGGCCGCCGCCAACGGCCTGAACACCCTGATGCGCTCGCTCGGCACCTCGTCGTCCGCCGCGGTCGTCGGCGTGGTCCTCGCGCACATGACCACGACCTTCGAAGGCGTCGCGCTGCCGTCCGAGGGCGGCTTCCGGCTCGCGTTCGTCCTCGGCGCGGGGTCGGCCCTGCTCGCGCTGCTGCTGGCCACCTTCATCCCCGGCCGGCAGGCAAGCGCCGCGGTCACCGTCCCCAGCCAGCGGGAGACCAGGAGCACGGTCACCGAGGCGGAGACGGTGGACGCCGTCCAGGCCTGAACCGCCTCCCGATCCGCCGGACGCGCGGGTACCCACGGTGTGGGTGCCCGCGCGTTCGGGCATCCCGCCAGGGTGAGCAGACACCCCCGTCAGGACGTCGATCGCGTCCACGGCCCGCCGGGCGACCGCGGCGAGGGCCGTGCCGCCGGCCGGGACGGCGGTCCCGGGGCCGCGGACGGCCACCGCGGCCACCTGGATGGGCAGCAGGGCGGGCGCGCCGGCCGGCTGGACAGCACCCGAACGGACCGTGCCCGGCTGGACCGCACCCGGCCGGACCTCGACGACGCCACCGCCGAGGCGGTCGGCCGGCTCAGCGAGGCGCTGGAATGGGTGGAGCGTGCCCGCGGTGCGCTGTATGAGTTCCATCAGCTTTCCGGGCGGGCGGACCGCACCCTGGCGGAGGCGATCACCGGGCTGGAGGACGCCGGGCACGCCCGGACAGCCGGGTTCGTCCGCGGCCAGTTGTACGGGCGCAACGTGCTCGACGGACGCTGGACCTTCCAGATCGTCGAGGAGTACGACGAGCTGTACTACCGCCCCTTCGCCGAGGTGGACGACGAGGTCCGGCGGCGGCTCACCGACGGGATGCGCCACGTCCACGAGGCCCGGATGAAGTCGCGGGAGCGCGCCCGGGCCGGCCGCGACCTGTGGGGCCCCGGCGCCTGAGCGGCGCCGCCCCCGCCGGTGACCAGGGTGCGGACCGCTGCGTCGAGCCGGCCCCGCAGGCCCTGGAGCACGGCGAGATGCTCCGCGCGCTCGACGATGTCGAGCGCGGCCACCACCCCCGCCCGGTCCCCCGTGGCAAGCGCCGCCCGGACCCGGACGAGCGCACACGTCCGCACCGCGTCGACCGGAGACGCCGGGGTGACTGGCAGGGACGGCGCAGACGGCGCAGACGGCGCAGATGCCGGAGACGCCGGGGATGCCGGGGATGCAGGGGATGGCGGGAATGCCGGGGGCTCGGCTCGACCGGTCAGGGCGTCGGCCAGGCGCAGGTGCCATCGCCGCAGCTCGTCCAGGCTTGCCAGGAGCCGCGGACGGCAGCGGAGCAGCCCCACCCAGGCACTGGCCCGGCCCACGGCCGGCGAGTCGGCTCCGGCGATCTCGGCCCGCAGCGGGTGGGCGCCGGTCAGCCGCAGAGCCTGCGCGGTGCGCCGGATCCGCAGGGCACCGGCGGAGACCAGCATGAGCGCGTCGACGTCGAGCTGACCGGCGGGCCGTTCGGACAGGTACTGGCGGACCGCGTCATCCAGCAGTCGGCCGGCGCGGACGGCTGTGCACGCCATCTTGGCGATCTCCCGCGCGCGGGCCGCCTCCGCAGCGGCACAGGGCGGCTCCGCGGCGACCTGGACGAGGAAGTCCGAGGCTGTCCGGTAGGCGGCGGCGGCCCGCTCCCGTACCAGCCTGGCAGCCGCTCCCGTCGGCCACAGCAGCGCGCCGACGACGACGCTGATCGCAAAGCCGAGCACCACGTCCTCGATGCGGACGAGACCGACCCGCCAGCCGGCCGGCTCGACGATGTTGAACAGCAGCACGACGGCGACGGTGAATCCGGCCTGGCCGACGGCGAACGCGTTCGCCTTCCGGGCGTATCCCGCGATCAGGACCGCGACCGGCAGCAGTGCCCACAGGACCGGCCTCGCCGGGCCCGCCACGACGACGGCGACCCCACCGACGGCGATCCCCACCGCCGTGCCGGCCAACGCGCGCGCGACGGTGATCCCGGTCGCCAGCGCGTTCGAACGCAGCACCGACAGGGTGCCCAGCACCACCCAGAACCCGTGCTGCAACCCCGTCGCGCGGGTCACCGCCACGGCGAGGGTGAGGCCGGCGGCGCCGCGCACGCTGTTGCGGAACCAGATCGCCCGGACGTCGGCGTACCCGGCCGCGAACTCGCGGGTCAGGCGCAGGCGGGCCCGGATCCGCTGCCATCGACCCGCGCCCGGCATCGGCCGCCACAGCCGGCGCTCCCCCGTCGCCACCAGGGTGTGCACCGCGAGCTGCCGGGTCCCGAGAGCCAGCTGGCGCAGCCGGAACGCCTCGGCCGCCGCGACGTCCAGCCCGCTCGGCTCAGTCGGATCGCTCGGATCGGTCGGATCGGTCGGATCGGTCGGATCGGTCGGCTGCCCGGTGGTCCGGCCGACGGCGTCGAGCAGCGCCTGTCCGATTCCCTGGGCGGCCCGATCGAGTCGCTCCACGCCCAGGCCGCCGCCGCGGAGTCCGTCCCCGCCGGTGCGGCTCGCCCGCGGCGGGCGGGACGGCCGGTCGCGAGGTGCGAACCAGTCACGAGGGGCGAACCGGTCGTGGCGGGCGAACCGGTCGTGGCGGGCAAACAGGTCGCAGTGGGCGAAAGGGTCGAGCCGGTCGGCGACGCCGTGCAGGGTGTCGACGACGGCCGCCAGGAGTTCGGCGGCCGGGCCGGGAAAGCAGTGTCGACGCACCCGGTCCCCGGCGGGCACGGCAAGGGCGAAGGGGACGGTCCAGTCCAGGTCGGCGATGGCGTGGCCGAGGGCGGCCGCGGAGCCACCCGCCCCCGTCGGACGGTACGACGTGGCGGCGAAGCGCCGGCGAACCTCCGCCGCCGCCGAGCGCACCACGGCGTTCATCACCTCCGGCCCCCCGGTCGTGTCCCCGGCAGGGCTCACGGCGACGCAGTCGGCCAGGGCCCGGCAGGCGGCGGCCAGGGCCCGGCGAACCTCGTCAGGCGGCCGGGCCGGCCACAGCACCACCAGCGAGAGCAGGGCGGCGACGGCGCCCAGACCCCAGCCGGCGAGCCGCTGCGGCACGGCGGACAGACCCGCCGGACTCGTCACCGGCAGCACGAAGGACAGCAGCAGGGCCGGGGCCGCGACCGCCAGGTACACGTTGATCACCCCGGCGAACAGGGCGGCGAAGGCAACCACCGCCATCCCCCCGCACGCCGCCCACGACGACCGGGAACACAGCGTGCCCAGGGTGATCAACGGCAGCCCGGCCACGGCCAGCCCGAGATAGGCGGCGATGCGCACCCGGGCCGGACCGCCGAAGTCGACGAAGACGAGCAGGGCGAAGACCGCGAACCAGGCGAACAGGCTCAGCAGGATGCGGTCGAACACGTAGTAGCCGGCGGCCAGCACCGCGGGCGCGACGACGGCGGCCCGCAGCGCGCTGCGCAGCAGAAACGGGTCGACGCCGGCGAGAACGACGAGGCTGCGCCCCAGCCGCGACGGCCCGAACCGGTGGCCCGGCGGCCCGCCTCGCCCGGACGCAGGCGCAATCCCGACCCCCTCCACCACCCGTCAGCAACCGTCGCCTGTCAGCAACGTCGCCCCCTCGGCAACGTCACCTATTGTGAGCCAGCGCTGACGTCAGGTGGTGAAGCAGGCGCTCCGCGCGAGCCGGTGTCTCCTCGGCGGGCGACTCGTCGAACCGCTCGGCGTCAGGAGTCGGGCGGGCGCCAGGCGGTCAGGCGTCCCGGCGCCTGGCCAGGATCAGCCCGATCACGAACAGGCCCACGCACACCGCGGCGTAGTACACCAGCGAGCCCCAGGGCCCGAACGGCATCCCCTCGATCGCAGGCGGGCCGTCGTCGGTCTCGGGCTGGCCGGCGACGATGAAGTTGTTGCCGACGGTGTACGGCAGCCAGTGCTGAATGTGATCGCCGATCCGAGGGATCGCCGGCAGCAGGTTCTCCAGCAGGAGCAGGTAGATNAGTTCGATGACGACGGCGCCGGCGGACTGCCGGACGATCAGACCGACGGCGAGGGCCAGCACGGCGGAGAGCAGGTAGATCAGCCCGACGCCGAACACGTTGCGGTACTCCTGCGCCGTGTCGATCCCCAGCGGTGCGTCCGGCTGGATCAGCCTGGCGACGCCCCAGGAGCCGACGGCGGTGATCTCCCCGACGATCCCCGCCAGCACAGCGACGACCACGGCCTTGGCGACCAGTGCCGGAGTGCGGGTGGGGACGGCGAGGAAGGTCGACCGGATCGTGCTGAACCGGTATTCGGTGGTGACCGCGAGCGTGGCCATCACCATCATCACCACGAGCCCGAAGGTGAAGGCGAACTGGGTGACGCTCGGGGTGAGGGTGGACAGGTCGTCGGCCTTGGTGGTGGCCGCGAAGATGGAGGTCAGCCCCACCGTGAGGGCGGTCGCCAGGATCATGCACCACCACGGCGAGCGGGTGGAGAACAGCTTGATGCGTTCGACGGTGAGCAGAGTCATCGGGCGTCGCCTCCCCGCGTCGCGTCCACGGCCTCGTTCTCCCGCGGCAGCGGCCCGGCGGGCTGTGCCGGGGCGGCGGGTGCCCCGGCGGGCGGTGAGCCGTTCGCCGGCCCCCCGAGCGCGCCGGCGTGGTACTCGACGTCGCCCCCGGTGAGCTGGATGAACGCCTGCTCCAGCGAGCCACGCTGGGCGGCCAGCTCGTGCAGCACCAGACCGACCCGCCCGACCAGCTCGCCGACCTGCTCGGTGCTGCTGTTCGACACGAGCAGCGCCGCCGGCCCGTCGTCCCCGGCGGGCACGTCGCGGACCGCGAGCCCCTGACCGGTGAGCTCACCGTGCAGCCGCTCCATCTCGGGGCCGCGGACCCGGACCGTCGACTCGGACGCCATGTCGATGAAGGCGCGGGTGCTGGTCTGCGCGATGAGCCGCCCGCGCCCGATGACGATGAGTTCCTGGGCGGTCAGCGCCATCTCGGAGAGCAGGTGGCTGGAGACGAAGACCGTCCGACCCTCGTCCGCGAGCCGGTGCATGNACCGACGGATCCAAAGGATTCCCTCCGGGTCCAGGCCGTTGACGGGCTCGTCGAACAGCAGCACGCCCGGATCACCGAGCAGCGCCGTCGCGATACCGAGCCGCTGGGCCATGCCGAGCGAGAAGCCGCCGGCGCGCTTGCCGGCCACGCCGGTCAGCCCGACGATCTCCAGCACCTCGTCCACCCGTTTCGCCGGGATCCGGTTGGACGCGGCCATCCACCGCAGGTGNGAACGCGCGGACCGGTTGGGGTGCACCCATTTCGCCTCGAGCAGCGCACCCACCTGGCGCAGCGGCTGCTTCAGCTCGCTGTAGCGCCGGCCGTCGATGCGGACCGTGNCCGCGCTCGGGTTGTCGAGCCCCAGAATCATGCGCATCGTCGTNGACTTCCCGGCCCCGTTGGGCCCCAGGAATCCGGTCACCTTGCCGGGCTGCACCGAGAAGGACAGGTCGTTGACGGCGACCNTGCGTCCATACCGCTTGGTGAGCCCTTGCGCCTCGATCATTCGCCCCCTTTCGTCAGAGGTCGTTTCGGGGCATCCGCCCGGTGGGCATCATCGTCGTGGAGCCGCCACGGTCAGGCCAGGCGTCGCCGCCGGCCAACCGTGTCGTCCTGGCGACAGTGAACAGGGCGGCCGCGACGACCATCGGGCCAGCACCCGTAGCCGAACGGGGCGCGCCGGCCGGGACCGGGGACCGAGAACCGAAGACGCGGACCGAGCCGGTCGGGTGATCAGAGNACCCGCCGCCGGGCGAGGATCTCCCCGGCCAACTCGGAGACCCGTCGGCGCTCGTTGCGCGCGGTCCGCCGCAGGGTCTCGAATGCCGAGATCGGGTCCGTCCTCATCGTCGCCATGAGATATCCGACGGCGCGCTCGATCGGAACCCGGTACTCCAGGGCGTACTGAAGCTGGCGGGCGAGTTTGTCGTTGCGGTCGGCGATGAGCCCGGCGAGCAGCAGATTTTCGAGAACCGCGCCGAAATGGACCATGGCGTCGCGCTCGCTGTCGGTCCAGACGCGCGGGGCGTCGGAGGCGACGTTGAGGGTGCCGATCGGCCCGCCACCGAGGCGTACCGGCACGCCGAGGACGGCGCGGATCCCGCCGTCGAGCAGGACGGGGGTGACCCGCGGCCACCGGGTGTCCGTGGCCAGATCCTCGGACANCACGATCTCGTCGATGATGAAGGACTCGACGCAGGGGCCCTCNCCGAACTCCTCCTGGGCGCGTTCGAGCAGCGCGCCGCTGCTGTCGGAGGCGGCGATGCTGCGCAGGGCCCGGTCCGCATCGACCACCAGGACGCCCGCGCCGGTCAGGTCGAAGATCTCGGTGACCGCGTGCACGACCTCGCTGACCAGCCTGGCGAGCTCGACCTGACTCGGTACCNGGTGGTGCAGCCGGNCCAGGCTGGCGTCCAGCAGCAGCTTGTCGATCTCCATCGTGGTTCCCCCGTACGTCCAGCGCGACCCCGACCGCGGCAACCCGGCCGTCCCATCCTGCCGGATCATCTGGGGGTTAACCCGCAGATGCCGCAGACGCGGTGGTGGCCGACCCGGGGTCGGTCACCGCCTGCCATGCAGCATCTACCGTACGGAATCGCGNCACGCCCTGGGGTGTGAGGATGGTTGCCATCCGCTCCACGATCGGCGCGCATCCGGCGAGTGCGACCCGCACGCCCCGCTCCCGGCCCGCCCGCCAGAGCAGGTGCAGCACCGTGAACCCACGGACGTCGACGAACACGCCGGTCAGGTCGACGACGAGCGTGCTCGCGCACTCGTCCAGGCAGGCCCACAGCAGCGCCCGGGCCATCGGCTCGACGGCGGCGTCGAGGTCGCCCTGGAACGCGACCGTGACCCCGCCCGGATGGTGCCGCACCACGGCGACGGGCCGGGCCGGGCCGGCGGTGCTCACCTGGGCCCCGCCGCCCCCGCACCCCCCGGGACGCGGCGCCGCTCAGCCATCGGCCGCCTCGCCGCGAGAATCCTCTGCGCCCGGCTCGCCGGCGCGTCGGTGTGCCGCACCCGGCGCGCCGCCGCGATCGTCCGCCGCGTCCGGCGCATCGAACTCGTCCGGGCGGTGCGACGAGCGGCGGCGGCGCACCCCGACATCGACCTGGCGGCGGACGGTCCCGTCGATTGCGGCCGAACGCTCGGCCGCAATCGACGAATTGATCATCCCGAGCAGGCGGTTCTGCTCGTCGGCGGGGATCCCGGACATCAGGCTGGCGACCAGCTCGGACCCGCCGTCCACCCCGACGACCACCGAGGCGGCGTCCGCGGCCGCGGGCAGCGATGGCGCCGGCTCGCCCTCACGGGCGGCAGGGACCGCGGCGACGTCGCCGCGCTCGGAGACCCGCTGGTTCGCGACGCGCTGGTCTGCGACGCGCTGATCAGCGACATGCTGGCCGGAGACCCGCTGGTCGGACACGCGTTCGTCGGCGTCCGGAGACGGGGCGCCTGGAGCGTCTGNGGGCATGCGTCACTCTCCGTGACTCGGCCGCAGACACAGGGCAGGCGAATGGATCGGTTGTCGAGAGACTACCGCATGGGACTCCCCCGGTCAGGGTGACGCGAGGGTGTTGATCGCGCCGGCGAGCCGGCCCCACTGGTCGAGCGGGAGCTGGCTGGGCGTCGGGGTCAGGACCTGCACGGCGACGTGGTCCGCGCCCGCCTGGTGGTGTTCGGCGATCCGGGCGAGGACGGTGTCCAGATCACCCCAGGCGACCAGGGCGTCGACGAGCCGATCGGAACCGGATCCGGNCAGGTCCGCCTCGGTGAAGCCGAGCCGGCGCAGGTTGTTGGCGTAGTTCGGCAGCCCGAGGTAGAAGCCGATGCCCTTGCGGGCCACCGCGCGGGCGCTGTCGGGGTCGGTGTCGAGCACGACCTTCTGCTCGGGGGCGAGCAGCGCGTCCGGCCCCATGATCTCCCGCGCCCGCCGAGTGTGCTCGGGCGTGGCGAGGTACGGCAGCGCGCCCGCGCTGCGGCGGGCCGCGATGTCCAGCATCCGCGGTCCGAGCGCCGCCAGCGCCTGGTCGGAGCGGGGCACCCCGAGCTCGTCCAGCGTGTCGAGGTAGTCGAGTAGGACCTCGACCGGCCGCTCCCAGCGCCGACCGGTCAGCTTCTCCACCGGACCCCGATGCCCGACGCCGAAGCCGAGCAGCAGCCGGTCGGGATGNGCCTTGGCGAGCATCGCGTAGTGATCGGCGACNATGTCCGCCTTCTCCGTCCAGATGTTCAGGATGCTCGTGCCGACCACCAGCCCTTCGGTGCCATCCAGGATGGCGGCGGGAAGCTCCAGATCCCCGCTGGCGGCACCGATCCACACCGTCGGGATACCCATCGCCGCCACCTCGGCGGCGACCTCGGCCCGCGACCGGACGTCCGTCGGCCACTGCCGCTGGGCTGCCCACAGCCCGATCCTGCCGACTTCAAGTACCACCACGAGCCCCTTCCGCGCAGGGAACTGCGACTGTCCGCATGATTGCCCGTGAAGCATTGCTACCCCGTGCGCACGCCCCCTATGTCGGCAGGTTTCGTCGAACCTTTGCGGGGACGCCGTACGGACCTCCCGGGGACGCCGTACGGACCCCGCGGGGACGCCCGCCGGGTCAGGCGGACATCGGCAGATCGGGGACCGAGGTGGTCTGCGACACGGCGGCCTCGGGTCGCAGGTCCTCCAGGGAAAGCTGGTGGACGGGCGGCCCGTCGAGCACGATCCGCGAGGTCACCGTGAGATCGGCCGCGACGTGGAGCAGCTCGCCGCTGTCCATCAGCCGCCAGCGCGGGTCCTCGTCCATCCGCTCGCTCTCGACCACCACCGCCGGCTCGTCGAGCAGGTCGAGGGAACGGACCCGGATCTCGCTGAACGGGCTGGCGTGGTCGAGGTGGCGGCCGTTGCGTCCGCCGGCGCCGCGCTGGAGCACGTACAGGCCGTTGGTGTCCGGGTAGCGCAGGNCCCACAGCTCCCCGGCGGTGATGAGAATCATGTTGATCGAGTAAAGGGGAAGGTTCTGCGCCGCCCAGCGCGCCGCCGCGGCGATGCCCTCGCCGACGTCGCCGTCGTGGGCGTCGATCTCCCGGGTGACCAGCGCGAAGAAGCGCTCGGAGTCGGTGTCGCCGAGCACCGGCAGGCCGGCCGTGCCGAGCTCCGCGTCCAGCTTGCCCAGGCCCTCGATCACCCCGTTGTGGGCGAAGATCCGCCCGTCGCGGACGAACGGGTGCGTGTTGGCGTCGCTGGCCCGGCCGGTGGAGGCATGGCGCACGTGCGCGACGAAGGTCGACGAGGTGACGTCCTGCGCCTCCCGGGCGAACGCCGTGTCCGCACGGCTGCGGATCGCCTGCCTCACCACCTGCGGGACGCCGTCCGCGTCGAAGGCGCCGAGGCCGGCGCCGTCCGGCGTTCGCAGGGTGGCGGCGCGTGGGCTGTCGGGCGCGTCCAGCAGCCAGAACGTGGCCTTGATCCGCTTCGGGCCACTACTCATCGCGAACAGGTGGCACATCGACGCCCTCCCTCACAGTCTCGACGGCCCCGGTCCGGCCGGGGCCCGGCTCACCGAGCCACGCGGATCCGCCGGTCCGGCGTGGGGATGGCCGTCGGCGGAGCGAAAAGGGCAACGCTACCTCCGGCCCGAAGCTACCTCCGGCCCGAAGCGCTGACGATCCACCCGACGCCCCGCGCCCGCGACCGGCGACACGTTCGGTGAAGTTCTCGCGGATGGTCTGTTCCCCGCACCGATCCGGTCACTCCCGGCACATGCGGCGCATCCCATGCCGGAGTGCGGTGACCTGGCCGTGATATCGGAGTCGGGCTGGACGGACGTATTGTTGTTTCGTTCCGTTTCGTCATGCACACAACGACAGATGTAGCCGGATGGTGCCGGCGCGGCCGCGGCCCGGACGCTCCTGAACCCGTCCCCGTCGGCCGACGCCGTGCCGACGCCGTCACCGCCGTACCGCCGCCGTCACCCCACCCCACCGCCGTCACCCCACCGCCGTCACCCCACCGCCGTCGCCGCCCCGCAGCTGCTGCCCCGCCGCAGCCCTCGACCTTCCCGGCACGTCCACACGCCGGGTCCGCTCGGGTCGGCCGCCCGGCGCCACACCCCGGCCATCTGCGATTCCCACGCGGCGGGCCCGGACGCAGATCCTCGCCCGCGAGAACCGCAGCCATCGCCACGACGAGGCCGTGTAGATCGGCCGAACACGGTCGTTACGCGCGCGGGCAGTCCCGCCCCGCCCGACCCTCCGCCGCGGTAGTCACAACGGGCACCCCGATGCGACCGTGTCTCCCACATTCCCACCCGGCCGTCCGACAATTTTTCTGTTTATCAGAAAACACCGCGACAAAAACCGGCCGGGTCATCGCCTCCTTTTCGATCGTCCNCCACCCCGCTTCGGCCAGGGCGAGTGGCCCGACCAGAGTCCGTCCTGTTCACACCGGGGTCGCCCGGCCGGCCGGGTCTCGGCCCTCCCGCGGAAACGGNGGCGAGCCACCTTTTCCCACAAGCTCGGACGAAGGACCGACTCCCGGCCGATCGGCGAACGGTTTCGGACCTGCCCGGACAATGTCGACGCCAGTCCCGCGTGACGCAATTCCACCACGTCCAGCCGGACCATCCCGGGCGAAACGCCGGACGCGCGTCGACAATCACCGGGAGCCCCGAGAGGTCCGCGGTAACGTATTACCGTCATTCCCGCATGCTCCGGTGACCGGACCGATGGAAACGGAGAAGCATGGCGGAGTCGGTCCGATCGCGCAACGCCCTGTGCATCCTGTTCTTCTGCGAGCAGTNCCCGCCGGTCGTCTGGGACGGCGCGGGCAGCTACACGGCGACGCTGGCCGTCGCGCTCGCGCGGCTGGGGCACGAGGTGCACGTGCTCTGCGCCCAGGGTCACCGGGTCGTCGACTCCCTGCAGGACGGGGTGCACGTGCATCGCCGGCCGCTGCTGCGGGTTCCGGTCACCCGCGGGCTCGGCCCGGTCGGGGCGCGGCTGCGCGGGCCGCTGTACCCGCGGGACTCGATCACGCTGCGGGTCAGCCTGCCGTTGTCCTACAGCTTCTGGCTGNGCCGCCTTGGCCTGCGCCCCGACGTGATCGAGACGCAGGACGGGGAGACCCGCGGCCTGCTCCAGGCGCTGTACCNCACCCTTCCGCTCGCGATCCACCTGCACTGCCCGACCATGCTCACCGTCCAGCTCGCCGGCCAGCCGCTCGGGTGCAAGGGCCGGCTCGCCGACCGTCTCGACCGGATCTCCGCCGATCGCGCCGCCGTGGTGACCTCACCGTCGCAGCTCCTCGTCGACACCCTGCGCGAACATGGCTGGCTGGGCCGGCGCGCCGTGGAGGTCATCCCGAACCCGTTCGACGCCCATCCCTGGCTCGACGTCCCGGACGTCGCCGGCACGGCGCCGATGGTCGCGGCGGTCGGCCGCCTGGAGGCGTACAAGGGGGTGGACGTTCTGCTCGACGCGTCGGCGCGGCTCAACCGCGCGGGCGTCGCCCACCGGCTGGTGCTCGCCGGGCGCCCCGCCGGCACGATCGGCGGCGCCCCCGCCGGCAGCTGGCTCGCCCGGCGGGCCCGGGAGCTCGGCCTACAGGTGGAGTTCCCCGGCCATCTGTCAGCCGGCGAGCTCCGCGCCCTCTACCGCCGGGCCCGGGCCGTCGCGGTGCCCAGCCGCTTCGAGAGCTTCTCGATCGCCGCCGTCGAGGCGATGGCGGCCGGGCGGCCGGTGGTGACCACGACCCGGACAGGCGTGGCACCGTTCGTCGAGCGCTGGGGGTCCGGGACCGCCGTCCCGCCCGACGACGCCGAGGCGCTGGCCGCCGCCCTCGCCCCGTTCCTGCTCGACCCCGCGCGGGCCGCCGCCTGCGGCGCCCGGGGCCGGCTCGGGGTCACCGAGATCGACCCGGCGGCGATCGCTCGCCGCAAGGAGGACGCCTACCGCCGCGGCATCGCCCAGTTCGCCACGGCCTGCGCGCCACCGCCGGCCGGCGGGCGGCGGGCGGCGAGACCCGCCGCACCCCCTGCGCCCACCGCGCTCCCTGCGCCCACCGCGCACGCTCCGCCCGGACCCGCCGCGCCCGGTACCCCGTTCCCCTGCCGCCCACCCCGAATCCGACGGTGACCGGGCCGGGCCGGCCCTATCCCGACCGCCGCCGTGGGCCGAAGACCAGCTCGCGGAGCTCGCCGGCGGTGGGAAGCGCCTCGTAGGCACCGACCCGGCCCACCGTGAGCGCCGCGGCGGCCCGTGCGTGGTGGACGGCGGTGGCCGGGTCGTCGCCCGCGACCAGGCGGGCGGCGAGCACGGCCGTGAAGGCGTCGCTGGCCCCGGTCGCGTCGATCACCGTCGCCGCGACGGCGGGGTGGACGGTCGTCGCGCCGCCGGTCCGCAGCACACATCCCCGTTCGCCCAGGGTGACGCAGACGGTCGGGACGCCGAGCGTCTCGGCGACCGCTTCGGCGAGCCGCCCGGCGGGCCCGCGGGCGGCGGCCCGCCCGGCCAGCAGCGCGCGGGCCTCGGCCTCGTTGGGGACGAGGATGTCGACCTGCTCCCACGCAACGGCCGCGACGACCGCCGGGTCGCCCGGCGCCGGCGCCGGGTTGACGACAACCCGCGTGGCGGCCTTGGCGGCGGCGGTGACGAGGTCCGCGGCCCGTTCGGCGAACTCGAACGTCACCAGGGCCGCGTCGACCGGGCCGCCNGTCGCCGCCGCGGCGGCGTGGACCTGGTCTCCGGTGACGGCCAGCGCCTCGGGGACCCGCCAGACAACCGCCTTCTCGCCGTCACCCCGCACATGGACGACGCAGACGGGCGTCGGCACGTGCGGGACCACCGTCATCGCCGACACGTCCACCCCCTCGCCGGCAAGCGCCGCCCGCACGGCCGCCCCCACGCCGTCCGTTCCGACCGCCCCCACCGCGGTCACCGGCAGGCCGAGCCGTGCCAGGGTCACCGCCTGGTTGAGCGCCTTCCCACCCGGCGCGGTCCGCATCGCGTCGGCCCGCACATCCTCGCCCCACCCCGGCAGCCGCGGGGTGCTGACGAGGCAGTCGAGCACGAACGCGCCGGCGACGAGAAACCGCGGCGCCTCGGCCGCCGCCGGCAGGGCCCCTCGCCGATGTCCCCGAACCTCCTGCTCTCCCGCCACCTGCCCCCGTCCGCGGTCAGCCGCTCACGCCGAGGGCCCACGGTAGATCCGCGGCGAACGGGTACTCGGAATGGGCTGATACTCGCGGCGGGCCCCCGCAGCGCCCCAGAGCCCTGGAGCCCTGGAGCCCTGGAGCCCCTAGAGCCGGACGGTCTCGTCGGGGCTGCTGGGGCCGGCCTCCTCGCCCGCATCGCCCTGGGGGTTCCGGTCCGACCGCGGGCCGGGTATCGCCACAAGGTGATCCCCCTGGTGGGTCCGCCCCTCTCGACCAGGCGACCGTCGGTGCCGAGGCGAGCGTCGGTAGCGCAGGAACAGACCCGCACCGAGTGCGAGCGCCGCGGCCAGGGCCCCGCACAGCGCCAGGAGCCAGCCGGGCAGGCCGGCCCAGCCACGACCGCCCCCGCCCGCGGAGCCCGCGGCAGCGCCGCCGGCGGGCAACCGGTCCGAGTCGGCGGCGCAGACGATCGGCCTGCTGTCGGCGTGCGCGGCCACGCACACGACCGCCGCGAGCCGGAGCAGGCCGGGCGGTGGCTTCGTCACCTCGGCCCGAACGCCGAACACGGTGTTGCGACCGGAACGCAGGTCGGTCCGCCAGGTGACCGTGCCGTCCCTGAACGCGCCGTCACGATCAGCCGAGCCGAACCGGGCGCCCGCGGGGAGTGTCTGGGTGACCAGGAGATCGGTCGCGTCGACCGTGCCGATGTTGCGGATCCTGACCGTATAGGTGAGATGGTCGCCCGCCCTGACATCGGTGTGACCATCGTCGATCGCGACCGAGAGATCGGGAGCAGCCGCATCGGCGTGCTCCGGCGACGGCGTCTCGTCGGCGAGGGCGCCGGGCGGGGCCACGAACGTACCGGCCACGACGAGGGGGCTGCCGAGCAGGGCGGCGNCCAGCAGAAGCCGCCCACGCACGCGCCCGAAACGGAAGATGCTCATCTCATCTCTTTCCGGTCTCGTCTCTTTCCGGATATCGGGCCGCCGCCATCGCACCTGGACTCGCCGCCATCCTCATCGACTGGCCGCCATCCTCATTGACTGGCCGCTATGTAGTCGAGCGTGGTGGAGTACGTGTCGGAGGCGACGAAGGGANCATCGATCGCATAGTCGTTGCTGACCGCGTCCCCGCCCGGGGCCGACGGCTGTCCCTTCGAATAGACCGGCACCGCCACCGTGTCGGACAACGGGGTAAAGGTCGACGTCCCGGACTGCCGAACCAGCAGGGAGCTCACCGGGATGGAGTCGCCGTTGCCGGCCGTCTGCCCCGTCAGGGTCGGCGACGTCGCCTGGACCGTGACCGTGTAACCGTCCGTGCTGTTCGTGGTGACGGTCATGGTCACCGCCCCGTTCTGGACGACGGAACTGTTCGGTTCGCCGGTGAGGGTGAAGGCGGGGGTGAGATCGGTCAGGGCCAGGCTCTGGGCGGTGATGGCCGTCGCGGTCGTGCAGGCCGGTTCGCTGCCGGTNCCGGTGCNGGTGCTGCCGGCGGCCGTGGACGCGACCCGGTTCACCAGGTCCGCGCCCGCGGTCGCGGCGTCGTCGACCGTCACCGAGTAGGTGATGGTGACTCCGGCGCCGACCGCGAGATTCCCGGTCCAGGTAAGCGTGGGCGCGGCGTAGGTGACCGTGCCGGCGCTGGCCGCGGCGTCCGCGTTGTAGGTCGCGTTGTTCACGACCGTCGCCAGGCTGTCGGTGATGGTCGCGCCGGTGTAGGCGGCCTGCCCGTTGTTCGTCGCGGTGATCGTGTACTGGACGGTCGAGCCGACGACGGCCGCCGTCTGGTCGGCCGTCTTGGTGATCGTCAGGGCCGGCACCAGCACCGTGGTGGTCGTCGTGCAGGCCGCGTCGGCACTGCCGGTCAGGCAGGTGGAACCTGCGGTGGTCGAGGCGACCGCGTTGATCGCGAGGTGATCGCCGTTGGCCGGCAGGGACGTGGTCACCGAGTAGGTGATGGTCGCCGTCGCCCCCTGGGCGAGGTTCCCGGTCCAGGTCAGGTCGGGCGAGGTGAACGCGACGGTGCCCGTGCTGGCCGCGGCGTCACCGTTGTAGCCCGCGTCGTCGAGCACGTCGGCGAGATCATCGGTGAACGACGCGCCCGTGTAGGGGGTCTGGCCGGTGTTCACCACGGTGACCGTGTAGGTGATCGCACCGCCCGCGACGACGGTCGCGTCACCGGTGCCGGTCGCGGCGGACTTGGTGATCGTCAGGGCGGGGACGAGCACCCGAACCGCGACCCGGCAGCCGGGCCCGCCGCTGCCGTCGGTCGGGCAGGTGCTCCCGATCGCGGGCGAGGTCACGGCGTTGTTCAACGTCCGGTCACCGAGATCCGGATCGTTGACCGTGACCGAATAGCTGATCGTCACGCTCGCGCCGATCGCCAGGTCACCCGTCCAGGTCACCGTCGGCTCCGCGTACGTCACCGTCCCGCTCGTGGCGCTCACGTCGGTGTTGTAGACCGCGTCGGNGAGCAGGCCGGCGAGGTTGTCGGTCACCGAGGCGCCCTCGTAGGCCGACTCCCCGTTGTTCGTCACGGTGATCGTGTAGCTGACGGTGCCGCCTGGAGTTGTGGTCGTCGTGTTCGCCGTCTTTGCGATGCTGAGCCTCGGGGTCAGGATCAGGACCGACACGGAACAGGGTGGATTCGAGTTTCCGGACGGACAGCTGCTCCCGGCAACGTCCGACGACACGGAGGCGGTCATCGTCCTGTCTCCCAGANCGGGATTGTTCACCGTCAGCGACGCGGTGATCGTCGCGGACTGCCCGGGCGCAAGGTCTCCGGTCCAGACCAGCTGCCCATTGGGAATGTCCAGCGCAATGGCCCCCGAGGTGGCGGTCGCGTCGCCGTTGTAGGTCGCGTCATCCGTCCCGCCGGCGAGGCCGGCGTTCACGACGGCATTCGTGTAGGAGGTACCACCGGAGTTGGTGATGGTCGCCGTGAAGTAGATGATCTCGCCCGGAATCGCCGTCGACACGTTCGTCGCGGCCACCAGGGTGAGCGCGGCGACCAACACCGAGGCGGAGCACCGCGGGTCCGTGCTCCCGGTGACGCAGTTGTTGCCCGCCACCGTGGAGCTGACGGAGTTGGCGAGTTCGGCGTCNCCGGTGTCGGGGTTCAGCACGGTGACCGAGTAGGTGATCGTGGTCGAGCTGCCCGGGTTCAGGTTCCCGGTCCACGTGAGCGTCGGGCTGGCGAAACCGANGGTGCCCACGGTCGCGGCCGCGTCGTTGTTGTAGGTGGCGTCGTCGAGCACCCCGGCCAGCGCGTCGCTGACCACGGCACCCGAGTAGGGAACCTGCCCCGAGTTCGTCACCGCGATGGTGAAGGTGACCGTGCCGCCGGGCACCGTCGTCGCCGCGCTGGCCGACTTCGCGATCGTCAGCGCCGGGGTGAGGACGACCACGTTGTGGCCGCAGCCCGCNCTCCCGCTGGCCGGCAGGCNGGAACTACCCTCATCGGTCGAGGCCAGGACACTGGTGAGGATCTTGTCACCCGGATCGGGGTTTCGCACGGTCATCGAGAAGGTCACGATCACCACCTCGTCGACGGCGAGGTCACCCGACCAGGAGACTGTCGAGCCCGCGAAACTCACCGTCCCGGCGGAGGCGGTGGCGTTCCCGCCGTAGACCGCATCGTCCAGGGCACCNCTGAGATTGTTGGTGACGGTCGCCCCGGTGTATGGCGTTTCACCGCTGTTCGTGATCGTGACGGTGTATGTCACGACACCGCCAGGAACAGCCGCGTTGGCATTCGTCGCCGTCGTCATCGTCAGGCCGGGGAGCAGCACCGNCACACTTTCGAAACAGGCCGGATCAGTNCCACCCGTCGGGCAGTTGCTACCGGGCNCATCCGAGACGATGGAGCCCTTCAGCACCCGGTTCCCGGTATCCGGATCATTGACCTGGACACTTCCGATGATGGTCACGGTGCCNCCCACTGGAATGCTGCCTGTCCACTGCAGCCCGGTCGCGCCGACCACCATCGTTCCCGAGCTGGCGCTCTGACCGCCGTAGGCGGAGGCGTCGTCCACGACGTCGTCACCGACCAGCGAGGCTGTGATCCCGGTGTAGGGAGTCTGCCCCGTGTTGGTGAAGGTGTTGGTGAAGGTGACTATTCCCCCGGGGGTCGTCGACGTCACGTTTGCGGAAGTGGAAAATGTCAGCTCGCTGACCGTGACCGTGGCCGTGCACCGCGGGTCGGTACTCGCCGCCTGACAGTTGCTCCCGTTCGAGGCCGACACCACCGAGTCGACCAGGATGTCGTCGCCCGTGCCGGGGCCGGTCACCCCGACGGAGTAGGTGATGGTGANCGACCCGGACGCCGGCACGTCACCGGTCCAGGACAACACCGGCGCGGTGTAGCTCACGGCGCCGGCGGACGCGACCGCGTCGGCGTGGTAGGTGGCGTCGGTCAGAACGTCGGTCAGGTCGTCGGTGAAGGCCGCTCCCAGGTAGGGCGTGAGCCCGGCGTTCGTCACCGTGACCGTGTAGTGCACCGTTCCCCCGGCGGCCACCGAGGGCACGTCCGATTCCTTCGTGAATGTCAGGAGCGCCGCCGCCACGACCGGGAGCACGACGGTGCAGCGCGGATCGGATCCGCCCGACGGGCAGTTGGAGCCCGTGGTCGTCGAGACGATCGTGCTGGCCAGCGACTGGTTCCCCGGATCGGGATTCCTCACCGTCACCGAATAGGTGATCGTCGCGGTCGCGCCCGGATTCAGGCTGCCTGTCCAGCTCAGCGTGGCGCCGACGAAGGATGCCGTGCCGGTGGAGGCCGTGACATCCGCATTGTAGGTCGCGTCGTCCAGGACGGCGCTCAGCGGGTTGCTGAAGGTGGCCGCCGGATACACCGTCTGGCCCGAGTTGGTCACCCTGACGGTGTAGACGAGCACCTGTCCCGGCACCGCGTTGTTTTCGTTCGCCGTCTGTTCGATCGTCAAGGCCGGGGTGAGGACGACGACGTTCGACCGGCAGGTCGGATTTCCGCTGGCGGGCAGGCAGCTGCTCCCGACGGCATCCGAAGTGACAATGCTGGCGAGTATCTTGTCGCCCGGATCCGGATCAAGCACGGTCACGGAGAAGGTGATCGTGACGACAGCNCCGAGGGCCACGTTTCCGGTCCAGGAGATCGTCGGCGCCGTGTAGGTCGCCGCGCCCGAGGAGGCCGACACGTCACCGTTGTAGACAGCGTCGTCGAGCAGACCGGCCAGGGCGTCGGTCACCGTGACACCGGTGTAAGGGGTCTCGCCGCTGTTCGTTATCGTCGTCGTGTAGTTGACGGTATTTCCCGGCACCACCGTCGCGACATCCGGCGAGGTGGAAATTGTCAGGCCGGGAAAGAGTACCGTCGCGGTCGCCGTGCAGCGCGGGTCGCTGTTTCCAGCCGCGCAGTTGTTCCCGACCGCAGCAGATCCAAACACGACGGTGATAACCCCGTTGCCAGTGTCGGGATTCAGCACCGTCAGCGTGGTGGACAGGGTGATGACGCCGCCGACCGGGATGTCCCCGGTCCACACCGCCCCGGACCCGCTCACCGACAGGGTTCCGGACGACGCCGTCTGGGTACCACTTCCGACCGCGTCGTCCGTGGCGCCGCTGCCGTTGACGAGAACGCTGATGCCGGTGTATGGGGTCTGGCCGGTGTTTGAGAAGGTCGCGTTCAGCCGGATCGTCGAGCCCGGGGTCGTGGTCGCGGACTCGAAGCTCGTCGCCAGAATCAGCTGGGACACCGCAACCGTCACCGCGCAGCGCGTGTCCGTGCTGCCGGTCGCACAGTTGCTGCCGACGGTGGGCGAGGAGATGACGTCGGTCAGGAACCCGTTCCCGGTGTCGGGACTGTGCGTGGTGACCGAGTAGACGATCGTCGCCGCCGCACCGGGCGCCAGGTTGCCCGTCCAGGACAGCGTCGGCGCGGAGTAGCTCGCGGTGCCCGCCGAGGCGGTGACGTCGGCGTTGTAGGTCGCGTCGTCGAGCAGGCCGGTCAACGAGTCGGCGAACGTCGCCCCGGTGTACGGAGTCGGCCCGGAGTTCGTCACGGTCACCGTGTAGGTGACCACCCCGCCGGGGGTCGTCGTCGCCGAGCTGNCCGTCTTTGCGATGGTCAGGTCCGGTACCAGCACCTGTACCACCGCCGTGCAGGCCGGGGCGCTGCCCCCGACGGGGCAGTTGCTGCCGATCGCCGGCGAGGTGACGGCGTTGATCAGAAGCTTGTCGCCCGGGTCCGGGTCGAGCACGGTGACGGTATAGGTGATGGTCGCACTCGCCCCGGCGGCGAGGCTCCCGGTCCAGGTGAGGTTCGGCGCGGAGTACACGACCGTGCCGGTGGACGCGGTGGCGTCGGCGTTGTACGTGGCGTCGGAGAGCACTCCGGCCAGCGAGCTGGTGANCNTGGTGCCGGTGTAGGCGGTCTCACCCGTGTTCGCCAGCGACACGGTGTACGTGATGGTGCCGCCGGGCGTCATGGTGGAGACGTCCGCGGTGTTCGTGATGGCCAGGCCCGGCGTCAGCACCGGCACCGTGGACGTACAGGCGGGTAGCGCGTTGCCGACCGGGCAGGTGCTGCCCTGCGTCGCCGAGCTGACGATGGTGGTCAGGACCTTGTTGCCCGTGTCGGGGTTCTTGACGGTGAGCGAGAGGGTCACGACCACCGAGGCACCCGGCTCGAGGCTGCCCGTCCAGACCAGGGCGCCGCCGACGTTCGCGATCTGCCCCGTCGTGGTGGCGCCGTCCTGGTTGTAGGTCGCGTCGTCCACCANGTTGGCGAACGGCACCGAGAAGGTCGCGCCGGGGAACGGGGTCTGGNCGTCGTTCACCGCCGTGTAGGTGAACACCACCACCTGGCCCGGCTCGGTCGTGGTCACGGAGGTCGCGGAGGTGATCGTCAGGACCGACACGGTCACCGTGGTCGAGCACNGCGGGTCGGTTCCCCCGACCGGACAGGTCGTCCCCACCGTCGCGGAGGTCACCTCGTCGGAGAGGATCTTGTTGCCCGTGCCGGGGTTGTTCACCGTGACCGAGTAGGTGACGGTCACCGCCGCCCCGGCGGCGAGATTCCCGGTCCAGGTGAGGTTCGGGCTGGTGAAGGTGACCGTGCCGGTCGTGGCGGTCGCGTCCGCGTTGTAGACCGCGTCGTCGAACACCCCGGCCAGGGCGTCGGTGAAGGTCACGCCCGAGAATGCCGCCGCACCCGTGTTGGTGGCGGTGACGGTGTAGGTCACGACGTCGCCGGGCGCGGCCGAGGTCGCGTCCGAGGCCTTCACGATCACGATGGGTCCGACGCCGACCGTGAAGGTGACCGCCTGGGTGGCGGTCACCCCGAACGCGTCACTCACCTGAACGGTGAACGGGGTGCTGCCGGCCGTGGTGGGCGTCCCGGACAGGACCCCGGTCGACGCGTTGAGAGTGAGGCCCGGCGGCAGGCTGCCCGCGCTGACCGACCAGGCGAACGGGCCGGTACCACCGGTCACCGCCAGCGTGTTGCTGTAGGCGACACCCACCTGCCCGGCCGGCGGCGGCGGGAACGCCAGGGTCGGCCGCGCCGCGATCGCCAGGTTGACGCTGTTGGTCGCCGTCTGGCCGAAGGCGTCCACGACCCGGACCACGAACGATGCGGTACCGGCCACCGTCGGCGTGCCCGACAGCAGACCCGTCGAGGAGCCCAGGGTGACCCCCTGCGGCAGCGCGCCCGCGCTGACCGACCAGACGAACGGGCTCGTGCCGCCCGACACGGTCAGTTGGTTACTGTAGGTAACTCCTACCTCGCCTGCCGGCGGTGGCGGGAACGGAAGCGTCGGGGGCGACGCGATCGAGATCGTCAGGCCCTGCGTCGCGGCCTGCCCGCCGGCATCCACCACCCGGACCGTGAACGGATAACTGCCGGCCGTGGTCGGCGTTCCGGAGACCAGACCCGAGGTGGCGTTGAGGATGAGGCCCGGCGGCAGGCTGNCGCTGCTGATCGACCAGGTGAACGGGGACGTGCCGCCGGTAACAGTGAACTGGTCGGTGTAGGCCGCCCCGACCTCGCCCAGCGGCGGCGCCGGCAGGGCCAGGCCCGGCGAGGCGTTGATCGTCACCGCGGACGAGGCGGCCGACTGCGGCCCGGTCCCGGCCGCGTTGATCGCCGCGACCCGGAAGGTGTAGGTCGTCCCACCGGTCAGGCCGGTGATGCTCTGCGTCGTCGCCGTGCTCGTGAAGGTCTGCGCCGTCTGCGCGACCCCGCCGATGTAGGGGGTCACGACATACCCGGTGATGGCGCTGCCGTTGCTGGCCGGCGCGGTCCAGGACAGGTTGGCCGACGTGCTTCCCGCGCTGACCGCCGTGATCGTCGGCGCGGCCGGCAGGGCGTAGGGCACCACGGCCGCCGAGGCGGGGCTCGCCGCCCCCGTGCCGACCGCGTTCACGGCCGCGACCGTGAACGTGTACGAGGCGGCGGCGGTGAGACCGGTGAGCGTGCGGGTGGTCGTCGAGGCGTCGAACGACACCGGCGTCTGCGCCACCCCGTTGCGGATGGGCGTGACGAGGTAGCCGGTGATGGTGCTGCCGTTGCTCGCCGGGGCGACCCAGGTGACCGTGGCGCTGGTGACCCCCGCCGTGGCGGTCGGCGCCACCGGGGTCGCGGGTGCGCTCGTGTACACGTACGACGTCACCCCCGCCACCCCGACCGTCACGACGGTGACCCCCACCGTCGCCGCGCTGGTCCGGGCGGGCATCGACGAGATCGCCAGCGAGCCGTTGGCGTTGANGGTGAAGCAGCCGGCGGCGGGCCCCGACTGACAGGGCAGCAGCACCACCGGGGTACCCGCCTGCTGCTGCGCGGTCGTCCCGATCTCGATCGCCGTCGCGCCGGTGATGTTGATCCCCGTCACCGTGGCCGCACCACCGCCGGAGATCGACCCCGAGGTCGGGGAGATCGCGATCCCGGTGGGGGTCGCCGCGATCGTTCCCGCTGTGGCCGTGGCGGCGAAGCCCGGGTTCGCGTCGCTCGCCGAGGCGGTGGTGGTCGTCGCGGATCGGACGAACGCCGGGGTGACGCTCGCACCGGTGACGATCNCCACCACGGTGATCGGGGTCAGACTTGTCCCGTTGGTGAAGGGTCCGTTGCTGTTGGTGCAGGTGATCGTCTGCCCGCTCGGGGCCTGACAGACCCAGCCGGAGCCGAACGCGCCCACCGGGACCACGCCCGCCGGCATCGTCTGCGTCACCGCGATGGGCAGGGACTCGTCCGCCCCGGCGCTGACGCCGGCGGTCACGCTGTAGGTCACCGGATCACCCGGTGCGAGGGTCGTCTGGGTGAAACTGGTCGCGGCGACGTTGAGCTGCGGAACCGGGTTGAAGGTCACCACCCTGGTGTTGTCGATCTCGTGGAAGTCGGTGGAGCCGCCGGTGGAACCCACCCAGCCGAAGGCCAGCTGCCGGGGGATGCCGGCCGGCGTCGTCCAGCTCGACGACGGGTACAGCCCGCTGGGCACGGTGGGCAGCGTTCCGCTCAGGGTTCGCGACGTCCCGCCCACCGGCGTGAAGATGACCTTGTAGGTGCCGGGGGTCGCGGAGACACCCGAGTCCGTGACGATGGTCTGCGCGGTGGGGTTGACCACCACCTCGACGGGCACCACCGAGGCCGCGCGGGTGGCGGCGTGCAACGGCACCACCGGCGAGGATGTTGTCGTCGCCGTGNTGTTCACCGCGCAGTACCCGACTGTTCCCGCGCCGGGGCCGCGTACGACGACCTGCCCCTTGACCTGCGCGCCGGTGGTGGAGATGTAGGCCGGATTGGTGCAGCCCGAGCCCTGGTACGTGGTGTTGCTGAAGTTGCCGAAGACGTCCAGGCCGACTCCCAGGTAGGCGGTGCTCAGCCCGCTGAGGCCGGCCGAGAGCCAGGCCGAGTAGCCGAGTCCGCCGCCGAGCTGGCCCATGCGCGCCNGCGCCGTCGGAGCGGCCGGATCGACCGCCGCCAGCACGAACGCGATGCCGTCGGCGCTGCTGCCGCCGTACTGGTACGAGTTGAAGGTGACGTCCAGTCCCTGCGAGGTCGGCACGCTGGTCGCGCCGAAGACACCGCCCTGCAGGCTGGTCGCGTTGGCGGTCAGGCGTAGTTTCCCGGCGCCCTGGGCATCGTTGCTGGAGGTACAGCTTCGCAGCACCCCGGTGTTCGAGTTGCCGCTCGCGGTCAGACACGCCTGGTTGCCGCCGGTGGCGCTGACCGGTGGCAACGGCAGCGCGACCGAGCCGAGCCCGTCCGGCGTGTTGTTGTGGAACGGCTGATTGAACAGAAGGGTACCGGCGGCGTAGGCGACGGTCGGCATGAGAGCCGAAATCGAACCGGACAGAAAAAGGCTCACCAGGCCGATGANCAGCGCCTTGAATGCACGCCCACCACGGATCGCCGCCATCTTCCGCGGAGATCTCCGTCTCGTTCCCCTCACACCGTTCATTACATAGAGTTTATAGTCGATGACCTTAAGTAACAAGCGTCGGCCGACTATGAATCGGGCGTGTCGTCCCGGGTCTCGGATTCCGGGCTCAGGAGGTCCCGAGCGAGGTCGGTGCTTCCGCCGTCGGTTGTCTCACCGGCCTGACGCGGCTCGACGAAATCCTCCCGCCGCCGCAGGGCACGGGCCTCCGCAAGAATTCGCGCCCGGTAGCGCCGGCGTATGAACACACCGAGCAGGAGGATGACGACGGCGACGGCGACAAACAGCGCGGCCTGGCCGACCGGAAAGAGCACGACTCTGGCACGCGCGCTACTGACGCTGCCTTTCGAGCCAGGAACGGCGACCTCCGCCCGGCAGACACACATGCGTGGCGGATCGTTCCACCGCGCGGTGACCACCCGGGTCGCCCCGCGCTGCACGGTAAAGTCGGGGAAGGCGACGTCCCGCCCGTCGACCCGAACTTTGAGATGTCCCTTTCCACGGAAGTCGCGGTGCACTGTGCCGGTGTTCCGCAGCGTCGCGGTGAAGTCGATCGGTCCGCTCGTCGCGAATCCCGAGGTCCGCAACGAGGNGACCCGGACGGTGTCGTCCACCGGGCCCGGCACCGTGATGTAGAGCGGAGCGCCGATCCCGCGGTTCAGCCGGATCGTCCTTCCGTCCTTCAGCGCGGGCACCATGAACAGCATCGCAACGTGGTGATCGCCCGGCTCCGGATGCGGCGGAACGGCGATCCGCACGGCGACGATCTGGCGGGTGCCCGGCTCCAGATGGAACGCGGCCGGGCTGACCGTTATCCAGTTCATCGCCGACTGCGGGCCCTCGTCGCGTTTGAACTGGAGGGTCCCGTCCCGNCCGGCCGTGAAGCCCGCCCTGTTGACCACGATGTCGAGCGGCAGGCGACCACGATTACTCACCGCGAAGTGCTGGTCCTTCGCGAGCTGCTCCTGCGGAATCACCAGCCTCGTCGGACTGACGCTCAGTCCGAAGTCCGCTTTGGGGGGAGAAGGTGCGGGGGTCGACGCAGTCGCACTGGACACCGGGNCGACCAGTGCTACCGTCAATGCGAGACACGTGGCCACCACAATTGCCCAACCGCCCAGCCGAAGCCGGTTGGTCATCGTCGACCCACCGCCATGTTCTTCTCTCCCTTATGCGTATCCGGGACCCGATGNCGCCCGAAGTCAGCTATGTCCCACAGCCGTTTCCGGCCGCCTAGGAGGAATTACTACAGGGTGGTGGNGACGTAGTCGAGGACCGCAGAGTAGGTGTCCGGAGTCACGAACGGAATGGTGATCTGGTAGTCGTTTGTGAAGGTGTCACCCGCCTCTGCGGAGGGCGTGGCCTGGGTGTGTACCGTAACGGGCGTTCCGAAGACCAACGGGGTGAAGGCGGTGGTTCCCGCCTCGCGGACCCGAAGGTCGCCGATCGGAATCGTGTCGGTGTTGCCCGGCGTCGTCGGATTCAGGGTGGGCGTCTCCGGCGCGACCGTCACCGTGTAACCCTCGTTGTTGTTGGTTGTCACCGTGAACGTGACGGGCGGGGCCGTGGTCGATACGGTCTCGCCCGGGTTGCCGGCCAGGGTGAACGACGGCACGAGGCCGGTGAGCGTGATGGACGAACCGACCACGACGNTGGCTATGGTGGTCTGGGTGGACGTCTGGCCAGGTACCGCGTTCGCTCCGGTGCTCAATCCTCCTATGACGGTCGCCACACCGGCCGTGACGACGAGACCGCGCCTGAGCGCGGTGCGTGATTCACGCACTAGGGACATTCTGGGCTCCACTTCCTCGGGCTGACTACGCAGAGTGTTTTGATTACTACTCAGCGTGTCAAGAATCGAGGCTCTCGGTGAGCGTCTTCCTCGGGCAGGTCCGCTCCGGCCGGCAGGTACGCCACGGCGACCAGGATGATTCCGGCGGGGCATGGACACTCGCCGACAACGCCGACGATCGGCCCTCGGCCCGTCGCTGACCCCGACTCCGACCCCGACGGAGACGACCGGACCGCGACCGCGCCGGAAAGGTGCGAAGGCGAGCCGACAAGGTCGGGTTACGACTGAACACGGCGATGGGTCGGCCTACCCGGCGGGGCTGGCCGCGTCTCCTACGCTGTGCCCGCCTCGGTGTTACGCCTCTTCTGATCTCCGGCCGGGGCGACAGGGAGGTCGACCCCAGAATGACAGCCGCCGCACCGGGGTCCGCGGCCTCGACAGCGGCGGTGTCCGAGCAGTCGCCATCATCGAGGTCGCTGAGAAGTCCAGGCGTTCACCCGAGGCTCCAGAGCTGAAGCCTGGCAACGGCAGAATGAGCAGGTCCGGCGATCCCGGACGAGCCTCACCCAAGTCTGAGCGGGCGACGGGAATCGAACCCGCGTTGCAAGCTTGGGAAGCTCGTGTTCTGCCTCTGAACTACGCCCGCGTAGTGCATCCGCATCGTACCGGATCGCGCGGCAGGCGGGGCAGGGCGGGTGCGGCGGGGCGGGACACGGAAGGCCCGTGCCCCCCGCCCGCCGCCGCCGGCGGCCCGACCCTGACAGTCCCGCATCGCCGCCGCCGCCGTCGTCGTCGGCTTGGCCTGCATGCCGGTCGGGACGCCGGCGGCGTGCGCCGATGTCAGCCGTCCACGGTGCTGCCGGTGGCGGAGGGGACCGCGCCAGCGGTGCTTCCGGAGCCGCCGCGACCACCGGTGTGGCCGCCGACTCCGCTGTGGCCACCGACTCCCGGGTGGCCGCCGACTCCGCTGTGGCCACCGTGGCCGCCGCCGACGCTGGCGGCGCCGCCTGCGCTGGAGCCGGCGCCGGGGTTGGACGGGCCACCCTCACCGGGCGGACGCAGGAAGCGCAGCGGCTCGCGGCCGGCCGGCTGCCTGGGTCGTTCCAGCACGGGGGCGGGCGGCACGTCCAGGCTCACCGGCTCGCCCGGCTGGACCCGCACCGTCTGGCCGTGGTGGAGCAGGGTCATCGCCGGACCCTCGGAGACGGTGTAGGTCGCCGTCGCATCGGACACCTCCACCCGCAGGTGACGCCCGCGCACGCAGAGGCCGAAGGCAAGCCTGGTCAGGCCCTCCGGCAGGCGGGGCGAGAAGGCGATGACCTCGCCGCCGTCGCGCAGGCCGCCGAANCCCTCCACGAGGGCGATCCAACTTCCCGCGAGCGAGGCCATGTGCAGGCCGTCGCCGGTGTTGTGCTCGATGTCGCGCAGGTCCATCAGCGCGGCCTCGCGCAGGTAGTCGTGGGCGAGGGAGAGGTGGCCGCACTCGGCGGCCATCACGGCCTGGCAGCAGGCCGACAGCGAGGAGTCCCGGACGGTCAGCGCCTCGTAGTAGGCGAAGTTGCGGATCTTCTCGTCCATGGTGAACGCGTCGCCGCAGCGCTGCATCGCGAGCACGAGGTCCGCCTGCTTGACGACCTGCTTGCGGTAGAGGTCGAAGTAGGGGAAGTGCAACAGCAGCGGGTACTGCTCGGCCGTGGTGTGCTCGAAGTCCCACACCTGGTGCTCGGTGAAGCCCTCGGACTGCGGGTGGACCCCGAGATGGGGGTCGTAGGGGATGAACATGTCCTCGGCCGCGTCCCGCCAGGAGGCCGTCACCTCGGCGTCCACGCCGAGCTCGGCGGCGCGGTCGGGATGGCGGCGGGCGGCGTCCGCGGCGGCGATGAGGTTTCGCTGCGCCATCAGGTTCGTGTAGACGTTGTTGTCGGCGATCGCCGAGTACTCGTCCGGGCCGGTGACGCCGTCGATGCGGAACCGGCCGTCGAGGTCGTGGTGACCCAGCGAGCGCCACAGCCGCGCAGTCTCGACCAGGATCTCGAGGCCGACCTCGCGTTCGAACCGCTCGTCCTCGGTGACGTTGACGTAGCGGGCGACCGCGTCGGCGATGTCGGCGTTCACGTGGAACGCCGCCGTCCCCGCCGGCCAGTACCCGGAGCACTCCTCGCCGTGGATGGTGCGCCAGGGAAACGCCGCACCCGCGAGGTCGAGCAGCTCGGCGCGCTCCCGGGCCAGCGGCAGGGTCGCGTGCCGCCAGCGCAGCGCGTCGCCCGCGGCGGCCGGGGCCGTGTAGGTCAACACCGGCAGCACGTAGGTCTCGGAGTCCCAGAAGGCGTGCCCGTCATAGCCCGGACCGGTCAGGCCCTTCGCCGGGATGGCGCGCCGCTCCGCCCGGGCGGCCGACTGCAGGACGTGGAACAGCGCGAACCGGACGGCCTGTTGGACCTCCGGGTCGCCGTCGACCTCGACGTCGGCGCGCGCCCAGAACGCGTCGAGGTACTCCTTCTGCTCGCGTACCAGGCCGCCCCAGCCGGTCTGGCGGGCGGCGACGAGCGCGGCCACGGCCTGGTCGCGCAACGCCGGCAGGGACCGCTGCTCGGACCAGCCGTACGCGAGCCACTTGACCATCCGCAGCTTCTGGCCGGGCAGCAGCACGACCGTCGCGGTGACCCGACCCGCGTCGGGCTCGCTCTCCGAGGAGATGCCCAGCGAGTCCGGGCCCTCGAAGTGATGATCCATGGCGGCGGCGACCCGGATCTCGCTGTGCCGGGTGATGTGGACGGTCTCGACCTTGGTCCCGTCGGCACGGTGACGCTCGGAGATCAGCGGCGACTCCAGCGCGGCGGCGGCCCGCGGGTCCCCGCGCCAGGTCGGGAGCTGCTCGTTGGCGACCAGCTCCGACTGGATGACGACCCGGGCCGGATCGCCGATCGCCTCGACCTCGTAGTAGAAGGCGGCGATGGACCGCTGGGAGAACGACACCAGCCGCTCGGAATGCACCCGGATCGTCTGGCCGGCCGGTGAGACCCATTCCACGTCGCGGGTGAGCACGCCCTCCCGGAAGTCGATCATCCGCTGATGCGACAGCAGTTCGCCGTACCGGATGTCGAACGGCTCGTCATCCACCAACAACCTGATGATCTTGCCATCGGTGACGTTGATGACCGTCTGCCCTGACTCGGGATATCCGTACCCGGCCTCGGCGTACGGCAAAGGGCGCAGTTCGTGCACGGAGTTCAGGTAGGAGCCGGGCAGTCCGTGGGGATCACCCTCGTCGAGGTTTCCGCGCAGCCCGATGTGGCCGTTGGACAACGCGAACAACGATTCGGACCGGCCCAGATCGTAGAGGTCGACTCCGGATTCCCGGATCGCCCACGGCTCGATCAGATAGGACGCCTTGTCGATCATGCCGGNCCGCGCCCGGCGGCGGACGGCGTGGACGGCGTGGACGGCGCGAGCAGATCGGCCAGATCCTCGACGACGATGTCGGCGCCGTGCTTGCGCAACTGCTCGGCGTGCCCCTGCCCCACCCGGTCGACGCCGACCACGTAGCCGAAGCCCCCGGCCCGGCCGGCCTCGACGCCGGCCAGGGCGTCCTCGAACACCGCCGCCCGCTCCGGCGNCACGCCGAGCAACCTGGCGCCGGCGAGAAAGGTGTCCGGCGCCGGCTTGCCGGCCAGGTGGTCCCGGGCCGCGACCACGCCGTCGACGACCGCGTCGACGAAGGCGTCGAGGCCGGTGGATCGCAGCACCTCCACGCAGTTGGCGCTGGAGGAGACCACGGCCCGGGGCACCCCACGCCTCGACAGCTCCTCCAGATAGGTCCTCGAGCCCGGGTAGACCTCCACGCCGTCGGTCCGGATCCNCTTCAGGAGCAGGATGTTCTTGCGGTTGGACAGGGCGTTCACGGTCAGCGCGGACGGCGGGTCGTCCGCGGTCCCCTCGGGCAGCCGGATGTGGCGGGCGGCGAGGAAGGCGCGTACCCCGTCGACCCGGGGCCGGCCGTCGACGTATTCGGCGTAGTCCCCGCCGATGTCGAACGGGACGAACGGTTCACCGGACCGACTGGCCCAGTTCTCCAGAAAGTCGTCGAACATCTCCTTCCACGCGGCGGCGTGCACCGTCGCCGTGTTGGTGAGCACCCCGTCGAGATCGAACAGGCACGCCTGAATGTGATCGGGTAGCCCGAGCATGCTTCTCCCGCCTGTGTTCNCATTCCCCGCCTCTCCGCCGGGGACGCCCCGTTCCGGCCGGGCGTTCCCCGAGCGGACACGTCTCTCCTACCCCTGTCACGCTACGTCTCACTCCTTCGGTCGACCCCTCGGCCGACCCCCGGCCGACCCTCGACCGACCCCACCGCCGACGGCGACCGGCCGGACGGGCGGTGAAGATCGACCGCNCATGCTCTAACGTCCACGACGTGCTGCTGTCCGACCGGGACATCCGGACCGAGATCACCGCGGGCCGGATTCGCCTCGACCCCCACGACCCCGCCCTGATCCAGCCGNCCAGCATCGACCTGCGGNTGGACCGCTGGTTCCGGGTCTTCGCCAACCACCGGTACAGCCACATCGACCCGTCGGTCGAGCAGGAGGATCTCACCGAACTCATCGCGCCCGACGGCGACGAGCCGTTCGTGCTGCACCCGGGCGAGTTCGTGCTCGGCTCGACGCTGGAGATCGTCACCCTGCCGGACGACCTGGCGGGCCGGCTGGAGGGGAAGTCGAGCCTGGGCCGGCTCGGGCTGCTCACGCACTCGACGGCCGGTTTCATCGATCCCGGCTTCTCCGGGCACGTCACGTTGGAGCTGTCGAACGTCGCGACGCTGCCGATCAAGCTCTGGCCGGGCATGAAGATCGGCCAGCTCTGCCTGTTCCGGCTGACCTCGCCGGCCGAGCACTCCTACGGCTCGGCCGTCTACGGCTCCCGCTACCAGGGCCAGCGCGGTCCGACGCCGTCCCGCGCCTACCGCGACTTCACCCGCGCCCCCGTCCCGAACGGCGAACTCCCGCCCGCCTGACCCGCCGGCCTCCTTGCTTGTCCAGAGGGTTCTGCGCCCGATTTATCCCTCCGGACAAGCAGGGACGTGCCGGCCCCGTGCCGGCCGGGGACCGTAGACGACGAACCGGGGCCCTCGCCGCTGGCGAGGGCCCCGGTTGCGGTGGGGCTGGTGGAGCTGGNGCAGGTCAGCCGACGGGCTCGGCGGGGGTCGTCGCCGGCGCCGCCGGGGCCAGCGAGCGGGCCAGGAGCTGGGAGACGTCGAGCACCTCGACGCTCTCCTTCGCCTCACCCGCGAGCTTCTTCTCGGTGACGGCGTCGGTCAGCATCACGATGCAGAACGGGCACGCGGTGGACACGACGTCCGGGTCGAGGCCGAGGGCCTCCTCCATCCGGTCGACGTTCACCCGCTTGCCGATCTTCTCTTCCATCCACATCCGCGCGCCGCCGGCGCCGCAGCAGAACCCACGGTCCTTGCAGCGGTGCATCTCCTGANCGCGGATACCGGGGATGGCCTCGAGGATCTCCCGCGGCGGGGTGTAGACCTTGTTGTGCCGGCCGAGGAAGCACGGGTCGTGGTAGGTGACCGAGGAGTCGATCGGAGTGATCGGCACCAGCTTGNGCTCCTCGACGAGCTTGCCGAGCAGNTGGGNGTGGTGGACGACCTCGTACTCGCCGCCGAGCGAGGAGTACTCCCGGGCGAGGCTGTTGAAGCAGTGCGGGCAGGTCGCGACGATCTTCTTGACGCCCGTTTCGTTCAGCAGCTCGATGTTCGCCTTGGCCATCTCCTGGTAGAGGTACTCGTTGCCGAGCCGGCGGGCCGGGTCACCGGTGNAGGACTCGTTGGTGCCGAGGATCGCGAACTCGACGCCCGCGGTGTGCAGCAGCTCGGCGAAGGCCCGCGCGACCTTCTTCGCCCGGTCCTCGATGGCACCGGCGCAGNCGACCCAGTACAGGTACTCGACGTCCTCGGGAATCTGCTCGCCATCCCCGATGATCCGCACCTCGAAGGGCAGGCCCTCGGTCCACTCGGTGCGGGTCCGCGGCGACACGCCCCACGGGTTGCCGTTGTTCTCGAGGTTGCGCAGCATGACGCCGGCCTCGGACGGGAACGCCGACTCGATCATCACCTGGTAGCGGCGCATGTCGACGATGTGGTCGACGTGCTCGATGTCCACCGGGCACTGCTCGACGCAGGCGCCGCAGTTGGTGCACGACCACAGCACGTCGGGGTCGATGACCCCGCCCTCCTCGGCGGTCCCGACGAGCGGCCGGTCCACCTGGGGCTGGCCGGGCTCGGGCACGCGGCCGAAGCCGGACTCGGGCACGCCGTGGTGGGCGTGGGCGTCCTCTTCGACCCCGGTGACCGCCTTCGGTGCCTCCTCGCCCTCGGCCTCGCCCTTCGTCGACAGCAGGTAGGGCGCCTTGGCGAAGAGGTGGTCCCGCAGGTCCATGATCAGCAGCTTCGGCGACAGCGGCTTGNCGGTGTTCCAGGCGGGGCACTGGCTCTGGCAGCGCCCGCACTCGGTGCAGGTGGCGAAGTCGAGCATCGCCTTCCAGGTGAAGTCCTCGACCTTGCCGACGCCGACGAGCGGCTCGTCCTCCTCCATCAGCTTCTCGATGTCGGGGGTGCTGCCGAGCGGGCCGAGGGCGGCGGGCTCCCGCTTGAGCACGACGTTGATCGGGGCCAGGCCGATGTGCAGGTGCTTGGAGTACACCACCAGGACGGAGAAGCCCATGATGACGGCGATGTTGAGCAGCAGGAAGGCCGTCTCGATGTCCTCGTTCACATCGTGCGAGAGGCCCGAGAAGATCCGGCTGACGACGTAGGAGGCGAAGGCCCACTTGGTCTGGCCCTGCGGCAGGTTCCCGGTGTTGTACTGGGCGCCGCGGTAGATCAGCAGGGTCCCGACGACGGCCGTGATCAGGCCGAGGATGACCCACGCCGGTCCGGTGTGCGAGCCGTAGAAACGCGACTTCCGCTCCAGCCGGGCGGGCGCGTTCTTGACCCGGATGATCGTGAATGCAGCCAGTCCGGCGAGCACCGCCACGGAGAAGAAGTCCTCCAGGAAGCCGATGGCCGCCCAGTGACCGAATCCCGGAATGTGGAAGTCGTCGTCGAACAGACCGCCATAGGCCTCGATGACGGTCAACAACAGAATCGTGAATCCCCAGAAGGTGAAGAAGTGCGCGATGCCCGGCACCGACCACTTCAACAGCTTCCGCTGACCACCGACCTCGCTGATCTCGGTCCAGATGCGCTTCGGCAGGTCGTCCAGCCGGCCCTGCGCCGGCTGTCCCGACCTGATCAGNCGGAACAGCCAGAACACCCGGCGTCCGGCTACCGCGAGAGCGATCAGCGTGATCGCTCNACCGATCGCAATTCTCACAGCATCCTCCATCTGGCACCCACCATTGCGGGTGAGCCTACTCGTACCGGCCAGTAACAAATGGGACGAGTGATCCGCACCACCCGTTCGACGAGCCCCGTCCCATCCGACGAGCCCCGTCCCATCCACCGACCAAGGTCGTCTTCGCGATCCGGGTGCGGACGGCGTTGACCTCTTCAGCCGGCGGCGAGCCCGCCTACCACCCGACCCTGCCACGACGTGGTCCGAGCGGCCCGTTATAGGGGGTCCGAAGGCCCGATCACCCGCACCGGGTGCTCTGGACTGCTACTTTCAGTGGCAGATGCCCAACCGACGCGCAACGCCCCGCACCGTCGCGACTACCGCGCCGTCGCGCACCCGCGCCGGCCTCGGCGGGCGGCCGGCGGCGGGCGCGGCGCCAGCACCGTCCCGCCACGTCCGACCACGTCCCGCCCACGTCCGCGCCGCGAAGTCACCCGAGTCGATGATGTCAACCCTTGTGCTACAGGGATCTTCGACGCACCATGGGGACGGCCTTTCGCCCACGCTGACCGGGCGATCGTGTGTCCCGCGGTGCATGCTTCTCCCCGGCATGCGTGGGCTCGGTGCCAGCGCTGTCGCGACGACGCCCGGCGTTCCCGGCGGACGGGCCGCTACCAACGTTGACGACCCCTGCGACCATGGTGGGCACGATGGCAACGATCACCCGGCCGACGATGACCCGAGTCGGCCGTCCCGGGCAGTCCCTGCAGACGGAGTACCAGCGGGCCCGGGAGAACCAGGCACTGGTCCGGCGGGACCGGCTGACGCGGCAGGTCCCCCGCATCGCGGCCCGGGCGGCCGTGGTCGGCTTCGTCCTCGCCCTGGTCATCGGCTTCGGGGTCGGGCAGCCCGGCATCGCGATCGCCGCGTTCTTTCTGGTCTTCCTGGCCTGGCCGGCCGGCATCATCATCGCCGCGTACGGCACCGCACCGGACATCGAGTCGCTGCGGGAGGGCGCCGAGGCCGAACGCAGGACCGCCCGGGCCATCGCCCGGCTGCGCCGGCAGGGCTACATCATCCTCCACGACCGGTCCGTGCCGTACTCGGAGGCGACCATCGGCCACCTCGTGATCGGTCCCGGCGGGGTGATGGTGCTCGGCAGTGACAACAGCAAGGGGACCGTCCGTTACACCAAGGGCGGGGCGATCTGTGACGGCGAGTCGCTCAAGCCGGTGATCGACCGGGCCTCCTGGCTGGGCGGNGAGGTCCGCAGCCAGATTCGGGCCGCGCTGCCGATGCTCAAGATCCCGGTCAGCCCGATCCTGGTGATGGTCGAGGCCAACGTGCTGTGGAGCGACGGCGCCGTCGACGGTGTGACGATCATCAGTATCAAGGACGTCCCCAACTTCATCCGCAAGAAGCCCGGCCGCCTCAACCCGGGCGAGGTACGGCAGATCATCGCCGCGGCGGAGCGACTGTTCCCGGCCTTCTCGGCCAACCNCCTGGCCGACCAGGTCACCGTCGACCGGGACCAGTGGCTGAGCCTGATGGACGCGCTGCGCACCATCCGCGAGCGCGACGGCGACGCCAGCGACATGCTCGACCGGCTCGCCCAGATCGAGGCCGACCTGGGCCGGCAGGTCGACCTCAGCGAGCGGACCGGGATGCCGCTGGCCGTCCCGGGCCGCGAGGCGCCGGGCGAGGCCGCGGACCTCGCCGAGGACGACCCGCCCGACGCCGCCGGCGGCCCGGTGACCTCGATCGGCCTGGCCGCCCCGGGCGGCGGGGGCGCCCGGCAACGCCCCGGCGCCCGCCGGGGTCGCATCCTGGCAGCCGTACGGTCGCCGCGGGCGACCTCCGTGCCACCCCGCAGCGGCGCCGCAGGCAGCCTCGGCAACCCCTCGGACGGCTCCCCGTCCGACGAGGCGAAGCCGCAGCCACCCACCGACTCCTGACCGGCCAACGCCCGCCACGATCCCCGCACCCGACGCCGCCCGCCGGTCCCCGACCGGCGGGCGGCGTCGGGTCTGTGGCATGCCCAGCGGCCTGCCCGTGGGAATCCTCTCCGGGTTCGCAAAGTTGAGTGTGGCAGACTCACCTCTGCCGGGTTATGCTAGGGGCCGTCATCATGAGTCAGGAAGGCTCAACCTCCTGATACGCCCTAGCGTAAGCAGGACCNCACTCTCCGGGTGACCCTCGGAGAGCCGGTCCACCGAGAGGNTCAACCCCACGAGGTCGGCCCGCACGCACCGCCCGCGCGCCGACACGGATCGAGAGGCACACAGACATGGCACGAGCGGTCGGCATCGACCTCGGCACCACGAACTCCGTCGTGAGCGTGCTCGAGGGCGGCGAACCCACGGTGATCGCGAACGCCGAGGGCTCTCGCACGACCCCGTCGGTCGTGGCCTTCGCAAAGAATGGCGAGGTCCTGGTCGGCGAGGTCGCGAAGCGGCAGGCAGTCACGAACGTCGAGCGCACCATCCGGTCGGTCAAGCGCCACATGGGCACCGACTGGAAGATGAAGGTCGACGCGAAGGACCTGACTCCGCNGGAGATCAGCGCCTTCATCCTGCAGAAGCTCAAGCGGGACGCCGAGTCCTACCTCGGCGAGACCGTCGCGGATGCGGTCATCACCGTCCCCGCCTACTTCGACGACGCCCAGCGGCAGGNGACCACGGAGGCCGGCACGATCGCGGGCCTCAACGTCCTGCGGATCGTCAACGAGCCNACCGCGGCCGCCCTCGCCTACGGGCTGGACAAGGGCGAGAAGGAGCAGACCATCCTGGTCTTCGACCTCGGTGGCGGNACCTTCGACGTCTCTCTGCTGGAGATCGGCGACGGCGTCGTCGAGGTGAAGTCCACCTCCGGCGACACCCACCTCGGCGGCGACGACTGGGACCAGCGGATCACCGATCACCTGATCAAGACCTTCAACGGTCAGCACGGGGTTGATCTCGGCAAGGACAAGATGGCCCTGCAGCGGCTGCGGGAGGCCNCCGAGAAGGCGAAGATCGAGCTCTCCCAGTCCAGCCAGACGTCGATCAACCTGCCCTACATCACCGCCTCGGCGGAGGGCCCGCTGCACCTCGACGTGTCGCTGACGCGGGCCGAGTTCCAGCGGATGACCTCCGACCTCATCGACCGCTGCAAGCACCCCTTCCAGCAGGCGGTGAAGGACGCGGGCATCAAGGTCAGCGACATCGACCATGTCGTGCTCGTCGGTGGTTCCACCCGGATGCCCGCCGTCGTCGACCTGGTCCGCGACCTGACCGGCGGCAAGGAGCCGAACAAGGGCGTCAACCCGGACGAGGTCGTCGCCGTCGGTGCCTCGCTGCAGGCCGGCGTGCTCAAGGGCGAGGTCAAGGACGTCCTGCTGCTCGACGTCACCCCGCTGTCGCTCGGGATCGAGACGAAGGGGGGAATCATGACGAAGCTCATCGAGCGCAACACCACGATTCCCACCAAGCGCTCGGAGATCTTCACCACCGCCGAGGACAGCCAGCCCTCCGTGCAGATCCAGGTGTTCCAGGGTGAGCGCGAGATGGCCNCGTACAACAAGAAGCTCGGCATGTTCGAGCTGACCGGTCTCCCGCCGGCCCCCCGCGNCCTGCCTCAGATCGAGGTGACCTTCGACATCGACGCGAACGGCATCGTGCACGTGTCCGCCAAGGACCTCGGCACGGGCAAGGAGCAGTCGATGACGATCACCGGCGGGTCCGCGCTGCCGCGCGACGACATCGACCGGATGGTCCGCGACGCGGAGCAGTACGCCGAGGAGGACCGCAACCGCCGCGAGGAGGCCGAGACCCGCAACAAGGCGGAGACCCTCGTGTACTCCACCGAGCGGTTCCTGGCCGAGAACGGCGAGAAGATCGACGCCGCGGTGAAGTCCGACGTGGAGGAGAAGCTCGGCACCCTGCGCGGCGCCGTCGCGGGCACCGACACAGCGGCCATCCGCGAGGCAGCCGACGCGCTGGCCGCCGCGAGCCAGGCGATGGGCCAGGCCATGTACGAGCAGGCCGCCCAGGATGGCGCGGGCGCCCCCGGCTCCGGTGGACCGGCCGACGACGACGTCGTCGACGCCGAGATCGTGGACGAGGAGGACAAGAAGTGACCTCCGGTCAACCTGGTGACTGGTGGGGTGCGAGCAGGTCCGACAGTCGAGACGAGGAGGAGCCTCGCGTGGTCGTGCGCGACCGGCGGCGGATCGACCCGGAGAGCGGTGAGGTGCGGGCGGATGCCGCCGCCGCACCCGGCGGGGTGGGAAGTGCCGCTCCCGCCGGAGCCCTCGACCAGGAGGTCGACGGCGAGCTCGTCGCGTCCCTGCAACAGCAGATCGCCGAGCGCACGGCGGACCTGCAGCGGCTGAAGGCGGAGTTCGACAACTACCGCCGNCGGGTCGAGCGGGACCGCCAGCAGATCGGCGAGCAGGCGACCGCCAAGGTGCTCGCCAGCCTGNTGTCGACCCTCGACGACATCGGCCGCGCTCGTGACCACGGGGATCTCGAGGGCCCCTTCAAGGCCATCGCCGAGGCCCTCGAAGCATCGTTGGAGGCAGCCGGCCTGGAGCGCTACGGGTCGCCGGGCGACGAGTTCGACCCGTCCGTCCATGAGGCGCTCATGCACTCCTACCGGGCTGACGTGACCGGCCCGACCTGTGTGGACGTCTTCCGCGCCGGTTACCTGCACGCGGGTCGGGTCCTGCGCCCGGCGCAGGTGGCGGTCGCGGAGCCCACGGGCGAGGCGGCACCGGCCGAGGTCGAGCCGGAAGCCGTCGAGGCCGCGCGCGGCGGGTCCGGGCTGCCGGACGAGCAGGCGGCGCAGCGGCCGAGCCCCATCCCGGACGACACCGGCAGCATCCCCGGCCCGGACAACGGCGGGCCCACTGTCAGCGCCGACTGACACGACGAGGAGAGGAGGGGCGCCGTGAGTGTTCGCGACATGGTCGAGAAGGACTATTACGCCGCTCTCGGCGTTCCCAAGGACGCCTCGGCGGCCGACATCAAGAAGGCGTACCGCAAGCTTGCCCGGGAGCTGCATCCGGACAAGAACCCCGGCGACGCGAAGGCCGAGGCGCGCTTCAAGGAGGTGTCCGAGGCCTACGACGTCCTCTCCGACGAGAGTCGTCGGCGGGAGTACGACGAGGCCCGGGCGCTGTTCGCGGCCGGCGGCCGAACGGGCGGCCTCGGGGGCGGGCGGGCCGGCGGCTACGGCGGTTTCGGCGCACCCGGCGGCTTCGGCGCACCCGGCGGGGGTTACGGCGCCGGCCCGAACGTCAACTTCGAGGATCTCCTCGGTGGCTCGGGCGGCGGTCTCGGCGGTTTCTTCGACATGTTCCAGCGATCGTCGCCGGGTCGCGGGCCACGCCGGGGCGGCGACATCGAGGCCGAGGTGACCATCCCGTTCGAGAAGTCGCTGACCGGGCTGGAGGCTTCGGTCCGCCTGCCCGGTGNCGCGACCTGCACCACCTGCGAGGGCAGCGGGGCTCGGCCGGGGACCACCCCACGGACCTGTACGACCTGCCGCGGGCTGGGCGTGGTCTCCCGTTCGCAGGGCGGATTCGCGCTGTCCGAGCCCTGCCGCGACTGCCTGGGCAAGGGCACGCTGATCGACCATCCCTGTCCCGACTGCCGGGGCTCCGGTCGGCGCGAACGCGAACAGCGCATCCGCATCCCACCGGGCGTCAGCGACGGCCAGCGGCTGCGGGTACGGGGCCGCGGCACGCCCGGGGAGCGTGGCGGCCCGGCGGGTGACCTGGAGGTGACGGTCCACGTACTGCGTCACCCGGTCTTCGACCGGGAGGGCAACAACCTGACCATCACGCTCCCCATCACGATCACCGAGGCGGCCCTGGGCGCGTCGGTCCGGGTGCCGACCCTCGACGGCGCGCCGCTCACGGTGAAGGTGCCGGCCGGTACCTCCAGCGGGCGGCGGCTGCGGGCTCGTGGGCGAGGCGTCCCGGCAGCGGGCGGCGGCCACGGTGACCTCATCGTGACGTTGGAGGTGACCGTGCCCAAGCCGGCCGATCTCTCGCCGCGGGCACGCACGGCGTTGCTCGAGTTCGCCCAGGCCCATCCCGAGGACCCACGGGCGCCGCTGATGGAACGGATGGAGGCAGAGGGATGACCGCGCGTCCGAATCGCACCTCCGATCCGCCGGCCGCGCCGAGCGCGCGGCCGGCGCCGGCACGGCGGTCGGGGGACCGGCCGCCGCCGGACCCGTTGGGCTCGGCCACCGAGGTCCGGCCGGAGGGGTACTACCCGACCGGTCCGCTGCCGGGCCCCGCCCACGACGAGGACGCGCCGGTCTACGTCATCTCGATCGCGGCGCAGCTCGCCGGCATGCATCCGCAGACCCTGCGGTCCTACGACCGCCTCGGGCTGGTCACCCCGGGCCGCACGGCGGGGCGGGGGCGGCGTTACTCCGCCCGGGACGTCGCCCTGTTGCGGGAGGTCCAGCGCCTCTCCCAGGAGGAGGGCGTCAACCTTGAGGGCATCCGGCAGATCCTGCACCTGAGCGCTCAGGTGATGGCGCTGCAGGCGCAGGTCCGCCAGCTCACCGAGGAACTCGCCCGGGCTCGCGTCGACGCGGAGCGGCAGGTGGCCGAGGCGCATGCCAGCCACCGGCGCGACCTCGTCCCTGTCGACCGTGGGGCGATCGTGGTATGGCGGCCGCTTCCCCGCCGTTGACCGCCCGGCCGGCAAGGGCGTCGGCCGGTGCGGCATCCGACCCCAGGGGGCTCCTCTCGGTCCAGGAACGGACCACGAGGAGCCCCTTTCGCCTTTCCGGGAACCCGCAGAGACGAATCAGGGTTGAGTGGGAACGACTCAGGTATGCTGAGCGTTCGAACGGATGACACTGCACGCACCTGACCACACTGGGATCCGCCATGAACGCTNAACGCCTCACCGCCCGCTCGCAGGAGGCTCTCTCCGCGGCGATCAGTCGAGCCACCGGCGACGGGTCACCACTCGTCGACCCCCTTCACCTGCTCACCGCCCTNCTCGAGGCCCCCGACGGGGTCGGTGCGGCGCTGCTGTCCTCGACCGGCACCTCCGTCGACGCGGTCCGGGGCAGGGCCGAGGCCGCCGTGTCCCGGCTGCCCCGGGCCACCGGGATGAGTGTGTCGGCGCCCCAACTGTCCCGTCAGCTCCTCGCCGTGCTCGACAACGCCGAGCGACAGGCGGGTCGCCTGGGCGACGAGTACACCTCGGTCGAGCACCTGGTCGTCGCGCTCGCCGAGGAGGGGGGCGAGGCCGGCCGCATTCTGACCACCGCCGGCGCGAGTCCGGACGCGCTGCGCGGTGCCTTCGACAAGGTCCGCGGCGGTGCCCGGCGGGTGACCAGCCGCGACCCCGAGGGTTCCTACCGCGCGCTGGAGAAGTACTCGATCGACCTCACCGAGCGGGCCCAGCAGGGCAAGCTCGACCCGGTGATCGGCCGGGACGCGGAGATCCGCCGGGTGATCCAGGTTCTGTCCCGGCGCACCAAGAACAACCCGGTCCTCATCGGCGAGCCCGGCGTCGGCAAGACCGCGATCGTCGAGGGCCTCGCCCTGCGGGTCGTGGCGGGCGACGTGCCGGAGTCGCTGCGCGGCCGGCGGATCGTCTCGCTCGACCTGGGCTCGATGGTCGCGGGTTCCAAGCTGCGCGGCGAGTTCGAGGAGCGGCTGACCTCGGTTCTCAACGAGATCCGCGAAGCCGAGGGGCAGATCATCACGTTCATCGACGAGCTGCACACGGTGGTCGGCGCCGGCGGCGCCGAGGGCGCGATGGACGCGGGCAACATGCTCAAGCCCATGCTCGCCCGCGGTGAGCTGCGCATGATCGGCGCGACCACGCTGGAGGAGTACCNCACCCGCATCGAGAAGGACCCGGCGTTGGAGCGCCGCTTCCAGCCGGTGATCGTGGGCGAGCCGACCGTCGAGGACACCATCGGCATCCTGCGCGGTCTCAAGGAGCGCTACGAGGTGCACCACGGGGTGCGCATCACCGATGCCGCGCTGGTCGCCGCGGCGACCCTCTCCGACCGCTACGTCACCGCCCNCTTCCTGCCGGACAAGGCGATCGACCTCATGGACGAGGCGGCGTCCCGGTTGCGGATGGAGATCGACAGCCGGCCGGTGGCGATCGACGAGCTCGAGCGGGCCGTGCGCCGGCTGGAGATCGAGGACATGGCGCTGTCGAAGGAGAACGACGACGCCTCCCGGGAGCGGCGCGGGCGGCTGCAGNGCGAGCTGGCGGACCGGCGCGAGGAGCTGTCGAGCCTCACGGCGCGCTGGCACCGGGAGAAGGACTCGATCTCCGAGGTCCAGAAGATCAAGGAGGAGCTGGAGAACGCGCGCCGGGCGGCGGAGCTCGCCGAGCGCGACCTCGACCTGGNGAAGGCCGGTGAACTGCGCTACGGCACGATCCCGACGCTGGAACGGCGGCTGACCNACGCCACCGACGCGCTGGCCGCCGCGGACTCTCCCGGTGGGGCGATGCTCAACGAGGAGGTCGGTCCGGACGACGTCGCCGAGGTCGTCGCAGCCTGGACGGGCATCCCCGCCGGCCGGCTGCTCGAGGGCGAGACCGCGAAGCTGCTGCGGATGGAGTCCGAGCTGCACGCCCGGGTGATTGGCCAGGACCAGGCGGTGCGGGCGGTGTCCGATGNGGTGCGCCGGGCCCGGGCCGGCATCGCCGACCCCGATCGGCCCACCGGTTCGTTCCTCTTCCTCGGCCCGACCGGCGTCGGCAAGACCGAGCTCGCGAAGGCACTTGCCGACTTCCTGTTCGACGACGAGCGGGCGGTCGTACGCATCGACATGAGCGAGTACGCCGAGAAGCACTCGGTCGCCCGGCTGATCGGGGCTCCGCCCGGGTACATCGGGTTCGAGTCCGGCGGCCAGCTCACCGAGGCGATCCGCCGGCGGCCCTACAGCGTCATCCTGCTCGACGAGGTCGAGAAGGCTCACCCCGACGTCTTCGACGTGCTGCTGCAGGTCCTCGACGACGGGCGGCTGACCGACGGGCAGGGGCGCACGGTCGACTTCCGCNACGCGATCCTCATCCTGACCTCGAACCTCGGCTCGCAGTTCATCGCCGATCCGACCCTGAGCCCGCAGGTCCGGCGCGAGTCGGTGATGGTGGCCGTGCGGGATGCCTTCAAGCCCGAGTTCCTCAACCGGCTCGACGACGTCCTCGTCTTCGACCAGCTCGGCCGGGAGGACCTGACCCGCATCGTCGATCTCCAGCTCGACCGGCTGCGGGCTCGGCTGCAGGAGCGGCGGATCGGCCTTGAGGTCACCGACACCGCCAAGGAATGGCTCTCCGACGTCGGTTACGACCCGGTGTTCGGGGCGCGGCCCCTGCGGCGCCTGGTCCAGACGGCGATCGGCGACCAGCTCGCCCGGGAACTGCTCGCGGGACAGGTCCGCGACGGCGACGACGTGCAGGTCGACGCGGTGCCCGGCGGCGCCGGGCTGATCGTCTCCGCCGCGGTCAAGCCGCCCGCCAAGGCACTGTAGGGGAGGCGGCCGGGCGGCTCGCGGCCGAGTCCGGGCGCGCGACGCACTCTGCGGCGCGCGCCCGGATCGGTGGNGGTCCGGTCACGCGCCGAACCCGTCGGGAGGTTACGGTAAGCAGGGGTCAATCGCCGCCTACCGGCGAGTCCGCGCCGAGGGGTGGGAGCCGACGATGTCCGCACTTCCCGATCCAGACACCGCGTTCGGGGCGAAGGTGGCTCGGCGGCTGGGCGAGGACCGGATCGCCTGGCTGACGTCCACCGACCGGTCCGGCACCCCGCAGCCGGCGCCGGTCTGGTTTCTGTGGGACTTCGCCACCGACAGCGCCCAGCTCTACAGCGAACCCACCGCGCGGCGGCTGAGCCGGATCCAGACGAATCCGCGCAGCTCTCTACACCTCGACGACGACGGCCGCGGCGGCGACTTCGTCGTCCTCACCGGCGTGCTCACCACCGACCCGCAAGCCCCGCCCGCGGATCAGAACCCGGGGTATCTCGTGAAGTACAGCGAGTGGGCGAAGAACGTGTTCGGTTCGGTCGAGCGGTTCGCGACGCTGTACAGCGTGCCGCTGCGGTTTCGGGCCGAGNGGACCCGCGGGCAGTGAACGTCCGGGTAGCGAGCCCCTGGGAAGTGAGGCCACGGGACGTGGGCCACGGGCAGTAAGTCGCGAGTAGTGCAATGAGACATCGATCGGCTGGAGGCGTCGGGACGACGGGACGTAGGGTCGGCGCATGGCGGGCAGATCGAACATCGTCGTCTCGGCAACCGTGNGGGACGCCCTGGCCGCCGGGGCGCCGGTGGTCGCGTTGGAGTCGACGTTGATCGCGCACGGGCTGCCTCGGCCCCGCAACCGCGACGTCGCCGTCGAGCTGGAGGAGCTGGCGCGCGCACGGGGAGTGACCCCCGCGACGATCGCGGTGATCGACGGCGTGCCCCGGGTCGGCCTGGACGAGCCCGACCTGCGCCGCATCGCCGACGACGCCAACGTCATCAAACTCTCCGTGCGTGACCTGCCGGTCGCCTGCGCGACGGGGTGGACGGGGGCGACGACGGTAGCGTCCACCGCTCTGCTCGCGGCCCGCGTGGGGATTCGGCTGTTCGCCACCGGCGGTCTCGGCGGGGTGCACCGCGGCGCAGGGGACAGCTTCGACGAATCCGCCGACCTGGTGACCCTCGCGGCCATGCCGATCACCGTCGTGAGCGCCGGAGTCAAGTCGATCCTCGACATCGGCGCGACCCTCGAACGGCTCGAGACGTTGGGTATCACCGTCGTCGGCTATCGGACGTCGACCTTCCCCGGCTTCTACCTGCCCCACACCACCTACGACCTGGACTGGCGGGTCGGCGACGCCGGCCAGGTCGCCGCGACGATGGCTGCGGCGGACCTGCTGGGCCTCACCTCGGCGATCGTCGTGGCCAACCCGCTGCCCACCGACCAGGCCCTCGACCCGGCCCTGCACGACCGGGTGCTGGCCGACGCCCTGGCCTGGGCCACCGAACGCGGCATCCGCGGCAAGGCCGTCACCCCGTTTCTCCTGGAGACCTTCCATCGGGAGACCGGCGGCGCGAGCCTGGAGGTCAACATCAACGCCGTGCGGAACAACGTCGCCGTCGCGTCGGACATCGCCCTCGCCTGGGCCGCCAAGGACCGGTCCCCCACAGACCCAGCCGCCCCAGACCCGACCGCCCCAGACCCAGCCGCCCCAGACTCAGCCNCCCCAGACCTGGCCGGCCCGGACCCGAGTGCCCCAGACCCGGCCGCGGTAGCGCGAGCGCATCGGCCGTAGTCGGCAGCCGGGCCGCTGAGCTGCGACGATTCCGTCAGGGCCGAGACGCACGGTGAGTCGGACAACCGCGACGGCACCAATCGTCGCTGTCCGTCACCACGATCGGTGGCCGGGGCGCAGCACTGCCGAACAGGGGGCTGGCGGGTCGTGTCGTGGGTGATCGGACGCCGCTCGGCCTGGGTGGTCATCGTCCTGTGGCTCGCGATCGGCGGGGCGGCCAGTCCGATGGCGTTCCGCCTCGCGGACGCCCAGAAGAACGACGCGAGCGCGTTCCTCCCGGCAGAGGCCGAGTCGACCCGCCTGCTCGCGGCGCAACGCCACTTCCCCGGCGCGGATGCCGTGCCCGCCGTCGTCGTCCTGACCAGGCCGGCGGGCCTGACCCCGGCGGACCGCTCCGCCGCCACCGCCATCGGTGGGGCGCTGGCGCCCTTCNCCGCCGGGCCGGTCCTCGGCCCCGTCGTCGCCCCGGACGGCCACTCGCTGATCCTCACCGTCCCCCTCGCCCAGCTCGACGACGCCGCCCGGTTCACGGACNACGTCCGTGAGATGCGGCGGATCGCCGCCCGGATCGCCCCCGCCGGGACCGAGACCGCGATCACCGGGCCGGCGGGGCTGGTCGCCGACGCCTTCCAGATGTTCCGGACGATCGAGAGCCGGCTGCTCCTCGTCACCGCGGGGATCGTCGCCGTGATCCTGCTGGTGGTCTATCGCAGCCCGCTGCTGTGGCTGGTCCCCCTGGTGTCGGTGGGGATCGCCGACCAGACCGCCGCCGGGATCGTCAGTCTGCTCGCCCGGCACGGCGTGCTGACCGTCAACGGGCAGAGTTCCGGCATCCTGCGGGTGCTCGTCTTCGGGGCCGGCACGGACTACGCCCTGCTGCTCATCGCCCGCTATCGGGAGGAACTCACCCGCCACCGGGATCCGCGCCGCNCCATGCGGGAGGCGATGCGGCACGCCGGTCCCGCGGTCCTGGCCTCCGCCGGCACCGTCGTCATCGGGATGCTCTGCCTGCTGTTCGGGGTGCTGGCCTCCGACCGCGGGCTCGGGCCGGTCGGCGCGATCGGCATCTCGACCGCCCTGGTGACGATGACCACGCTGCTGCCGGCGGCGATGGTGCTCTGCGGACGCCGGCTGTTCTGGCCGCTGATCCCCCGGTTCGGGGAGCATCCCCCCGTCACCGACACGGCCCGGCGGGGGCCGGCGGCGCGGGCCGCCCACGACAACGCGCTGGCCGCGCCCACCGCCCCGGGCCACGAGGACCTCACCGAGTTCGACCTCGCCGAGGAGCCGGGACGCTGGGTCAGAATCGGCGCGGCGATCGACCGGCGCCCGCGGACGGTGTGGGTGGGGACCTCGTTGGTGCTGGGTGGCCTCATCGTCGGCCTGCTCACGATGAACACCTCGCTGCGGCAGGACGAGGGCTTCCGGCACCGGGTGGAGTCGGTGCGCGGCATCGAGCTGATCTCCGCGGACTTCCCGCCGGGCGTCTCGGCGCCGACGTACGTCATCGCCGCCGGACGGGTCGCGCCCCAGGTCGCTGCCGTGATCCGGGCGACGCCGGGGGTGGCGGGGGTGGCCGAGGCCGGCCGCGCCGGCGACCGGGTGCAGTTCGTCGTCGTCCTGGGCGACCGACCGGACAGCCCGGCCTCGTTCGACGCCGTGNGCGAGCTGCGATCCAGGGTGCACCGGGTGCCGGGAGCGGGCGCGCTGGTCGGGGGGAACACGGCGGTGAACCTCGACGTGCGGCACGCGGCCGTGCGGGACCGCCAGGTGATCATCCCGCTGGTTCTCGCGGTCGTGCTCGTGGTGCTGATGTTCCTGCTCCGCGCGATCGTCGCCCCGCTGATGCTCATGGCGACGGTGGTGCTGTCCTACCTCGCCGCGCTCGGCGCGAGCGCGGTCGCCTACCGCTGGATCTTCGGCTTTCCCGGCGCCGACCCCTCGCTGCCGCTACTGGCGTTCATCTTCCTGGTAGCGCTCGGCGTGGACTACAACATCTTCCTGATGACCCGGGTGCGCGAGGAGGNAGCGCGGATCGGGCCCCGGCCCGGTGTGCTGCACGCGCTGGCCGTCACCGGCGGCGTCATCACCTCCGCGGGCGTCGTGCTCGCCGCCACCTTCTCCGCCCTGATCATCTTTCCGCTCGTCCAGCTCGCCGAGATCGGCTTCGTGGTCGCGTTCGGCGTCCTGCTCGACACCCTGGTCGTGCGGTCGATCCTCGTGCCCGCGCTGACGCTGGACATCGGCCGGCGCATCTGGTGGCCCAGCCGGTTGGCCCGCCCGGACGACACCGCCGGCGGCACGCCCCCGGCGATCTCCCCCAGCGCGCCGGCGTCCCCGCCGCGCCCGCGGACACCCCGCCATCCCGTCTAGACCCGCAAACGCCCGCCGACACCCGCAAACGCCCGCCGACACCCGCCAACACCCGCCGACACCCGCCGACACCCGCCGACACCCGCCCAGGCTCGCCGACGACCACGGATGCCCCGCGGACGCCCGAACGGGTGAGAGCCGCGCCGGTCACCAGGACGGCAGCGATCCACTCGTCCCATTCCGGTCGGACGTATCCGAGGCGCGACTTATCGTTGCGACATGCCCGACGCTCTCCTGCCGGATCCCGAACGGTGGCGGGTCCTGCCGCCGGAGCTGCGGAGGCTACGACGGACGCTGCTGGTCCTCGCGGCCGTCCCGGCGGTGGCGCTCACCCTGCTGATCTCGCTGTCGGTCGGCGGCTGGCCCTGGGTCCTGCTCACCGTCGTCCCCCTGCTGGTCGCCGCCGCGGCCTGGCGATCCATCGGCGTGGGCTGGCGGGCCTGGCGCTACGCCGAGCGGGAGGACGATCTGCTGATCAGCCGGGGCGTGCTGGTGCGCCGCCTGGTCGTGGTGCCCTACGGACGGATGCAGCTCGTCGACGTGACCGCCGGACCGCTCGCCCGGCGCTNCGGCGTCGCCAGGGTGCAACTGCACACCGCGGCGGCGGCCAGCGATGCCGTCATCCCGGGGTTGCCGCCGCGGGAGGCCGCCCGACTGCGNGACGCCCTCACGGAACGCGGCGAAGCCCGGTCGGCCGGACTGTGACCACCGAGCGGGAGACCACCGAGCGGGAGACCACCGACCAGGAGACCACCGACCAGGAGACCACTGAGCGGGAGGTCGCCGAGCGGGAGGTCGCCGAGCGGAGGACCACCCGACGGGACGCCGCGCCGGTGACCGCGCCGGACGGGTTCCACCGGCTGNATCCCCTCACACCGTTCCTGCGCGGCTGGGTGATCGTCGCCGCGTTCGCCGCGACCGTCGGGCGCAACCTCGCCGAGGACGTCACCGCCCGGGCCGTCGGCCTGACCCTCATCTTCCTGATCCCGGCCGCCGGGACCTACGGCTACTGTGCCTGGCGGTTCACCCGGTACCGGCTCGATCGCGANGGCCTGCGGCTGGACACCGGCCTGCTGGTCCGGCGCACCCGCTACGTCCGGCTGGACCGGCTGCAGTCGGTGGACATCGTCCAGCCACTGCTCGCCCGGATGATCGGGCTGGCGATCCTGCGCCTGGACCTGGCGGGCCGGGAACGCCGGGAACGGTCCGACGCCGACGGCGGCGACTCCGGATCCGACCTGCGGTACCTGTCGATCGGGCACGCCCACCGGCTGCGCGCCGAGCTGCTCGCCACCGCGGCCGGACTCGCCCCCGACGTCGGCGAGGCGCCGTTCCATCCCCTCGCCGAGGTGCCGCCGAGACGGCTGATCGCCGCGATCGCCCTGTCGCCCGCGCCGTGGGCGGCGGTGTTCGGGGCGGCGGCGATCGCCACGCCGTCGCTGCTCACCGGCACCCGCGCCGGTGTCCTGGGCGCGATCCCGCTGCTCGGCTGGCTCTGGCACACCACCTTCCGGATCTTCGCCGCCGGCTATCCGTACGCCGTGTCCGAGTCGCCGGACGGGCTGCGCATCGACAGCGGGCTGCTCGAACGCGCCCACGCCACCGTCCCGCCGGGGCGCGTCCAGGCGATCAGCGTCGGGGAACCGTTGCTGTGGCGCCTGTGCGGCTGGGTGACCATCCGGATGAACGTGGCCGGCAGCGGGCCGTCGGTCCTGCTGCCGGTCGCCCGCCGGGACGAGGCGCTGGAGCTGATCGGCAAGCTNCTGCCCGGGGTGGATGTGGCCGCGGTCGAGCTGGCCCGTCCGCCGAGACGGGCCGCGCTGCTCGCCCCGATCCACTGGCGGATGCTGTCCTGCGGCGCCGACGACGTGGTCTTCGTCGCGCGCCACGGGCTGCTGCGCCGGTACACAGATCTGATCCCGCACGGCAAGGTGCAGAGCATCCGCCTGGTGGCGAACCCGCTGGCCCGGGTGCTGCGCCTCGCCGACGTGCACCTGGACACCACCGGCGGGCCGGTGCGGGTGCGAGCCGGCCTGCGCGACCGGGCCGAGGCACTGCGGATCGTCGCCGCCCAGGCCGAGCGGTCCCGGCTGGGGCGCCGCGCGGCCGTGCCGGACCGGTGGATGACCTGACGCCTCAGCCGAAGGTCGGGAACTCCGGGCCGAACACCGAGCCCCAGAGTGCCACGGCCTCCTCGTGGTCCCCGGCCTGCTCCGCGTCGACCGCCTTCGCCGAGTAGATGCGGGCGAGCCGGATGGTCCCCGCGAGCGCGTCGACGTCCTCGGGGCGCAGGTAGGCGGACAGGTCGCCGCCGACGTCCGCGGGATCCGCCGCGACCAGGCCGACCTCGTCCATGTGGCGGAAGACCTCGGCCAGCCCCTGCCGGGTGTTGAGCCCTCGACCGGCGAGGACCTGCCCGGCGAGCGCCTCGATGTGGAAGGAGCGCAGGTGGCTGCCGCAGACCCGGTTCCACGCCTTGAGCAGACGCACCGCCGAGATCACCCGGGGGCCGAGGTCCGCGGTCCAGCTGGTGTGCCGCTCCGGGCGGGTCGGCAGCCAGCCGCCGACCCGATCGGGCATGACGTAGCCGGCTCGGGGGTGGTCGAACGCCGGGACGAGGTGCACGTCCGGCGGCGAGTCGTAGACGATGCGCAGCGCCTGGCCGCGGCTGCCGATCGTCTGGATCCGCTCGCCCCCGATCGCGTTGCGCACGCAGAGCACCAGGTCGCGCGAGTCCCAGCGGAACCGCTTCCACGCGCTGTTCGCGGCGGAGAAGACGGCGAAGATGTCGACCTCGTCGAGCGGCTGGATCATGGTGTCCCGGCCGGCCGAGCCGATCGTCGCGACGCCGACCAGCGGCAGNGCGCACCGGGGCGGGAAGATCGCCCGCAGCGCCCGCTCCGCCTCGTCGCGCCGGGCGGCGATCACGGCCTTGTCCTCGGCACTGAGCCGGATCAGGTCATCCAGCTTGGCGAAGGCCCGCGCGGTGGTCCCGACGAGCAGGGGACCGGTCATCGCCCCGGTCGTCGGGTTGATCGGCGGCGGGACCTGCTGGGGCGAGGCGCCACCATCGGGTGGGAACAACGCGTTGGGCGCGCCCGGCGTGGACTCGTTGGACCGCCGCCAGNGCGACGGAATGATCAGGTGGTCGTAGGTGACCTCCCCCGGCCGAACTCCGGCCGGTGTCCCCCGAGGGGTATCCACGCTCATGCTGCTGACCTCCCAGGCGCAGGTAGCGCCGAACCGTTCGGGCTCCCCTCCCCGGACGCGAGACGGACCTCCCACGGACCGTCCCGGACGCCCCGCCCTCACTCAGCCCGTCGGCCAACGGTCGCGACATCGCTTTACATGGTGCCCCAGGGCATCACGGTCTGAACAGGGGGCTGCCACCGCGGCGTGTCCACCGCGCGCCCTATGCCGCCGAAATTACGAGAAGACGGCTGTCGCCTGGTTGACAGGAGGACACTGTCACGGCAACGCCGACACAACTTTGCACAGGCCCATCAATCAACGCTGGGCAGGCACTTTCGGTCCGGCGACCAGGAAACGGGCCGGTCCGGGCAGGGAAACGCCGCAACGCCGCCGGTGACNTCCGGGCTGGCGGGCGCCCAACCGGGCCACGTGACGGTGCGTGATCTCAAGGGTGATCAACCCGTCGGCGGACGCANCCAGATCCGCCACCAGTCGGCTATCAGGACGGGGGTGGGCACGAACGAGGTCGCCTGTCCCAGGCGCTTTCCGATCCCGTCGCCGCGGCGGATCCTCGTCTCCACCAGGGCGCCGCGGTACTCGAACCAGCCGGCGACCGCGCGGACGGCCTCGGTCGCGTAGCCCTCGCGCCGGCAGCCGAGCACGATCGACACCCCGACCACGGCGCGGCGGCCGTGGGTGTCCGCGGCGACCAGGCCGACGGCCGCCGGCCCCGACCTGCGCCGCAGCACCCAGGTCAGCACCGAGCGCCCGGCGCCGGCCCGACGGCGTAACTCGCGGCGCAGCGACGCGGCCGGGTCGAGAGGATCCGGGGCGGGCGCGTGCGGATCCGTGCCGACGATCCCGCCGTACGGGCCGAGCCCGTCCCCGCCGCGCCCGCCGGAACGGGCGACCACCGCCGTGAACGCCAGTGCCGGCGCGAGCTCCTCGGCGACGTAGCCGGCGTTCCAGACGGTCAGCGGCAGGGCGAGCAGCCGAGGGGTGGTGAGGGTGGGCCCTTCACCCACGGCGGGACGGTTCCCGGACCCCGAGCAGGCCCCGTTCCCGCAGCCACGACTCGGTGCGGTCCATGCCGTCGGCGAGGGGCACGGCGGGCGACCAGCCGGCCAGGCTGCCGATCCGGCTGATGGAGAAGCCGGCGTCCCGGGTCAGTTCGCGCACGCCGAGCGCGCCGAGGTCCACCCGGGCGCGCGGGTCGACGCCGGCCACGAGCCGCGCGCCGAGGCCGCGGACCAGGGCTGCGGCGGGTCGGCCCGGCACGGGCGGCGGCGAGGCGACCCCGGGCGGCGCGGCCGGCGCAGTCCCGGCCGGCTCCGGCTCCGCCGCGGCGGACCCACCGCCCGCGGACACCCCGCCCGCCGACACACCGCCCGCCGACACACCGCTCGCCGACACACCGCTCGCCAGCGCACCGCCTGCCGACGCCGGGGACCTCGGTGCCGCCAGCCCCGCGCCGAGGGCCCGCACCCGGTCCCACGCGTCCACGGCCCCGAGCAGCCGGCCCGGCACGGACCGCGGCGAGGGCAGGTCCAGCATCCGGCTGTAGTACCCGAAGAACTCGGCGGCGCTGACCTGCTCGCCCCCGGTGACGTGCAGCACCTGGCCGGCGACCGCGGCGCGGTCCGCGGCGGCGACCGCCGTCACCGCGGCGACCACGTCATCGACGTGGACCGGACTGAGAACCCCGCGCCCGCCGTCCACCAGGACGAACCGGCCGGCCCGCATGAGCAGCACCGGCCACAGTGTCCAGCGCCCCGCCCGGGGGCCGTAGGCGTCGCCGATGCGCACCACGGTGGCTCCGAGCCCGTGCGCCGCGGCCGAACCCACCGCCTGCTCGGCGGCGGCGAGCGCGTCGGCCCGCACGTCGCCGGTGAGGCCGACCGGGGCGGACTCGTCCACCAGCGGCCCGTTCACCCGGCTGACCTCGGCGCGTTCGCCGTCACGCGGCGTCACCCGCGACAGCACGTCCACACAGGACAGATGCAGGAAACGCGCGACCCCGGCGCGGGCGGCCGCGTCGAGCAGGGCGGCGGTACCGCCGAGGGTCACCCGCCGGACCTCGGCACCGGAGACCCGCCGCGGCGCCCCGGCGCGCCCCGGGCGCACCGGGGTGAGCTCCGCGACACCGCCGGTGCCCACGGCGGCGGCGTGGATGACCAGTTCGGCGCCGTCGAGCGCCTGCTCCCAGGTGCCGGGCCGGCTGATGTCGGCCTGCACCACGCCGGGCGCGCGCCGGACGTCCAGCGCGACGACGTCGGCGCCCTGTTCGCGCAGGGCATGCGCAAGCGCTCCGCCCAGAAACCCGGCCGCGCCGGTGACCACCGCCCGAACCACGGCCCACTCCTCCTACCCGGGTCACCCATGCCCGGGTCACCCGCGTCGACGGTCCTGTCGCGATCGCCGCGGTCCGCTCCGCCGGCCGTGCCGCCCTCGCTGCCGTCGGCGACGACGTCCCGACCCTACGGGATCGACCGGCCGGCGGCCGCGGACCATCGGCGCGAGTCGACCCGGCCGGACGGCCCCCTCCACGCCCGAAACCGGAATCCGCCGGTGCCGGGCGCGGGCGACGCCTCCCGGGTACCTGCCCGAGCCGGGCCGGCCGATCGGGTCAGGGGCCCGTTTCGGNGGTCGCGAAGTCCTGCNTCCAGTAGTAGCCGTAGCTCCCGCCCGTCGCGAGGCCGACGCCGATCCGCGTCAGCGAGCAGGTGAGGATGTTCGCCCGGTGCTCGGGGCTGTCCATCCAGTCCCGGACGACCTCGGCGGCACTGCGCTGGCCGGCGGCGATGTTCTCCGCGGCGACGGAGTAGTCGAAGCCCGCCGCCGCCATCCGGTCGAACGGGCTACGGCCGTCGGGGCTGTCGTGGCGGAAGTAGCCGGACACGGCCATGTCGATGCTGTGCGCCCCGGCCGCCGCCGTCAGCACCGGGTCGGCCACCAGATCCGGGCAGCCGGCCGCCCGCCGGGCCCGGTTCGTGGCCGCGATCACGTCGGCGATCAGGCGGGCCCGGGCCGTCGGCTGGCCGGGCGCGGCCGGGCGGGGGGTGCCCGCAGAGGCCGTTTCCGGCGCACCCGGGTCGGGCCGCCGCGCCGACGGCGACCCGGCAGCGCCGCCGATGGGCGCCGCCAGCTCTCGGGCCGGCGTGCGCGCCGCGCCGAGGGAGCCGGAGCCGGCCCGACCCGTGGCTGTGCCCGCGTCCGCGCCGGCGGGGCTCCCCGGGGGCGCCCCCTCGGCCGCCGACGGCGCGCCGGCCATCCGGGCGGCGAGACTCCCGGTTGCCGTTCCAGCACGGTCGGTGACCCACAGCGCGAGCACGAGCGTGGCCAACAGGACGCCCGCCGCCACTGTCCACGCGGGCAGCACCGGGCGGCGGGGCGCCCGGTGGCGATTACGCGTGCGCTGCATCGGACCCTTCGCTCGGTCGGCCCCCCGACCTCGTGCCTGGATCGATCAAGGCTAGCTAGGAGTAGTCAGGAATTACCATCATCGACACCCATTGCCTACCCGATGTGATCTGGTAGTCGTGTGGTGGAGATTACCCGCCGGAGCGACCGGGGCAGCAACCCCTCCGCACGACGCACACGGGGACAACGCCGGCGTACTCGGCCGACGTCCTCCGGCGGCGGGTCGCGGCGAGCGGTCGACGACCTGTGGCGCGGACCCGGCGGTCACCGGTCCCGATCGGTCGCCGAGGCGGCCGAGGGGTCCGGTTCCGCGGCCGGCACCGGTGCCGCGGGCGAATCGCCGTCCGGGTGGGGATCATCGCTTGCCGTCCCCCGGTCGGCGGTGGCCGCCCCGGGGTCTGACTGACCGCGCGCGGACCGGCCCCGGGCGGTGCGGCGGCGCAGCAGCTCGCCCCCGACCCCCGCCAGGACGGACACGGCCACCACCACCAGNGCGAGCCAGCCGGTGGCGTCGCGCAGGCCAGGGATGGCGGATGCCGCGTAGCCCAGCAGGATCAGCCCGGTCCCCCACACCACCGCGCCGGACACCACCGCGAGGAGGAAGCGGTGCCACGGCATGGCCACGGCCCCGGCCAGGACCGGGGCGAACGTCCGCGCCCACGGGACGAACCGGGCGGCCACCAGGGTGACCGCCCCGAACCGTCGGTAGAACTCCTCCGTCCGGGCCAGGGCGGGGGCGTAGCGGCGCTCGAGGAAGGGCCGGCCCAGCCGGTGCCCGGTGTAATAGCCCGCGGCGGCGCCGGCGCTGGCGGCCAGAGCGACCCCCACGGACAGGACATAGATGGAGACGTCCGCGCCCGCGTCCGCGGCGACCAGGCCGGCCGCGAACAGGATCGTGTCCCCGGGAAGCCAGAACCCGATGAGGATCCCGCTCTCGGTGAATATCATCGCGAAAAGGACGATGTACAGCGTCGTCCCGGACAGACTGCCGACGTCCACGTGACCAGTGTGCCGGGCGGGTCCGGCCGGGTGGCGGGCGCGTCGCCACGGTCGGTGTCTCGGCCTGCCGACGGACCACACCCGTCCGGGCCATCGGCTCCCCCCACCCCTGGTCTCGCCGCTCGGCGACCCCCGACCTCCCGCCGAACAGGCAATGCGCACCGGCGCCGGGTCGATGACCGACTTTGTCCCGGCGACGTCGGCCGCATCCGACCACCCCGACGGGGCGAGCCGTCATACCCTTCGCCCACCAACAGTCCAACGGCGGTCTGCCGGCCCTGTCGGGCTGCTCAGCGCCGCCGTCCATGGCTGATCGGCGCCCCGACAGCTTCGACAAGGAGCCCCACCGATGCCCATCGCCACCCCAGAGACCTACGCCCAGATGCTCGACCGGGCAAAGTCCGAGTCCTTCGCCTACCCCGCGATCAACGTCACCTCGTCGCAGACCCTCAACGCCGCCCTGCGGGGATTCGCGGAGGCGGGCAGCGACGGAATCGTGCAGGTCTCCACCGGCGGGGCGGAGTACCTGTCCGGTTCGACGGTGAAGAACATGGTCCTGGGCGCGGAGGCCCTGGCCGAGTACGCCCACCACGTCGCGAAGGCCTACCCGGTCACCATCGCGCTGCACACCGACCACTGCCCGGCGGACAAGCTCGACACCTACATCCGGCCGCTCATCGCGATCTCGAAGGAGCGGGTCGCCGCCGGCCGCGAGCCGCTGTTCCAGTCCCACATGTGGGACGGCTCGGCCGTCGAGCTCGAGGAGAACCTCAAGATCGCCGAGGAACTGCTCGCCGACGCCGCCGCCGCGAAGATCGTCCTTGAGGTCGAGATCGGCGTCGTCGGCGGCGAGGAGGACGGCGTCGTCGGCGCGATCGACGAGAAGCTCTACACCACGCCGGGCGACATGTGGCGGACCGCCGAAGTCCTCGGTTCGGGCGAGAAGGGCCGTTACCTGCTGGCCGCGACCTTCGGCAACGTGCACGGGGTGTACAAGCCGGGAAACGTCAAGCTTCGTCCGACGATTCTTCGCGAGGGTCAGGACCACGTCGCCCAGAAGCTGGGTCTGCCGGCCGGATCGAAGCCGTTCGACCTCGTCTTCCACGGCGGCAGCGGCTCGGACCTCAGCGAGATCCGAGAGACCCTGGACTACGGCGTCGTGAAGATGAATGTGGACACCGACACCCAGTACGCATTTACCCGCCCCATCGTGGACCACGTCTTCAAGAACTATGACGGGGTACTCAAGGTGGACGGCGAGGTCGGGGCGAAGAAGGCATACGACCCGCGCACCTACGGAAAGCTCGCAGAAAGCGNCATGGCGGCCCGGGTGGCCCAGGCGTGCGAGGACCTCCGCTCCGCCGGCCGGTCCCTCAGCAGGGCATAGCACCGCCCGCTTCCGAGCCCGACCCGACCGCAACACTCCCGACCCGGAGGATGACACCCGGCGATCGCCGCGCCGGGTGTGCCGCCGGGCGCCGACCGGCCCGACCCGGGCACATCCGGGGCCGGGCCGGCTGATCTGTGGCTTTCCTCGGATCCGTCGGCTCTGTCAGCTCCGCCGGCCCCGGCCGGCACGTCGCCGGGACCGGCCCCGACGCGCATCGCCGTCCGTTCCGACGGCCGCGCGGTTTCCCGGCGGCACCCCGACGTCGGGACGAAGCGACCGGCACAGAACGGACATCCGGGAGATCCGCCCCATCGATCGTCCCGACGATGTCCCGTATCATGCGACCACCCGCGGTCCCCCAGTTGCGTCACGCGACTGGGGGACCACTGTCTTTCGCCGAGTGGTCCACCTCGGGTCCGTTGCCTGGTCACGCTTATCAGCAGCAGGTTTCGGCCAGATCGACCCACACGAGACGGACGTGCTACCGCATCGGAAGCCCCGCGCACCCAACCAGGACATCCTGCCCGGGAGCTGGGCCTTGGGGCCCCGCTACGCCGCCGCGTGCCCGGCCGGGCGCTTCCCGCAGCTGCATGACAAGGTCGTAAGTCACCACCAGGTTTCCGTTGTTTTTCTCACATGAGTAGGCTGGCCCGGACGAACCCGGGTAAGCGGCGCATTGCGCCCATCCGGCGCGCCGGGGCACAGTCGATGTTGCTTTCCCGCAGGTCACCCATTCGGCGTGATTCACCACGCTCCGCTCGCCATCACCCATCGGCAAACAGGGTGATCAGCCGGCCACAAATACCCCCGCCCGCGATAACGCCAGGTTGATGAGCGGGCGCGCACGCGCGATACCAGTCACCCCACGGGTGCTCAAGCAGGCGCGCCGACTGTGCTCTTTTTCACGTGACCTATTCAATGCTTGGCGACTCGCCGGCCGGCGTGGTTATGGTCTTCGCCGTGCCGACAACAACGTCCGGCATTCGTCGGGCGGCACGCCGAATCCTGCCCCCGGCCGACGATTTCGCCAGACCGGGCGGCAGGAACGGGGGAACCATCTCCGAGNGTCGAAGGGATTCGATGCTCTCGGGGTGAAGCCATGAGCGACGGACGCACCAGGGTCTTTCGGTGCGACGCACGTCCCCAGGAATCCCTGGCATGGCCGGGCAGTTCCCAGCCCGAATCCGACAGCTCACCTCGCAGGCGTGGGGAAGGACCACAAACATATGTCCGACGCACGTACCAGTGGCCGACAATGGAGCGCCGGCACCCGCATCCGGGCGCGGGCCCTCATGGTTGCTCCGGTTCTCGCGGCGGCGGTCGGCGGCACTCTTGCCGTCAGCCAGCCGGCCGAGGCGGCCAGCACNTGGGCGGGTCTGCGGCAGTGCGAGTCCGGCGGTGATTACACGACCAACACCGGAAACGGCTACTACGGCGCCTTCCAGTTCTCGGCCAGCACCTGGCACAGTCTCGGCTACTCCGGTCTGCCACACGAGGCGGCCCCGGCGGTCCAGGACGAGGCCGCCCTCCGCCTCGCCCAGCGCTCCGGCTTCGGCCAGTGGCCGGTCTGCGGTCGCGGCATGGGCGCCGACCAGCTCGCGGGCGGCTCGTCGGCCAGCGGCGCGGCGCAGGCGTCGCGCTCGGCGACGCGGGCCCCGCTGACCGCCCGTCCCGCCGCCTCCACCACCCCGAACTTCACCCGCAACCTCACGGCCGCGCTGGTCGGGCAGGACCGGGCCGACGTGCGCGCCTGGCAGACCCGGATGAGCCAGCTCGGCTACCCGATCGCGGTGGACGGCCACTTCGGNCCACGTTCGGCCGCCGCCGCCCGCTCCTTCCAGGGAAGCCACGGTCTGGCCGTCGACGGCATCGTCGGCCCGGCGACCTGGCACGCCACCTTCGGCTGAGCGCCGCATCACGCGCGGTAGCCATCCGGCCGATCGCCGCGCCGCCGAACGGCACCGTCCGCACGTAGTCCATCCGGCCCGGGACGCGGGGACGCGCGTCACGCCACCCGGACGACCTTCCCACCCCGGTGACACCGGCCAGGGGAGCTCACCGACTCGCCCCGACCGGCCCGCCCGGACGCCCGGACGATCTCCGCTGCGCGCTCCGAAACGGGCCGGTCGGCCACCAACTCCGCACCGGGCGCCGACGTCCGTCGTGGTGGTACCCCACGACGGACGTCGGCACACCCCGCCACCCGATCGGGCGGCACCGTCGGGCTCCGCCGTTCGCGCGTCCCAACCTGGTTACTCCGAACCACCCCGGTTTGCGCCCCCTGAACCGTTCTCGCTAGAGTGCCNATCACTCGCCACCCGGCGAGGTCGCTCGGACGGACGCCGAGTCCTGCCCGACGTGCGAGCGGNTGGTCCTAGTACGCACCGCAACGGGCAGGAGTGGGGGACCCACCATCCGGGCGTCTCTGACGCCCTTGGGGTTAAGCAGGCTCGTCCCAGCCATCCGGTGTGGGGAGAACGTTTCCCACGCAGTACCGACGGCCAGGGGCGGACCGGCCGGGCCATCCCAGCCCGCACCCGACAGCTCACCCCGCAGGCGATCGGGATTGGACTGACATGCCGTCAGGACGGCGTGGTGGTAGACATCGGGCCCCGCAGGCCCACTCGACCGCGGGTCGCATCCTTCGCACCACCGGCGCGGTGACGGCNATCGTCGGCAGCGGGCTCGCGGTCAGCACGGTCGCCGCGGCCCCGGCCGGCGCCGCGACCGCCGACGACTTCGCCAAGCTCCGCCAGTGCGAGTCCGGCGGGAACTACGCCACCAACACGGGCAACGGCTTCTCCGGCGGTTACCAGTTCGACGACCAGACCTGGCACGGCCTCGGCTACTCCGGCCGGCCTTACCAGGCCTCCCCCGCCACCCAGGACGAGGCCGCCGCCAAGCTCTACAACGCGCGGGGATGGCAGCCCTGGCCGTCCTGCTCGCGCAAGATGGGCCTGACGAACAACGGCCCGGCCGCGGTCGGCTCCGGTGACGTCATCGAGCAGGCCCTCGCCCCCGCCGAGCCGCCGATGACACTGGATCGCGCTCGCCAGGAGATGGGTGACAACTCCTACAAGGGCACCGTCCTCAACGCCGGTTACGGCAACGACGTCCNCCCGGACGCGTTCGTCTGGCAGGCCGCGATGCGCAACAAGAGCTTCCTGCTCACCGTCGACGGAAAGTTCGGTCCGCAGTCGCAGGGCATCGCCGCCCTCTACGGCTACCTGACCCGGGTCAGCGACGGCCAGCCCGGCGCCGTCGGCCAGAACCTGTGGAACGTCACCGTCCGGTCGTGACCCGCCGCGGCTGCGCACCACCCGCACACGGCCGGTCACCTCACCCNCACGGCAGGTCGCACCACCCGCACGGCAGGTCGCCACAGCCGTGCGGCAGGATGCATCCATGACGACGCCGTCCGACCCGGGCCGCAACCTGCTCTCGGGCCCGCCGCCGACGCTGCTGCCNTCCGACGCCATCGCCACCGACGCGCTGGCCGCGGGGGAGTCGCCGGCGGCCGTGGCCGCCGCCTCGCCCGCGCTCAGTGCCCCGTGGGCCGCCCTCGCCGAACTCGCGCTGGCCGGCGACCGGCCCGTCGAGGCGTACGCCTACGCCCGCACCGGCTACCACCGCGGACTTGACGCGCTGCGCCGCGCCGGCTGGCGGGGCACCGGGCCGGTTCCCTGGTCGCACGAGCCGAACCGCGGTTTCCTGCGTTCCCTGGCCGCGCTCGGACGCGCCGCGGCGGCCATCGGGGAGACCGAAGAGGCCACCCGCTGTCAGAACTTCCTCACCGACAGCGATCCCGCCGCCGCACGGGAACTCGGCTTCGACGGATCGTGAGTCCTCGGCGCCGGTTGGTCGCGGCATCGGCCGACCGGCCACGCGCGAGTGCCATCCCTAGTAACCTCGCCCGGTGCCCGCTCTCGTCCTCATCGGCGCCCAGTGGGGCGACGAGGGAAAAGGAAAGGCGACCGACCTTCTGGGCGGCGCCGTCGACTACGTCGTCCGGTACCAGGGCGGCAACAACGCTGGCCACACGGTGGTCATCGGGGAGGAGCGCTACGCCCTCCACCTGATCCCCAGCGGCATCCTGCGGGCCGACTGCGTGCCGGTGATCGGCAACGGGGTTGTGATCGACCCCGGTGTCCTGCTCACCGAGATGGACGGGCTCGCCGCCCGGGGCATCGACGTCTCGCGCCTGCTGATCAGCGCGAACGCCCATCTGATCATGCCGCATCACCGGGCGCTGGACCGGGTGACCGAGCGCTACCTGGGCAAGGCCCGGATCGGCACCACCGGCCGCGGCATCGGCCCGACCTACGGCGACAAGGTCGCCCGCACCGGCATCCGNGTCCAGGACCTGCTCGACCCGGGCATCTTCCGCAAGAAGCTCGAACTCGCGCTGCGGGAGAAGAACCAGGTCCTGGCGAAGGTCTACAACCGGCGACGGATCGAGGTCGACGAGGTCGTCGAGGAGTACGCCGCCTACGCCGAACGCCTCGGCCCGCACATCGCCGACACCGGCCTCGTCCTGGACCGCGCGCTGCGCGAGGNCAAGGTCGTGCTGCTGGAGGGCTCCCAGGGCACGCTGCTCGACGTCGACCACGGCTCCTATCCGTTCGTGACCTCGTCGAACCCGACCGCCGGGTACGCGGCGACCGGCGCCGGCATCGGGCCGACCCGGATCAACCGGGTCGTCGGGATCATCAAGGCGTACACCACCCGGGTCGGCGCCGGCCCCTTCCCCACCGAACTGGACGACAAGGTCGGCGAGGAGCTGCGGCGCATCGGCGGCGAGTTCGGCGTGANGACGGGCCGGGCCCGGCGCACCGGCTGGTTCGACGCGGTGATCGCCCGCTACGCGGTGCGGGTCAACGGCCTGACCGACCTGTTCCTCACCAAGCTGGACGTGCTGTCCGGCTTCGATCGCGTGCCGATCTGCGTGGGCTACGACATCGGTGGCGAACGGGTCGACGAGATGCCGATGACGCAGACCGAGTTCCACCACGCGCGTCCCATCTACACCGAGCTGCCGGGCTGGCAGGAGGACCTCTCCGACGTGCGGAAGTACGCCGACCTGCCCGCGGCCGCGAAGGACTACATCCGGACACTGGAGGGACTCTCCGGCGCGCCCGTCTCCGCGATCGGCGTCGGCCCGGGCCGCGACCAGACCCTGGTCATCAACGACCTGGTCTGACCCCGCCCGGCGCAACCCCGGGGTCGCCGCCCCAGTTGCACAACGCAGCGTTACCGTCGAGGCTTGAACGGTCACGTTAAGCGATGGCGGGTGGGGGTGAGGACGGTGTCCGGTGCGCAGGCCCGCCCGTCCAGCGACGATCACTCCGTGCCCGGCCAGATGCCGCCACCGCCCACCCCGGCCGACACCCGCACCGCCGAGGCCCCCACCGGCGAGGCACTGGCCGGCGAGGCACTGGCCGGCGAGGCACTGGCCGGCGATGCCCGGGCGGTTCCCGACACCCGGCCGGCGCTGTGGGCGCCGGCGGTGCGGCACCGGTACCTGCGCCCGACCGACTCCGACGCCTGGCCGGTCGGGTTCTCCCCCACCGGCGAGGCGCTGCCGGAAACGCTCACCGACGTGCTGCTTCGGGGCAGCCACGCCATCCGCAGCTCGAAGCGGGCCGAGGCACAGCGGCTCGAACGCGCCGCCGCCGTCGCGAACCACGTCGACGCCCAGATCCATGACTTCCTGGACTTCTGTGCCGCGGAGAACCTGGTACCGCCGGTCACCGTGCGGGCCCGCGGCACCGTGGCGCGCCGGACCGCGGGCCGGCACGGCTCCCGGCCGCGCGCGGTCGTCGACCCGCAGGGGAGCATCCCGGCGCGGGTCGCGCCGGAGGCCGCCGCCGAGCCCGCTGCCGGGCCGGCACACCGGGTGCACCGCCGCGAGCGGCTGAAGGCCTGGCCGCTGCTGTACTGGCGGTGCGAGTCCTTCCCGGCCGCCGGGCGGTCGCTGCACCTGTTCGTCGAGCCGGGCGGGCGTGCCTTCGAGGGACGTGACGATCCGTCGCCGCTGACCGTGCTCGGCCGGGAGGTCCGCGTCTGGCCGGTCGACACGGCCGTCATCGTCGCCGGCATGGCCGAGGTGGACGCCCGCCGCTGCGCCCTGCACCTGGTGCACGGGATGGCCCATCTGCTGTGGCGCGCGGGCGTCGGTCTCTGATCGACCGACGCGGGCCGGCCTGCCGCGGACTGCGGTGCGTTTCGCCCGGTCCGAGCCCCCGGGAACGTGCACAACGCACCGCTTTGGCTGCCACGCAACCGGCACGGGACACCTGATGATCAGTTGCGCGCTAGGCTGGGGCCGTGACCCGATCCGACCGCCACGGCTCCCGGCCCGTTCCGGCGGTCGCGGGAGTGCCGCGCCCTTCGCCGTGCCCGCGCCGGTCCCCTTCTCCCGGCCCGGCGCCGCGCGCCGGGGACCGGTTGTGACGGCCGCCCGGGGCCGCCGCCTGCACCACGTTCCGCCGCAGCGCGGCCGCGGCCCCGCTGCCGCCGCCCGCGCCACGCCATCCCAGGCCGCCCGGCGAGGCCCCGGTGCCAGCCGGCGCGCGGCCGGTCGCCGCCCCCGCCCCGAGGTGAACAGATGAAAGTCCTGGTCGTCGGATCCGGTGGACGCGAGCACGCACTGTGCCGGGCGCTCGCTCGCGACCCGCGGGTCGACGCACTGGTCTGCGCGCCGGGCAACGCCGGCACGGCCGAGCTCGCCGAGCCCCGCCCGCTCGACGTCGCCGACCCGGACGCGGTCGCCGACCTCGCCGAACGGGTGGGCGCCGACCTCACCGTGATCGGCCCCGAGGTGCCGCTGGTCGCCGGCGCCACCGACGAGGTTCGCGCCCGCGGCCTGTCGGTGTTCGGCCCGACCGCGGCCGCCGCCCGGCTGGAGGGCAGCAAGGCCTTCGCCAAGGAGGTCATGCGCGCCGCGGGTGTGCCCACAGCCGCCGGCCGCGACCACACCGAGGTCGAGCCGGCGCTGGCCGACCTCGACGAGTTCGGGCCGCCGTACGTGGTGAAGTACGACGGGCTCGCCGCCGGCAAGGGCGTCACCGTGACCGAGGACCGCGAGGCCGCGGTCGCCGCCGTGCGGGCGAGCCTGCGCGGCCCGGACGACCGGGTCGTCCTGGAGGAGTACCTCGACGGGCCGGAGGTCTCCCTGTTCGCGATCGTGACCGAGGCCGGCGCGGTCCTGCCGCTGCTGCCCGCGCAGGACCACAAGCGGGTCGGCGACGGCGACACCGGCCCGAACACCGGCGGGATGGGCGCGTACACCCCGCTGCCCTGGGCGTCGCACGGGCTGACCGCGGAGATCGTCGCGACGGTGATCCGCCCGACCGTGGACGAGATGGCCCGGCGCGGCACCCCGTTCACCGGCCTGCTCTACGCGGGGCTCGCGCTGACCACCCGCGGCCCGCGGGTGGTGGAGTTCAACGTCCGCTTCGGCGATCCCGAGACCCAGGCCATCCTCGCCCTGCTCACCACGCCGCTGACCGACGTGCTGTCCGGGCGCCGCGCGCCGGTGTGGCGCTCGGGCGCCGCCGTCAGCGTCGTCGTGGCCGCGCCCGGCTACCCGGCGGCGCCGCGCCTCGGTGACCCGATCCGGGGGCTCGCCGCCGCCGGGGCGCTGACGGGGGTCGACGTGCTGCACGCCGGGACCCGCCGCGACGCCGACGGGCAGGTCGTCTCGTCCGGCGGGCGCGTGCTGTCGGTCACGGCGATCGGCTCCAACCTGGAGTCCGCGCGAGGATCTGCCTACGAGGCCGTCAGCCGGATCTCGCTGGCCGGCGCCCACTACCGCACCGATATCGGGGACCCGTCCCGGATGCGTCATGCGGCTGACGTACACCGNGCGGACACCGCGCCGGGCGAGGACCCGACGCGGCCGAAAGAGAAGGAGTAGACCGTGTCGCAGAGCAGCACCGGATCCGACCGTCCCCGAGTGGCCGTCGTCTTCGGGTCGCCGTCGGACACCCAGACGATGAGCAAGGCCGGCGCCACCCTGGAGCGCTTCGGCGTGCCGTACGAGCAGGTGTCGCTGTCGGCGCACCGGGCCCCGCGCACCCTCGCCGAGTACGTCGGCCAGCTTCGCGCCCGGGACATCTCGGTGGTCATCGCCGGGGCGGGCCTGGCCGCGGCGCTGCCCGGCGCCATCGCCGCGCTGACGACGCTGCCGGTGATCGGGGTGCCGATCTCCGGCGGGGCGCTGGACGGGATGGACTCGATGCTCGCCATCGCGCAGATGCCCCCCGGCGTGCCGGTGGCCACCGTCGGCCTGAACAACTCGACGAACGCGGCGATCCTCGCCATCCAGATCCTGGCGCTGTCCGACCCGGACCTGAGCCTCAAGCTCGCCGCGTTCAAGGACGACTTCGAGCAGGCCGCGGCCGACGCCCTGGCCACGGCAGCCGCCGCCGGCGCCCGGCCGTGATCGGCCGGTACACCCTGNCCGACATGGGCCGGGTGTGGTCGGAGGCGCACAAGTACGAACTGTGGTGCCAGGTCGAGGTGCTGGTGATGGAGGCGCACGCCGCCGCCGGCCGGATCCCCGCCGACTCCGTCGCGCCGGTCCGGGCAGCTCCCGCCCCCACGCCCGAGGCGGTCGCGGAGATCGAGGCCGTCACCCAGCACGACGTGATCGCCTTCCTGTCTGCCTGGGNGGACCGCACCGAGCCGCGCTCGGCCGCCGCCTACGTCCACTTCGGCATGACGTCGTCCGACCTGCTGGACACGGCGCTGGCCCTGCAGCTCGTCGAGTCGACCGACCTGCTGCTCGCCCGCGCGGACACCCTCGTCGCGGCGCTGCGCGACCTGGGGTTGGCCCACCGGGACACCCTGCGGGTCGGGCGCACCCACGGCATCCACGGCGAGCCGACCGTGTTCGGCCACCGGGNCGCCGACCTCGCCTTCGGCCTGGCCCGCTGCCGCGACCGGCTGCGCGCGGCCCGCGCCGACGTGGCCGTCGCGAAGATCTCCGGCGCGGTCGGGACGTACTCGAACATCACCCCCGACGTCGAGGCGTACGTCGCCGAGAAGCTGGGCCTGCGCCCGACGCCGGTGGCGACTCAGGTGGTGCTGCGTGACGGCGTCGCGAACTGGGTGGCGGCGCTGGCGGGGCTGGCGACGCTCTGCGAGGCGGTCGCGCTGGAGGTGCGCCACGGCCAGCGCACGGAGGTCCGCGAGCTGTCCGAGCCGTTCGGCTCCGGGCAGAAGGGCTCCTCGGCGATGCCGCACAAGAAGAACCCGATCATGTCGGAGCNGATCGCCGGCCTCGCCCGGATCGTGCGGGCCCAGTACGTCCCGGTCCTGGAGGGGGTGCCGCTCTGGCACGAGCGCGACATCTCGCACTCCTCGACCGAGCGGATCGCCCTGCCGGACGCGGCGGCCGGCGTCGACTACCTGCTGCACCTGACGACGCGACTGGTCACCGGCCTGGTCGTCGACACCGGGCGGATGCGGGCGAACCTCGATGCCACCGGCGGGCTGGTCTACACCTCGGCGGTGCTGCTGGAGCTGGTCGAGACGGGCCTGTCCCGTGAGGACGCCTACGCCGTCACCCAGGCGGCGGCGATGGAGACCTGGCAGACCGGCGTGCCGTTCCGCGAGACCCTGCGCAAGCACGCCGGCGACCGCGGCCTGCCCCTCGACGAGGCCCGCCTGGACGAGGTCAGCCGCCCCGAGCGCTACACCGAGCGCCTCGGCCCCGTCTTCGCCGCCCTCGCCGCCCTCACCTGAGAGTCGGCGGCCGGCGGCCGGCCAACGGCACCGGCTCCCCGGGCGCAGGGCCACGACCGCCCGTCCGGACGGCCACCGCGCCGGCTTCCTGCTTATCCAGAGGGTTCCGCGCCCGATTCATCCCTCTGGATAAGCCGGCAGTCGGGGACCTGGACGGCGCCGGCCAGGGTTGGTCCAGGCGGCGCGGTCCCGGTTGTCTGCCGCCTCCATCCAGTCTCCTGCCGTCACCTCGGCCTGCATCGACACGTCCGGCGGCATCCATGCTCGGTGGCGGGTGNCGGCGACGCAGGTCGGCGGCGGATCGTCCGACCTGTACCGGACACACAAACGGACAAATCCGCACGCGGGCATGGCGCGGGACGCACCAGGCCACGGGTGGTGTCCGGGGTCGGTACGGTCGGGGCATGCCGCTGACACATGAGGAGTTCGCCGGACTCACCCACCTGGGTTCGGGCAAGGTACGGGAGCTGTTCGCGGTCGGGGACGACGCCGTGCTCCTGGTCGCCAGCGACCGCATCTCGGCGTTCGACGTGGTCCTGCCGACCGAGATTCCCGACAAGGGCGCCGTGCTGACCGGGCTGTCGCTGTGGTGGTTCGACCAGCTCTCCGACCTCGTCCCGTCGCACGTCATCAGCTCGAACGTGGACGAGTACCCGGCCGAGCTCGCGCCGTACACCGAGCAGCTGCGCGGCCGGTCGATGCTGTGCCGCCGCCTCGACATGGTGCTCATCGAGTGCGTGGCCCGCGGCTACCTGACCGGCAGCGGGCTGAAGGACTACCAGCGCACCGGCGCGGTCAGCGGGCATCCGCTGCCGGCCGGGCTGGTGGACGGCAGCCGGCTGCCGTCGACGATCTACACTCCGTCGACGAAGGCGCCGATCGGCGAGCACGACGAGAACATCAGCCGCGCGGACGCGGCCGGGCGGGTCGGCGCCGAGCTCGCCGCCGAGCTGGAGCGGCTCACCCTGCAGATCTTCGGGCGGGCCAGCGACCTCGCGGCCGAGCGGGGCATCCTGCTCGCGGACACCAAGTTCGAGTTCGGCCACGACGCCGAGGGCACGCTGCGGCTCGCCGACGAGGTGCTCACCCCCGACTCGTCCCGGTTCTGGCCGGAGGACACCTGGTCGCCGGGCGTCTCCCAGCCGTCGTTCGACAAGCAGTACATCCGGGACTACCTGACGAGCACCGGCTGGGACAGGACCGAGCCGGGGCCGGAGCTGCCGGACCACGTCGTCGAGGCGACGCGGGCCCGCTACGTCGAGGCCTACGAGCGGCTGACCGGCATCTCCTTCAAGGACTACCTCTCCACCTCCTGAGAACCTTCTGGAGGCCCCTGCCTCCAGAAGGACGGATGGTGGGGACAGCCCTACCGCGGACGGGCGGATGGCCGCAGCGGAAAGCCGGTAGCCCGCCGCAGTGACCATGAACGTCCGCAACGAGATCGTCGTTCCATGCAGACGCCACCTCGTCCGACAGACGTTTTCGCAGCTCCGACAGCCGATCGAGAGCGGTCGGCCGATCCCCCCGGGGCCGGCCGACCCACTCGGCCGACGGCCGGCGCGGATCGGCCGACGGCCGGCGCGGATCGGCCGACGGTCGGCGCGAACCGGCCGACGCACCTCGCCGCGCGGGCGGCGCGGTGGAGCGTGCGGCACCGCGGGCTGGCCGTCGGCGGCTGGCTGCTCGGCGTCGTGCTGGCGATCGTCCTCGGCAGCATGATCGGCACCCACACCCTGGCCGACGCCGACTACAGCACGGGCGAGGACTCCCGGGCCCAGCACATCCTGGCCGATCACGGCTACGTCGACACGGACAGCGAGAACATCCTGATCCAGCGCGCGACCCCGGCGGCGGACCCCCGGGCGTTGCTGGCGGACCCGCAGGTCCGCGCGGCGTTGAGCGACGCCNCCACCCGGGTACGGGCGAGCGGGGTGGCGACGGCGCTGCGCAGCCCGCTGGGCGTGGCCGGGGCGAGCGTCGACCCCGGCCTGGTGTCGCGGGATCTGCGCTCGGTGCTGCTCACCTTCGACCTCAAGGGCACCGCCGACGATCCGGCGTCGGTCGACCCGACCCTGGACGCCGTCGCCGCCGTCCGCGCGGCGCACCCCGGCGTGTCGGTCGAGCAGTTCGGGGATGCCAGCGCCGACAAGGCGCTCAATGCCACCGTCGGCAAGGACTTCCACCGCGCCGAGCTGCTCGCCATCCCGCTGACCCTCGGCATCCTGCTGGCCGTGTTCGGCGCGGTGGTCGCCGCGGTGATCCCGATGGCGCTGGCGCTGACCGCCTTCGTCGGGGCGCTGGGCCTGGTCGCCTTCGCCAGCCGGCTGTTCCCGACCGACGACACGGCGACGTCGGTCATGCTGCTGATCGGGCTGGCGGTCGGCGTCGACTACGCGCTGTTCTACATCCGCCGGGAACGCGAGGAGCGGGCCGCCGGCCACGGTCCCGAGCGTNCGCTGGAGATCGCCGCCGAGACCTCCGGGCATGCGGTACTCGTCTCGGGCCTCACCGTCGCGGCGTCGATGGCCGGCCTGTTCATCACCGGCCTGTCGGTGTTCACCGGCGTCGCGGTCGGCACCATCATCGTCGTCCTGGTGGCCGTGCTCGGCTCGCTGACCGTGCTGCCCGCGCTGCTGTCGCTGCTCGGCGACCGGGTGGAGCTGCTGCGGCTGCCGTGGCGGCGCCGGGCGACGCGGCGGCGCCACAGCGATGTGCAGGCGCACCTGGCCAGGCCGGGAATCATGGGTCGGCTGCTGCGCCGGCCCGCGCCGGTCGCCGCGGTGACGGGCGGCCTGCTGGTGCTGCTGGCGCTGCCCGCGCTCGGGATGCACACCGCCGAGCCCGGCATCGACGACATCCCGAAGAACCTGCCGATCATGAAGACCTACGGACGGCTGTCGGCCGCCTTCCCCGGCGGCGAGGTCGCGGCGGCCGTCGTCGTCTCCGGCACCGACGGCGCGGACGTCACCACCCCGCAGGCGCGAGCGGCCATCGACGCGCTGCGCAGCCGGGCGGTGGCCAGCGGCCGGATGTTCGAGCCCGTGGTCGTCACGGTCACCGACGATCACCGGGTCGCACGGGTCAGGATCCCGATCGCGGGCAGCGGCACGGACGGGGAGTCCGTCAGGGCCCTGCACACGCTGCGCTCGACGGTGATCCCCGCGACCGTCGGCGCCGCCCCGGGCCTGCGGGCCGACGTCACCGGCACCACCGCCGGATCCGCGGACTTCAACGCCCGGCTCAACGGCCGGACCCCGCTGGTGATCGCCTTCGTCATGGTGCTGGCCTTCGGGCTGCTGCTGGCGGCGTTCCGCAGCGCCCTGGTCGCGGCCGTGGCCGTCGGCCTGAACCTGCTGTCGNTGGGGGCGGCGTACGGCCTGCTCGTCGCCGTCTTCCAGCACCACTGGGCCGACGGGCTGCTCGGCTACACCTCCACCGGAGCCGTCACCAACTGGCTACCNCTGATGCTGTTCGTGGTGCTGTTCGGGCTGTCGATGGACTACCAGGTCTTCGTGCTCAGCCGGGTCCGGGAGGCCCGGGCGGCCGGGCTGTCCATGCGCGACGCCGTGACGGTGGGGGTGCGACGCAGCGCGGGGGTGGTGACCAGCGCGGCGGTCATCATGGTCGCGGTGTTCTCGATCTTCGCGACGCTGTCCCAGGTCAGCATGAAGCAGCTCGGGGTGGGCCTGGGCGCGGCGATCCTCCTCGACGCCACCCTGATCCGGGTGATTCTCATGCCGGCCGTGCTCACCCTGCTCGGGGATCGCGTGTGGCGCGGCGACCAGCCGGGGCCCGACGGCCGACGCCCCGAGCTGCCCACCCAGCCGGTCGGCACCGGCGGCACGAGGGGCGACGCCGGCACCGTCGGCACGGTCGGCAGCGTCGGCAGCGTCGGCACGGTCGGCAGCGTCGGCACGGTCGGCAGCGTCGGCACGGTCGGTGCCCAGGTCCCCGTCCGTTGTTCGGACCGCTGGGCGATGCCCCCGGGCTGACGCGCCCCGTCGTGGGCCCCCGCAGGGGCATGGGGCGCGGGGCACGGGCGCGGGGCTGGGGAAACGGTGCGTGGATCATCGGGGCGATGCCCGGATCACAGGGAGTCGCGGCGAGCATTGCGGGCGAGTTACAGTGGCGCTCGACGTCCGGTACCCCACCCGAGGACTGGAACGGAAACCATGAGCATCGTCTCCTCCACCGCGCCCGACCGCGCCCCGCGCCCCGGTCGGCCCAGCGGCTCCGATCCCGCCGTCATCCCCAGCCCGGCGCCGGCGCCGGCCGGATCCGACCGGCCCGTGCTGGTCCGCGACCGGGCCGAGCTCCGGGCCGCCCTCGTCGCGCTGGACCGCGCGGCGAGCTCGCACCCGCCAGCCGCCGCGCAGGACGCGGGGCCCGCCCGCGCGGCCTCGCGGCACGACCGGCCGGTCCGCGCCGTGGTCATGACCATGGGGGCGCTGCACGAGGGGCACGCCAGCCTGCTGCGCGCGGCCCGTGCCCGGGCGGACCAGGTGGTCGCCACGATCTTCGTCAACCCGCTGCAGTTCGGCGCGGGCGAGGACCTCGACCGCTACCCGCGCACGCTTGCCGCGGACCTCGCGGTGTGCGCCCGGGAGGGGGTCGACGTCGTGTTCGCCCCCGCGGTGATCCACGATCCGCCGCCGTTGGTCCGGTTCGGCGCCGGCCCGCTCGGCGCGGTGCTGGAGGGGGCGTCCCGCCCGGGCCACTTCGACGGGATGCTCACCCTCGTCGGGACCATGCTGCACCTGGTCCAGCCCGACCTGGCGTTCTTCGGGCGCAAGGATGCCCAGCAGCTCGTCTNCATCCGGCGGATGGTCGCCGACCTCGCCTTCGACGTCACGGTGATCGGCGTGGAGACGGCCCGCGAGCCCGACGGCCTGGCGAGGTCGAGCCGCAACGTGTACCTCACCGCCGAGCAGCGGACCGAGGCGCTCGCGCTGTCCCGGGCGCTCGCCGCCGGCGCGGCGGCCAGCGCCGACGGGGCGCCGGCGGTGCTCGCGGCCGCGCGCGCCGTGCTCGACGCGGCGGACGGCGTCGACGTCGACTACCTCGAACTGGCCGGCCCCGAGGATCTGGGGCCGGTCCGCGGCGGCCCCGCGCTGCTGCTCGTCGCCGCCCGCGTGGGCACGACCCGCCTGATCGACAACGTCTCGCTCATCCTCCCCACCGACACCCAGGGAGCCTGACCGTGCTGCGCACCATGCTCACCGCCAAGATCCACCGGGCCACGGTCACCCAGGCCGACCTGCACTACGTGGGCTCGGTGACGATCGACGCCGACCTGCTGGAGGCCGCCGACCTGCTCCCCGGCGAGCAGGTGACGATCGTCGACATCAACAACGGGGCCCGGCTGGAGACGTACGCGATCGCGGGCCCGGCCGGCAGCGGCGTGATCGGCATCAACGGCGCGGCGGCCCGGCTGGTCCAGCCCGGGGACCTCGTCATCATCATCGCCTACGGGATGATGGACGACGCCGAGGCGCGCCGGCACGTCCCGCGGGTGCTGTTCGTCGACGCCGAGAACCGGATCATCGGCCGCGGCCACGACCCGGCCGAGGCGCTTCCCGACGATCCCTCGAGTCTGCGCGGCGACCTCGCCGTGCCGGGAAACCCGGTGACGGCCGCCGCCCGCCGGGGCACCCCGCCCCACCAGGCCCCCGTCGCGCTCCCGGCGAGCCGGACGGTCGTGGCCCCCCGGTGATCATGCTGCCGTGCCGACTCGGCGCGCCGCGCCCAGGGTGGAGCCGCGCCGCGGACATCGTCGTCATCGGATCGGGGATCGCCGGGCTCACCGCGGTCCTGCACCTGCGCCGGGAGCTGCCCGCGGCCCGGGTCCTGCTGGTCACGAAGGCGCATCTCGACGCCGGCTCCACCCGGTGGGCGCAGGGCGGGATCGCCGCGGCGCTCGCCGCCGAGGACTCCCCCGCCGACCATCTCGCCGACACCCTCGTCGCCGGCGTCGGCCTGTGCGACCCGGACGCCGCGCAGGTGCTGGTCGACGAGGGGCCGGCCCGGGTGCGGGAACTCGCCGAGCTCGGCGCGCGCTTCGACCGGGCCGACGACGGCTCGTTCGCCCTCACCCGCGAGGGCGGCCACCTGCGCAACCGGATCGTCCACGCCGGCGGCGACGCCACCGGGCTGGAGGTCGAGCGGGCCCTGATCACCGCGGTGCGGGCCGACCCGGCGGTCGAGGTGATCGAGAACGCCCTCGTCCTTGACCTGTTGCGGGATGCCGACGGTCGGACTGCGGGCGCGACCCTGCACGTGCTCGGCGAGGGCAGCCGGGACGGCGTCGGGGCGGTCACCGCGCCCGCGGTCGTGCTCGCGACCGGCGGGATGGGGCAGATCTTCGCCTCGACCACCAATCCGGGCGTCTCCACCGGCGATGGCGTGGCGCTGGCGCTGCGGGCCGGCGCCGTCGTCGCCGACCTGGAGTTCGTCCAGTTCCACCCGACCGCGCTGTGGCTGCCGCCGGCGGACTCGGCCCGGGTGGGCGCCCAGCCCGGCGGCCAACAGCCGCTGGTCAGCGAGGCGATGCGCGGCGAGGGTGCCGTCCTCGTCGACGCCTCCGGGCAGCGGGTGATGGCCGGCGCCCACCCGCTCGCCGACCTCGCTCCCCGCGACGTCGTCGCCAAGCAGATGTCGCGGGTGATGGCCGCACAGGGGGTCGAGCACCTGTACCTCGACGCCCGGGGGCTCGGGGCGGCGACGATCGAGCGGCGCTTCCCGTCGATCACCGCGCGCTGCCGCTCCGTCGGCGTGGACCCGGTGACGATGCCGATCCCGGTCGCGCCGGCCGCCCACTACGCCTCCGGCGGGGTGCGCACCGACCTGTGGGGCCGCACGACCGTGCCCGGCCTGTACGCCTGCGGGGAGGTGGCCTGCACCGGCGTGCACGGGGCCAACCGGCTGGCGTCGAACAGCCTGCTGGAGGGCCTGGTCTTCGCCGCCCGCATCGCCCAGGACATCGCGGGCGCCGCGCGCGCGGGCCGGCGCCGGGACCCGGTGCCCGCCGCCCCCGTCGTCGGCCGGGGCAGCGGGCTGACCGATCCGGCCGAGCGTGCCGAGCTGACCCGGGCGATGACCGACGGCGCCGGGGTGCTGCGCAGCGCCGACAGCCTGCGGGCGACGGCGAAGGTCCTCGCCGGCCTCGGGGACCTGCGGGTCAGCGGCGCGACCGTGACCGCCGGCCCGCCGGCCTGGGAGATGACCAACCTGCGCACCGTCGCGACCGCGTTGGTCGCCGNCGCCGCGACCCGCACGGAGACCCGGGGCTCGCACTGGCGGGAGGACTTCGGCGACCGCGACGACGCCCACTGGCTCGGCCGGATCCTGACCCGGCTCGACCCCGAGGGGGAACTGATCATCGACGTCGAACCCATGCGGCCGGCGCCGTGAGCGAGACCGACGGGCACGGCTGGACCGACGGGCACGGCTGGACCGACGGGCACGGCTGGACCGAGGTGCACAGCGGTCGGCTGTCCCCCGCCACCCGCAGCGCGCTGGTCGCGGCCGGCCTCGACCCCGAGGGCGTCGTCACGGTGATCGGCCGGGCCGTCGCCGAGGACCTGCCGAGCGGGGAGCCGGACGGGCCGGGCGGTCGCGCCGGCGCGGTCGACGCCACCTCCGCGGCGACCGTCGACGCCGCCCTGGTCGGGCACGGCGCCCTGGTCAGCCGCGCGGCGGGGACGGTCGCCGGGCTGCCGGTGGCCGCGGCCGTGTTCGAGAGCCTGCTCGGCCGGTCCGTGACCGTCACCCTGACCGCCGCCGACGGCGACGCCGTCTCCCCCGGCACGACGGTGGCCCGGGTCAACGGCCCGGTCCGCGGCCTGCTCACCGCCGAGCGCACCGCGCTGAACCTGCTGTGCCACCTGTCCGGGATCGCCACGCTGACCCGGTCCTGGGTCGACGCCGTCGCCGGGACGGGCGCGGCGATCCGCGACACCCGCAAGACGCTGCCCGGCCTGCGCGCCCTGGAGAAGTACGCCGTGCGCTGCGGCGGCGGCAGCAACCACCGGATGTCGCTGACCGACGCCGCCCTGATCAAGGACAACCACGTGGTCGCCGCCGGCGGGGTGGCGGCGGCCTTCGCCGCGGTGCGGGACCGGTTCCCGGGGCTGCCCGTCGAGGTCGAGTGCGACACCGTCGACCAGGTCGCCGAGGCGGTCGCCGCGGGGGCGGACCTCATCCTCTGCGACAACATGACGCCGCGGGACCTGCGGGCCTCGGTGGCCCTGGCCAGGCCGGCGGGGGTGCGCCTGGAGGCCAGCGGCGGGCTGAGCCTGCGGGTGGCCGCGGACGTCGCGGCCACCGGGGTGGACTATCTTGCGGTCGGCGCCCTGACCCACTCGGCGCCCGCTCTCGATCTCGGCCTCGATCTCGATCCCGGCCGGCCGTCGGGACCGGACTGCGCGGGCCCGAGCTCGGCGGGCCCGACCGTGGAGGAGTCCTGATGCTGCTCGCCATCGACGTCGGCAACACCAACACCGTCGTCGGGGTCTTCGACGGTGACGACCTCGCCGACTCCTGGCGGGTCCGTACCGATCCGCACGCCACCGCCGACGAGCTCGTGCTGCTCTACCGCGGGCTGCTCGGCGAGCATCGGATCACGGGCGTGTCGATCTGCTCGACGGTCCCCGCGGCGCTGCGGGAGCTGCGCCGGATGGTGGTTCGTGCCTTCCGCGACCTCCCGGTCGTCATCGTCGAACCGGGTACCCGGACGGGGGTGCCGATCCTGATCGACAACCCCAAGGAGGCCGGCGCGGACCGGATCATGAACACGCTCGCCGCACACCACCTCTACGGCGGGCCGGCGATCGTCGTCGACTTCGGAACCTCGACGAACCTGGATGTGGTCTCGGCGCGGGGCGAGTTCATCGGCGGGGTGCTCGCGCCCGGCATCGAGATCGCCCTGGACGCGCTGGCGTCCCGGGCGGCGCAGTTGCGCAAGGTCGAGCTCACCCCACCGCGATCGGTGATCGGCAAGAGCACCGTCGAGGCGCTGCAGTCCGGGATGATCTACGGGGTCGCCGGCCAGGTGGACGGGCTGGTCCGGCGCATCCGTGCCGAGCTCGGCGCGCACGCGACCGCGATCGCCACCGGCGGGCTCGCCTCGCTCGTCGTCAAGGAGAGTGAGACGCTCGACCGGCACGAGCCGCATCTCACCCTCATCGGTCTTCGCCTGGTCTTCGAGAAGAACATCTGATTCCGACCTCGGGGTGATTCGTCCGGCGCGCGGCGGCAGAATTCTCTGACGAACGCCGGTCGGGATACCGACATCCCGCCGCATCGAGAGTGCGCGACCGGTTCCACCGGTTACGATTCCAGGCTATGCGGGACCGATCCTCGGAGGCCTGGGCGGGTGGCAGGCGCGGTCGGGCCGGGCGCCTGGCCCGGCCCTTCCTCCTCACGCTGTCGACGGTATTTCTGTATACCGCCGTGACGGCGTCGTCCGGGTGGAACACTCCGGCGTCCGCGGCGGCCCGGCCCCGCACCCTGGCGGTGCTGGGCGACTCCTACTCCTCCGGCGAGGGCAATCCGCCCTTCGACGTGCTCACACCCCGCTGTCGGCGGAGCAACCAGGCGTGGCCGCGCACGCTCGCCACCATGGAACCGCCGACCACCGTCGCGCTCTTCGCCGCGTGCGCCGGGGCGACCACCGACGCCCTCAACGAATCGTACAAGGGCGAACTGCCACAGCTCACCCAACTGCGGCGGCTGCGCACCGCCCCGGATATCGTCACCATCACCATCGGCGGTAACGACGCCGGTTTCAGCGACGTAATCCTGAGCTGCTTCACCTGGAAGTGTTTCTGGGATGGCAAGGACAAGCGCGAGCGAGATCTCATCACCAGGGAGCTCCCGGACGTCCTGAGCGCGAACTATGCCGCACTGAAGGCGGCTGCGCCGCAGTCCAGGATTCTCGTCGTCGGATATCCCGACATCTTCCCGAGCAGCCAGCGGAAGAACAACTGCAAATGGTTGAGCAACACCGAACGGCGGCAGCTCACCAACCTGAACAGCCAGTTGAACCGGGTGATCCGACGGGCGGCGGCCGACGCGGACGTGGAGTACGTCGCGACCGACCGGGCGCTGCGCGGCCACGAGATCTGCACCAGGGACTCCTGGGTGGCCCCGATCGGCCTGCTGCCGCCGGCCCGCGACCTCAGCGCGCACCCGACGGCCCGCGGCCAGCAGGCCATCGCCACAGCGGTCGACCGCTACCTCGCCGCCGACNGCCGCTGAGGCTCCGTCCGGCGGTGGCCGGGGGCGATCGCGGCCGGCGCCGGCACGATCGGTCCCGACGTCAGCGGTGGCCGCCGAAGAAGGGGGTGGCCTTCAGTGGAAGGAGGGGGTGGTCTTCAGCCCGGTACCCGAGGCGGCTGGCTCCCATGAACGCTAGGCTCTTACCTGACGCAGATGTCGGCGGCTTGGAAGCAGACAACCATGACGATACGTAGTGCAGACCAGGTCTATACGATACGTATCGAAACGGCGGAGATCGACGGCGGCTACATCGCGGAAGTCCTCGAGCTCCCGGGATGCGTGTCCCAGGGCGACAGCCTCGACGAGACGGTGGACAACATCATCGACGCGATGATCCTCGTCCTGGAGGTCCAGAGCGGCCAGCACCTCAGTGTGGGTCGGCACGAGCAGCCCGACGCGGACAGACTACCGACCGAGCTGACCGTCCCGGTCCGGGTGGCGGCCTGAGCTCCGCGGCGCCTACGGCGGCGGATCGTCAGCGCCGCCGGAAGTAGTCGCAGTACTCCTCCAAGGTGAGGCCGGCTCGTTCGATGAGCTTGGCCAGCAGCGGCCGCTTGACCTCCTGCCCATTGCAGGGCACCGAGAGGTTCGCCTGCACCCCGGCCCGGCGGAGCACGACGTGGCTACCGCTGCGGCGAGCCACCTCCCAACCCGCCCGTTGGAACGCGGCCACATGCCGGTCTCCGACCGCGACGGGAAGATCTTTCAGCCCCATCAACCCTGGCCTATTCGTCGTCGAATGGAACAGACTTGCGTAGCGCCGTGACAACCGGGCCGTGAACAGAAGATCTCCGACCCGTGTACACGCACCGTACCGGCAAGGGATGCACGATCCCCGCCCAGGTACGCACACGGATCGCCGAGAGCTACAAAACGTTTCATAACGGACACAACGTGTCAAGTCAGCCCGTTTGCCGTAGGTGATCGGCGACTTTCCGGTACGGATGGCCACGGCGGATCGTGACGTCCCAGCCGCGCCGCGCCGCCGGGCGGGCCGCCGCCGGTGCCGCGCCGCCGCCGCGACCACGCCTCCGCGCCGACCACGCCTCCGCGCCACCGAACGATCTCGCCCACCCGTCCGGGCCACCGGCCCGTGCCCCGCCACCTGCGGTGCGGCATCCCGAGGCAACCTGCGGATGCGCGGCGCCGACGGTCCGAGGACAATCGACCACGTTGCGCGTTGGCCACGTTGGGCTCTGGCCTCGTCGCGNATTGGTCACATCGTGCATTGGTCACGTTGCACAGCACAGTCGGGCGCGAGCGCGCGGCCGACTCCGGCGTGGCCGCCGCAGGATGATGAATGTCGGTTCTACCACCTTGCGGACCGGGTGGCGGTGGGCCGCCACCGGGCCATGAGGGGTAAAAGGTGCGGAACGCCCTATGCCCGGCTTGCATGTCGGAGCGGCCACACTCATTTGACAGCGAGCCTGAAGTTAGCCTTACCTAAGTCCATGCTGGTGCCACTGCCGACTCCCGCAACGCCGCGGGAGCCGGCCACCGAAGGTGGATCCTCGCCCCTCCGATCCCCGCGGGAGTCGATCGCGACCGCCGCCCAGGGGATGGTCCCGCGTAGCCTCGCCAACGCGCTGGAACCTCGCGGCCTGTGTCTTGGCGTGCCGACCGGCCCCGGCTGGGCGGACTGCGCCTTTCTCTCGGGGCCGGNGGGTGTGACGCGGTCGCTGGCGCGGATCGCCCGGTCCCATCCCGGCGCCAGCCCCGAGGTCGCCGCGAGCTACCTGGCCAACTGGTACGCCGCCGCCGTCGTCGCGCCGGCCGTCGCCTCCTACGTGCTGCTGCGACGGGTCCCGGACCTGGAACCGGCGGGGATGTCGCTGCGGGAGCTCGACAGCGGCTGGTTCGACCGGACGGCGCTGCACCTGCCCGTCGGGACGGTGCTGGCCGACGCCGCGCTCGCGGGCCCCGTCGACCGGACGACGGCGCGCCACAGCGGGTCGGATCGGCCGGATCGGGTGGTCGGCGATCTCGCCGCCCTGCGGGGAGTCCTCGTGGAGGAGGTGCTCTCCCATCTCGGTCCGTTCGTCCGCGAGCTGCGGGCGCGGGTCCGACTCGGCTACCCGGCCCTCTGGGGCGCGGTGGCCGCGCAGTGCGCACGGGCCTTCCTGCTGACCGAGNGGGCCACCGGGGACCCCGACACGGGACGGCAGGAGGCGGACGCGTTCTTCGAACGCGCGGCCCCGACGATGCGTGCCCGCCCGCGTTGNCACGAGTTCGTCCATCGCGGCCGGTCCTACACCGGGATGCGCTGCGGATCGTGCTGCCTCGCGCACCGCCTCGGCGAGGAGTACTGCACGACCTGTCCCTTCACCGACGACGCCGATCGCGAGCGNCGGATGCGCGCCTGGATAGACACGCAGGGTAATGGAGGTCTTGCGGTCTGACTCGCGCTCAGCACGCGGTCGGCCGTGGACACACGTAAAGTGGTTGTAGGAAGGCGTTGAGTCTCGCTAATACAAGATCTTTAATGCCTCAACGCCGAACAGTAACATCAAAATTGCAAAGCGATGTGCATGTGGCCCCAATCACAACAGAAGGCACCCCGCCATCGACTACCGTCGGTAGCGACAAGGGAGAGCCGGCCGGGCGAGAGATCGCCTGGCGGGCAGGCTCCACCGCCCCGAGCGGGCGGGCGGCGACGGCGCCGCGAGGCTCGAGTCGTTCTGCTCTTGGCGGAACGACGTGACGGAATCATGGCTGGTCGGCCACGGTTGCCTTAGGCGTCTCCGCTGGTCGGGCCGGCAGTCAAGCTGGTCCTCCGTCCCCGACGAAGTGGACGGAGCCGGCGGGTAGGTTTCTGTTCGATGCGTGAGGACATGCCTCGGCGGAGCTAGCATGCGGATACCGGCTGTCGTGTGGTCGGTCGCAGCTCGAAGGAGCGCACATGTTCGAGAGATTCACCGACCGGGCACGTCGGGTCGTCGTCCTGGCCCAAGAAGAGGCCAGGATGCTCAACCACAACTACATCGGGACCGAGCACATCCTGCTTGGCCTGATCCACGAGGGCGAGGGCGTCGCCGCCAAGGCCCTCGAGTCCCTCGGCATCTCCCTTGAGGGTGTGCGGTCGCAGGTCGAGGAGATCATCGGCCAGGGCCAGCAGGNACCGAGCGGGCACATCCCGTTCACCCCGNGTGCGAAGAAGGTCCTGGAGCTGTCGCTTCGGGAGGCCCTCCAGCTCGGCCACAACTACATCGGGACCGAACACATCCTGCTTGGCCTGATCCGCGAGGGCGAGGGCGTCGCCGCTCAGGTGCTCGTCAAGCTGGGCGCGGACCTCAACCGCGTGCGTCAGCAGGTCATCCAGCTCCTGTCCGGGTACCAGGGCAAGGGCGAGACGGCCACCTCCGGCGCTCCGGCCGAGGNCACCCCGTCCACCTCGCTGGTGCTCGACCAGTTCGGCCGCAACCTCACCGCGGCGGCGCGCGAGTCCAAGCTCGACCCGGTCATCGGGCGCGAGAAGGAGATCGAGCGCGTCATGCAGGTGCTGTCGCGCCGGACCAAGAACAACCCGGTCCTGATCGGTGAGCCCGGCGTCGGCAAGACCGCCGTCGTNGAGGGCCTGGCGCAGGCGATCGTCAAGGGCGAGGTGNCCGAGACCCTGAAGGACAAGCAGCTCTACACCCTCGACCTCGGCGCTCTGGTCGCCGGTTCCCGCTACCGCGGTGACTTCGAGGAGCGGCTGAAGAAGGTCCTCAAGGAGATCCGCACCCGCGGCGACATCATCCTGTTCATCGACGAGCTGCACACGCTGGTCGGCGCGGGCGCCGCCGAGGGCGCGATCGACGCCGCGTCGATCCTCAAGCCGATGCTCGCCCGCGGCGAGCTGCAGACGATCGGTGCCACCACCCTCGACGAGTACCGCAAGCACCTGGAGAAGGACGCCGCGCTGGAGCGCCGCTTCCAGCCGATCCAGGTCGCGGAGCCGTCGGTGGCGCACACCATCGAGATCCTCAAGGGCCTGCGCGACCGTTACGAGGCGCACCACCGCGTGTCGATCACCGACGCCGCCCTGGTCGNCGCCGCCTCCCTGGCCGACCGGTACATCTCGGACCGCTTCCTGCCGGACAAGGCGATCGACCTGATCGACGAGGCCGGCTCGCGGATGCGCATCCGCCGGATGACCGCGCCGCCGGACCTGCGCGAGTTCGACGAGCGCATCGCGGGTGTCCGCCGCGACAAGGAGTCCGCGATCGACGCGCAGGACTTCGAGAAGGCCGCCTCGCTGCGGGACAAGGAGAAGACCCTCCTGTCCGAGAAGGCGAAGCGGGAGAAGGAGTGGAAGGCCGGCGACATGGACGTCGTCGCCGAGGTGGGCGACGAGGAGATCGCCGAGGTGCTCGCCATCTGGACGGGCATCCCGGTCTTCAAGCTCACCGAGGAGGAGACGGCCCGTCTGCTGCGCATGGAGGACGAGCTGCACAAGCGGGTCATCGGCCAGCAGCAGGCCATCAAGGCCGTCTCGCAGGCGATCCGGCGCACCCGCGCCGGGCTGAAGGACCCCAAGCGTCCCGGCGGGTCGTTCATCTTCGCCGGCCCGTCCGGAGTCGGTAAGACCGAGCTGTCCAAGACGCTCGCCGAGTTCCTCTTCGGCGACGAGGACGCGCTCATCCAGCTCGACATGTCCGAGTACATGGAGAAGCACACCGTCTCGCGGCTGGTGGGCTCCCCGCCCGGCTACGTCGGCTACGAGGAGGGCGGCCAGCTCACCGAGCGGGTGNGGCGCAAGCCGTTCTCGGTCGTCCTGTTCGACGAGGTCGAGAAGGCCCACCCCGACGTCTTCAACACGCTCCTGCAGATCCTGGAGGACGGTCGCCTGACCGACTCCCAGGGCCGGCTGGTCGACTTCAAGAACACCGTCCTGATCATGACGTCGAACCTGGGCACCCGAGACATCTCCAAGGGCCCCGGCATCGGCTTCGCCACCGGTCAGGGCGCCGTCGACTACGAGCGGATGAAGGCGAAGGTCCAGGACGAGCTCAAGCAGCACTTCCGGCCGGAGTTCCTCAACCGGATCGACGACATCATCGTCTTCCACCAGCTCTCCGAGAACGAGATCATCCAGATCGTCGATCTCATGCTGGCCCGGGTGGACATCCAGCTCAAGAACAAGGACATGGCCCTCGAGCTGACGTCGGCCGCCAAGGCGCTGCTGGCGAAGAAGGGCTACGACCCCGTGCTCGGCGCCCGGCCGCTGCGCCGGACGATCCAGNGGGAGATCGAGGACGTCCTGTCCGAGAAGATCCTGTACGGCACGCTCAAGCCGGGCGAGATCGTCGTCGGCGACGTCGAGGGCGAGGGGGACGACGCCAAGTTCGTCTTCCGCGGCGAGACCAAGCCGAACCAGGTGCCCGACGCCCCGCCGGTCGACCTCGCCAAGTCCAGCGAGTAGCACCAGCGGCGCGTCTCCAGCGCCACCGGACCGCGGCTGAGCCCCGGAACCCCGCCAGGTTCCGGGGCTCAGCCGTTTCGGCGGCCCGCGCGCAGACGGCTCCCCTCGGGCGTGGGCGCGGCCCAGCGGTAGGCCCGGCTCAGCGGTGGGCCCGGCTCAGGCGTGGGCGCGGCTCAGGTGTAGGCATCCCACGCGAGGCTCGTGGCGAGGCCGAGCGCGGCCAGTCCGATGAGCACCCGCAGAAGATCGCCCGGCAATCGGCGCACGATCAGCGGCCCGACCGCGCCGCCGATCAACAGACCGACGCCGAGGGGCACCACCGCGGTCCAGCGCACAGGGCCGAAGACGGCGAACCCCGCCGCCGCGACCAGATTCGCGAAGCCCGACGACACGTTCTTGACGGCGTTGACCCGGGCGAGCGGCTCAGGGATCGCCACCGCGAGCACGGCGAGCAGCGCCGCCCCGCCACCGGCGCCGAAATAGCCCAGGTAGATCCCGGTTCCGAAGACCGCGGCGAGCACCGCCGGGCCACCCTCGGCCGGCGCCTCGGCCCGCCGGGCGAGGATCCGGGGCTGCGCCCACAGCAGCACGGCCGCCCCGGCGATCAGCACCGGCACCGCTCGTTCGAACGTCCGCTCCGGCAGCGTCAGGAGTCCGACGGCGCCCACCGCCCCGCCGGCGAGGGTCATCACCCCGAACCGGGCGACCCGGTCGGCCTGGCCCGCAAGCTCGGGCCTCGACCCGGCGGCCGCACCGACCGCGACGAACAGCAGCGCCGTCGTGTTGGTGACGTTCGCCGCCAGCGGCGGCAGCCCGGTCGCGAGCAGCGCGGGGTAGGAGACGAGCGACGCCAGCCCCGCGACGGTGCTGGTGATGCCGGCCAGCACGCCGGCGCCCACCAGCAGGGCGATGTCGGCGGNGGTCAGGGTTCACTCCCCCGGTGTCACCCGTCCCCGGGACGGCGGGCGCCTGCGGCGTCACCAGGACAGTAGGGGATCACGGGGCGAGCAGCGGCGGCGGCGCAACGTCGGCCATCCCACACGACGTTCAGTCGATGGGCAGCCGGGGGCCGTGGCACCATGCTCGTTGGTCGGCAACGACAACCAGGTCAGATCAGACCAGTTCAGGCGGGATCGGGTGGAGTGACGGGCGGTGCCGACGATGCCTACGGCGTCCATCTCACCTTCGGCGCCGAGCCGTCGACGGCCATGGTCGTCTCCTGGCTGAGCCACGGCCCCGCCACCCGGCCCGCGGTTCGCTGCGCAGCCCGGCCCGGCGCCCTCGGCCCGCCGGTGCCGGCGACCATCCGCTCCTACCGGGACGCGCGCACGGGCGAGCGGGTCTTCGTCCATCACGCGAGCCTGACCGGGCTCGAACCCGCCACGGACTACGCGTTCACCCTCGAGCACGACGGCCGGCCGCAGGGGGCGGACGGCTCGTTCCGCACGGCGCCGGGCTCGCGGGCCGCCTTCGGCTTCACCTTCTTCGGCGATCAGGGCACCGACCGGCCGTACGACCCGTACGGCTCGCCCGCCTCCGGGTACGCCGTGGTCGGGGTCGAGCGGTGTGCACCGCTGTTCGCGCTCACCGGCGGGGATCTGTCCTACGCCAATCAGCGCGAGGACCCGGTCCGCACCTGGTCCGACTGGTTCACGATGATCAGCCCGTCCGCGGGGGCACGGCCGTGGATGCCGTGCGTCGGCAACCACGAGATCGAGCGGGGGAACGNCGCGCTGGGCCTCGCGGCCTACCAGACCTACTTCGAGCTGCCGCCGAACGGGGACGAGGGCTACCTCGCCGGGCTCTGGTACGCGTTCACGGTCGGGGCGGTCCGCTTCGTGGTCGTCAGCGCCGACGACGTCTGCTACCAGAACAGCGGCCCGATCTACCTGCGCGGGTTCAGTGCCGGCCGGCAGACCGCCTGGCTCGCCCGGACGCTGGAGCAGGCCCGGGCCGACCCGGGCATCGACTGGATCGTGGTCGCCATGCACCATGCGGCGCTGTCCACCTCGGCCGATCACAACGGCGCCGACCTGGGCATCCGGGAGGCCTGGCTGCCGCTGTTCGACCGGTACGGAGTGGACCTCGTGCTCTACGGGCACGAACACCACTACGAACGCAGCCACCCGGTGCGAGGCACCGTCCCGGGCAGCCCGACCCTCGCCCCCCGGCCGGTCGCGAGCGCGGTCGGGCCTGGCGGCGCCGTCGTGGACACGTCGGCGGGCACGGTCCACCTGATGGCGGGCACCGGAGGCTCGTCGTCGCCGTCCACGGACACCCTCCTGGACCCGCCCGCCGGGCGGATCGTGGTCGGCGTCCGTGACCCCGAGCCGGGACGCCGGCACCGGGCCGCCGTCCGTGCGCTCGAGGACGCGGCCTGGTTGGCCTTCCGGGCTCCCGACCACCCCTACGCCTTCGCCGGGTTCGAGGTGGATCCCGGCGAGGCCGGCGGGCTGACCAGCATCCGGGTCACCGCGTACGACTCGGGCTCTCCCGACCCGGTGCCGTTCGACCGGGTGACTCTGGTCCGGCCCAGAACCGACGCGGCACCGACCGGCTGACGCCGGGAGCGGGCCCGGCCCTCCGCCGGCGGTGGCCGCCGCGGGGTTCGTGGGCGCCCTTCGGGAAATGCGGAACTCAGGGGATGCGCCGCGGTCGGCGATCTTCCGATCNTTCACCGCTCGCCTGCCGTGACGAAATATGTTCCGGCCGCGCCGCCGAACCGAATTCGCGTCACGCCCGGTGAAGAAGGCTCCTCGCGTCCCGGCGCGACGAGATGATCGCACGCAGCTCCGGGCTCCTTTCCCCGGACAGCCCGACCACCCCCGGGCGGTGACCGCCGGACATCCCGCGGAACATCGAACCGACATCAACACTGCAACGTCCGCACATCTTTGCCGGAAACCCCGGCGCGGTGTTCGGAACAGTCGTACGCGAGGACACTCGGAACGATCATCGATCGCGGTCCCACGGCGCACCNCAAACGGGAACAACGTGCTGCACATGCCGCTGCACGCGGCACCTGCCTTCGGCTCCGTCACACGGTGGAGCCGACCAGAATTCCCGCTGCCGNCGACGGTCGCTGCCGGCGGCGCCGTCCGGAGATCCAGTCACCCGGGCCGGGATGATTTTTTCGGACTTCCGCTGGACCGACNGGGGGTCCGAGGAATAACTTTCGCCAGNAGGCGGTAATCGGTCGACTACACGATCATTGTCAACTGCGGCGAACCGGGGGGACGTCCATTGTCAGGGATGCAGCGGACGCCGGGTGAGGGCAGCTCATCCCGTCCACGTGCCGAAACCCGGGCATCCATTCTGCGGGAATACTGCCCGCCAGCAAATCAACGGCAGTCCCGAAACTCGTCGAAGGTCGATCTCACCCCGGCATACCCGACCCGGCGGAATGAACGTCCGCGGGGTCGGCGGAATGGTTCGCCGCTGCGCGGGACGGCCGTCGCCCGGGGCCCTCGGTGAGCGCCGCGGCCGCCCCGGTGGCCACCCTGGACCTGCGCTCGGGCTGCCGTCGGCGGGTGGCGCGACGCCCCTGGGCTCCCGGTGCCCTGCGGACGCTGCTCACCCGGCGGCTGCGGTTCGACGTGGGCGCGGCGCAACGTCTGCTGATCGTCGACGAGGCCCGCGCGGCGGCGGCCCACCAGGTCGGAGTGGCCGCGCTGACCACCGGGCGTCCCGCCGAGTCGGTGCTGCTCGTCCTGGTGGGGCCGGCGCCGGGCGAGATCACCGCGCGCGGCACCGGTGTCCGCGACGAGCCGTTCGGCGCCGGGCCGAGCGAGGAGCCGCTCCTCGACCTCGACGCCCCCTACAACCCGGCCTTCTATGCCTTCGCCGACGACCCGACCTTCGGCGACCACCACACGGCCATCACCGACGACACGGCCCTCGGCGACGACACGGCCCTCGGCGACGACCCGGCCCTCGGCGACGACCCGGCCCTCGGCGACGACCCGGCCCTCGGCGACGACCCGGCCTTCGGCGAGGACACCACCGCGGCGGACGGCAGTGCGCCCGCCGTCCCAGCGATCCTCTGGGTCGGAGCGGTCGAGGGCGGATCGTCGGCCGCCGCGGTGGACCCGGCCGGCCCGGCGCTGCGGGTGCTACTCGACGCGCTGCGCAGCCCCGAGGTGTTCGACGCGGTCCACCGTGCGGTGTCCGCCATGCCCGGCCGCCTCGCCTTCCCCGGCATCCGCGCCGTCGTCGGCCGGCTCCCCGGCGAGTTGCTGCGCGCGTTGCGGATCGGGGCCGCGGTCCAGGCCGATGCCGGCGCCCAGTCCGATGTCCACGCCGACGCGGCGGCGGTTCCCGAGCTTGCCGGCGAGAGGCAGCGTGTGCTGCTGGATCCCCGACCCGAGGCCGCGGCGGTCATCGCCTTCGCGCCACGGGTTGCCCGCACGGAGCCGGCACCGCCGGAGCCGGCACCGCCGGAGGCGGATGACGCCAGCCCGGCAGACGCCGTCGAGCCGGCAGACGCCGTCGGGCCGGCCGTCGAGATCGTCTGGACCGCCGCGACGATGCTCGCCGGCGTGCTGCGGCTGACTCCTGCGCGGGACGCCGAAGCGCTGGGGGTCCTGTTCCCGGGTCTGCAACCGTGAACCGCNCCGCCCCCGCGGCCGTGGACCGGGCCCCGTCGGCGGGGGACGCCACCTCCGCGGTGACCCGCATCGACCAGATCGTCTACGCCTGGTCCAGGCGGACGCGGGCCGGCACCGAAGGCTACTTTCCCGTCGCGAGCTCTCTGAGCTCCGCGGCGACCCGTTCGTGGAACGGCCTGCTCGCCGCCCAGGTCGAGGCGGGCGACAGCCCTGTCGACCGGCCGCCGCCCACTCTCGCCTACGTCGTCGGCGCACCCGACCGGCCCGCCCGGGACGATCCGGACGACGTCCCGGACGCCGCGCTCGTCCACCACACCCACGTCGCCGGCCGAAGCGGCGCCGGAAGCGGCCGGCTGCGGGCGCATGTCCTGATCGGGCGGGCCGACTACCTGACCGAACGGGTCGCGCTGGCGCTCCACGCGGCGGGCGGGGCCACCGCGGCCGGTGCCCGGACCACACCGCGGCTTGAGCCACTGCACCTCGACGACNTCACCGCGCAGCGACGGGCCGGCGAGCGGACGCTGCGCCAGGCCGCCCGGGCCAGCGCCCGGCGCAACCGGCTGACCGTCCTGGTCTCGACGGCCCTCACCTGGTCGTGGATGGACCGACCGGTGGTGGTGTCACCTACCGGCTCGACCGAGGCCGTCACGCTGATGTGGGCACTCGTCGAGATGCTCGAAGGGGTGCTTCCCTACCGGCTCACCTTCGCCATCCACGCCGCCCCGCCCACTCCCCGCCGCACGTCGCCCGCCGCCCGCGCGGCCGGTGCGGCGAACGGGCCGGCGTGGGCGGCGAACGGGCCGGCGTCGGCCGCGGACCACGCGACGAGGGCGTCGGCCGGGGCGACCACCGGCCTGGGCCGGTCCGATCCGCGGTTCCGGTTCGTCCCGGTCCCCCCCGAGCTCGGGCCCGGCACCGACCCGGCGGTGATACACGTGGATCCCCGCGTGGCGCCGCCGGTCCCCCCGACCATCTCCGACGCGGCCCACCTGCTCGTCGACGTCTACGGACGGGGCGGAATCCGCGGCGTGAGCGACCTGCTGGCCCTGGTCGGCGACGAGGCGTTCCGGCCCCACGATCCCGAGCGCTGGTGCCACCGGCTGCTGGCGACCGGCGGACGGGACGCGGCGGTGGCCGGATCCGGCGTGTGGCCGGGCCCCGGCACGGCCGGGTCGTTCGCCGCCGGCTCCCTCTCCGCCGACCCCCTCACGGCCGACGCGCTCACGGCCGACGCGCTCACGGCCGACGCGCTCACGGCCGACCCTCCGCCGACTGCCCCCCAGCCGAGCGGCCCCGGTCCCATCGACTCTCAGCCGATCGACCCGAGTCCGATTGACCCGAGTCCGATTGACCCGAATCCGATCGGCCACCCGCACGCGGACTGGGCGTCCGAACCGGCCTGGCCGTCGCCGGGGCGGCCCGCACCGCCGCCGGCAGATGCGCGATCACCGGCGGCGCCGCTCGCGGGGCGAGGGGCCGCCGGGCAGGCACTCGCGGTCGCCGAGCACCTTCATGACGCCTACGAGCTGGTGCTGGCACCGGGCGGCGCCGTCGGGGACGACACCGATCCGGCGGGTCGCCTGATCGCCATCCTGACCCACCCGGTCGGCCTGCCCGCCGACCTGCCGAGCGCCGAACGGCTGCGCGGGCAGCTCCACCGCGTCGCCGGCCGGCTGACCACGCCGGGTGCCTCCGGCCAGCCGCCAAGATCGGCGACGGGGCAGCAGGCACGCCCCGGGCCGCAGTCGCGCGAGCAGGGACGCGACATGATCGTGGCCGGTGTCCTCGACCGCCTGGGGTGTGATCCGGCCGATCGGGTCCGGATCACAGCGGACGTCGAGGCCGCGGTCGTCGAGGAGCAACGGCAGGTCGAGGGGGCGCTGACCGCGCTGGCCGACGACCTCGCCGCGCTGCGTGGCCCGTCGCCCACCCGGGGTGCCGAGCAGTCGTCGCGCCAGGCGATCGGACTCCTGACGGCCGGCCTGGACGCAGTCTTCTCGTCCTACCGCCTCGCGACGGCCGGCGGGAGCGCGCGGCGGCTCGCCGCCGAGACCCTCGACGCGCTGCGCACCGTCCGTCGCCCGGCCCCCGCGGCCACCCCGCCCGCGGCCACCCCGCCCGTGGCCACCCAGTCCGCACCGACCACCCCGCCAAGCCACCTCGAAGCACCGCCCAGCCGCATCGACCGCCCGGCCGGGGCGGAGAACGGCTTCGAGGTGACGGTGACGGTCCGACCGCCGGCGGCAGTCTCCCCCGCGGTTGCTGCCGCCGCGCACCGGCAGGAGCTGGAGCAGGCCGCATGGGCCGCGGTCACCCGGCACGTCGCGGCGGCCTACCGGACGGAGTGGTCGTACTGGGACGGCCGCCTGCACCCCGTCGACCGGCTGCTGGCCGTGCTGGGCGTGCCGCTCGGGATCTCGCTGGCGGAGTCGGGTCCCGATCCGCTGGCCGATCCGCTGGAATCGCCCACCGAGCTGCGTGAACTCGCCGCGCTGCGCGACCTGTTCGGCCCGCTGGGCCCGCCGGCCGCCCGGTCCCGGCCGCAGCCTGACCGCCCGCCGGGCCGGTGCGCCGACGTCCTCGCCCGCGCCGCCAGCGACGTCACCCAGGCGATCACCCGACTGACACCGGAGCGCCGCCTGGCCGAGGTGGACCGGACGGCCTACGTCGCCGCGGTCCACAGCGCCGTCGAGGAGATGCATCGGCAGATCGTGCAGCTACTGGCCGGGCTGGTCACGGACCTGGCCGCCCTGCCGGTGGCAGCGCAGGGCGGCACGGACCGGCCGGACGAGACCCACCGGGCCGCGCGCATGCGGGACCTGCTCGCCCCCGCTCTGCGGACCGTCTTCGACCGGTTCGGGCTGACGGAGGGGTTCGCGTTCGCCGACGCACTGGCCGACGAGCTGGCCTGGCTGACCGCCGGCCCGGCACCCCCCACGACGGCACGCCCGGCAACGGGACTCCCCGCCCACGAAGGGCCCGCTCAAGAACGGCCTGCCGACGAGCAGCCTGCCGACGAGCGGGCCGCCGGCGGATGGCCCGCCGACGGACGGCCCGCCGAGTCGCCGGCCGAGTCACCGGCCGCGGCGGTGGTGCGGCTGCTGCGGGAGACCCGGTCGTGGGGAGCCGACGCCTTCCGGATACTCGTCCTGTACGCCCCGGGCTGGCACGGAGCCGAGGACGTCCGGTATGCCATCGCCGCCGCCGTGGCGGCCGAGCCGGGCGGGTTCGGGCCGCCGGGAGCCGACGACGACGGATCCGCGCTGCTCGCGGCCGGCGCCCGACCCTTCTTCGAGCGGCTCGCGACGGCCCGACCGGGCGGGCGCCAGGTGGTCGACACCGTCGCTCGCGTGCTGGACCTCTACGTCCGCGGCGACGACGGCGAGGCATCCGGAGAGGGCGCGGCATCCGGGGAGGAGGAATCCGGGGGGGTGCACGGCGAAGGTGGCGAGGTCCGGGCGGCGAGCGCGGCGCCACGGTCGCGGCGGCCCACCTCGTCCGCTGCGGAACTGCACGCCCTCGGCGGCGAGCTCACCAGGCGCATCCCGCCGACCGCGGCGGCACCGCGGGATCCGGCGGTCGCGTTCCTCGACGCGTGCACGTCGGGCCGACCCGACGCGGCCCGGGTCTTCGGCCTGCTCGTCCGGTACGTGCCGAGCTGGGACGACGCCTGGGATCTGTACGAGGCGATCTGGAGCCGAGGCACACCTCGNCGCGACGGCAGGATGGTGCCCGGCCCGCCCTCGGCGGCGGAGCTGGGCGCTGCGGGGGAGCGGTACTTCCGCCACGCCCTGCGTGCCGGCGACGGTGACGGTTTCGGCTCCGTCGGCGCCGACGACCACGCGCAGGCCCGCGGCGACGAGGGCCACGGCGACGGAGGCTACCGCGACGAGGGGTACAGCGACGAGGGGTACGGCGACGACGTCGTCGGCACGCACGCCGCCGACCTGGAACGTGTCGTGCGCCGACTGGTGGCGCTCTACCTGCCGGACGACCCACGCCTGCGGGCCGCCCACGAGCTCCCCGGCTTCGTCGAGTCCCGGGTCATCGGCGAGATCGCCGCAGGAGGCGAGACCCGGCGCCGTCGGCGCTCCTTCGGGCTCCCCGTGTTCGCTCTCACCCTGGCCGTCGCCGTGCTCGCCCTGCTCGTCGTCGTCCGGTGACAGCACCGGTCGCCGGGCCGAGGGGCGACGACCGCCATCCCGCCCGACCGGGCGGCCCGATCACCGCGNCTGCCCCGTTCGCCCTACTCGGGGTCGGTCGAGTCTGGAACAATGACCTGCACCTGTGTCGGTGTCGCGACACACCCGGGGTTCGCCGTGCGTCGGTGCCCTTGGGTAAGAAGGAAGACGGCTGGCGACACGTCCCGACAGCGTGATCGTGACTGGTTCGGCGAGGACGGAGGCCATGGGTAGCTCGCTGGTACCAATCATGCTCATCGTGGTGCTGCTGGTGGCCCTGGTGATCTACTTCGCTCTCAACAACCGGCCGGTTCGGCAGGGCAGCCAACGCCGCAGCCGTGGCTTGGACCATCAGCGGCATCGATCCGGTACGGTGCCGCTGCGAGACAGCTCCGACGCCGCCGCGCCGGACGGGATCGTGCCGGGCTTCACCGAGCCGGCGCCGGACCCCCCCGCCGAACAGACGGCCGACGACCCGAGCGACGGCCCGGAGGCGGGCGCGTCGTGGGGAGGGGATGTGACCACGCAGGTTCCAGTCGGGGGGGAGAACAGTCGCGATCCCGACGCGACCGGTTGGACACCACCGCCCGCCGCCCCGCCGCATCAGGCCCAGTCCCGCGAGGACGAGCGGGAGGACGCCACCCGCTACTACGACCCACAGACCGGCGACTACCCGATCGCGCCGCCCACGACGACCTTCGTCGCGCAGTCGGCCGCGGTGGGAGCGGAGCCGGTTGGGGGGCGGGCGGCCGTGGGCGACCCGCGGTGGGAGAGCTCGCCGACCGCGACGACCTATCCCAACGTCGCGGCCGCCGCGTCGCGGGAGCAGGCCGCCGACCTGATGGCGACCGAGCCCGAGCAGACCACGGCCGCCCCGCTGCGGCTGGCCGCCGCCGGCCGGACCCGCCGGGGCAAGCGCGGCGGTCCCAACGAGGACGCCTTCGTCGTCGTGGACGGCCTGCTGGCGGTCTCGGACGGCGTCGGCGGGGAGGCCGCCGGGCAGATCGCCTCCACGCTGACCGTCACCACGGTGGCCGGCTTCCGGCCGCAGTACGCGGAGGATCCGCTGGAGGGCCTGCGCCGGGCCGTGGAACGGGCGAACCGGGTGGTCCGCACCCGCGCCAGGGAGGAACCGACCTGGCTGGGCATGGCCTGCACGCTGGACGTCGTCATCCTCGGCCGGCAGCACAACACCGGCGAGTACCTGACCGTCGCCCACGTCGGCGACAGCTCGGTCTGGCTGCAGCCGGGCCGGGGGCGCCCGCGGGCGTTGACCACCCCGCACGCGATCCGCAACGGCCCGCTGCTGAACGCCGTCGGCCTCGCCGACGAGATCGAGGCCGACATCTTCAGCGAGCCGGTCCGGGCCGGCGACCGGGTCGTCCTCGCCAGCGACGGCATCACCAAGGTGATGACGCCCGAGCAGCTCGACGGGCTGCTCGGCGAGCTGGGCTCCGAGCCGCCCGAGCGGGCCGCGGATGCCCTCGTCGAGGCGGCCCTGCTGGCCGGCGCCCGCGATGACACCACCATCGTCGTCGCCGATCTGGTCTCCGAGCCCACCTCGCGGTGACCCCGGTCGGGCGTCCGGCCCGGCCGCGGCGCACCCGGCGTCGGCGGTCGGAGTCCCGGACCCGGCCCCGGCAGTCCGCCCGGGACGGCCACGGTGATCGGCCGCGGCGCGCCCGGTGGCCGGGGCGGGCGCGCCGGCCTGGGGCACCGGCTGGAACGCTGGGCGGCCCGGCCGCTGCTCGTCGCCGGGCGGCTGGCCCGCTGGTTGCGCCGCCACCTGCTGGGGACGTTCGCCGTCCTCGGGGTGATCGCGTTCAGCCTCGGCCTGATCGGGATGTACCGGCATTTCCGCAGCGAGCCGGCGATGTTCAGCTGGCCCAACATCGTGTTCTTCACGGCGACGCTCTTCCTCGCCGACGGGACGGTCTTCCAGGACGGCGGGAAGTTCCCGCTGACGCTGGAGATCGCCCGGTTCCTCGCGCCGGTGGCGACGGCCGTCGGGGTCGCCGACGGCGTGAGCACGATCTTCGCCCAGCGCTTCGAACGGTTCCGGGCGCGCCACGCCCGCCATCACGTCATCGTGTGCGGCACCGGCCCCACGGCGTCGGCGCTCGTCGACAAGCTCTCCCGATCCAAACGGGTGGTACTGGTCGCCGAGGATGCGGAGCGGGAGTATCCGGACGCCGAGNTGCCGCCCGGCCTGCTGCGGGTTGTCGGTGACCCGGTGGAACCGCTGGTCCTGGCGAAGGCCGGCGTCGCCCGTGCGGACGTGGTCTACGGCTGTCTGCCGGACACCTCGTCGAACCTGGCGATCGCGCTGGCCGCCCGGCGCCTCGCCGCCGACCGGGTGGAGCAGCCGCTGCGCTGCCTGGCCCAGGTGGGCGACCTGTCCCTGATCCCGCACCTGCGCGCCCGGCGGATCGGGCTGAACGACGACAGCGGGTTCCGGCTGGACTTCTTCGCCGTCGAGGTGCTCGGCGCGCACGCCCTGCTCAACCGGTACCCGCCGAGCTGGGCCGCCCCGGAGCCCGGCGCGGCGCCGACCGTCGCGCCGGCGCCGCTGGTCGTGCTCGGGCTGTCCGGCCTCGGCCGCGCCCTGGTGATGGAGCTGGCCCGCCGCTGGCGGTCCCTGGCCGGCGCGTCCGGGCCGCTGTTGCCCATCGCCGTGGCCGATCCGGCGGCCGAGGAGAAGCTCGCCGCGCTGCGCGCCCGGGAGCCCGCCCTGGCCCGCGTCGCGCTCACCGCGCACGACACCCCGCACGGCGAGCTGCCGCCGGCCGTCACGCAGGCGGATGGTCCGCAGGAGCCGCCCGAGTTCGTCTACGTCTGCCAGAGCGACGAGGAACGGGCGCTGTTGTACGGGCTGGACGCCGCCCAGGCCCTCAACGGCCGGTTCGGCGTCGCGCGGACCACGGTCATCGTGCGCACCGGACGCCAGCGCAGCCTGCAGGACGTCTTCGGCCGGCCGACGTTTCCCCGCCCCGCGACCCCGCTGCCGGGGCCGCTGCTGGAGGACCTCCAGGGGGGCGTGCGCTTCTTCGCCGTCAACGACGAGGCGCTTCCCCTCGACCTCGGCGACACCGACCTCATCGAACGCTTCGCCCGGGCAANCCACGAGCGCTACCTGGACACGGAACGCCGCCGGGGCAACGCGATGGGGTCCAGACGGGCGATGGTGGCGTGGGCGGACCTGCCGGACGACCTGCGCGACTCCAACCGGGCGCAGGCCGCCCAGTTCGGGGAGGTCCTGNGGGCGCAGGCGCTGATGCTGATGCCGGCCGGAGAGGCTGACGCCGACTTCGCGTTCACCGTGGGGGAGATCGACGAGCTCGCCCAGCAGGAGCACGAGCGGTGGCGCCGGGAGCGGGAGGCGAAGGGCTTCGCCCTGGGGCCGACCCACCAGGACGGGGCCGACCGGCGCCACCCCGCGATGGTCGACTGGTCGGCGCTGTCCGAGATCGACCGGGATCGCGACCGCGACGTCATCCGCAGCCTGCCGGCGATCCTCGCCCACGCGGGGCTGCGCATCGTCCGCCTGGAGGATCCGACCTGACTTCCGACACCTGCCCGGTTCGGTAGCCGCCGGCACTGCGCCGTCGGCGAGTAACGCAGGCGGCCCGAACACGACTTTTCATCGGCCATACCCCGCACCCGGCCGCAAGAAGTTTTCTCGGTGTACGCGACCCTGATCCGTCTGACAGCAAAACGAGATCTGCCCGCAGTCAGCAGACGCCCGAGACCAAGAGTATGACGTAGCTCACATTCACTTTACCGGCCCGATTGCGGCTGACCATAAACCAATACGCCTACTTTGATTCACTCGTATTCTCGCTGAACCAGCCTTCCGGAGCCCACATGCGGCAGAATCATGTGTATCTGGTCGACACGTATCACTTCGTGGTCGAGACCGAGGTGAGGTGGGATATGCCGTCGAGCACGCCTGACAGCGCCAGCCGACGGCGCACCGCGGTGCGCAGCCTCGCCGCCGACGTCGGCGGGCTCGCGGCGAGCCGGCCCGCACCGACAGGCCGCGCCGCGACCGCCCCCGCACCACCGGTCGCGGCCGAACATGGCCGCACTGCCTGGCTGGCAGATCTGGGCGTGCTGGGCGTAGCGGTGGTGTGGGGCTCAACCTACGTGGCGATGCAGTGGTCAGGGCGGTTCATCTCCGTCCCCGCCTTCCTGTTTCTGNGGTTCGCGATGGGAGCGTCGACCATCGTCGTCCTGGCACCGCGGGCATGGCGTGGTCTGACCCGCCAGGAGATGTCGATCGGAGCCCTGTTCGGCTGTTTGCTGTTCGGGATCCTGTATCTCGAGACGCTGGGTGTCCGTCACACCCTCGCCTCCAACGCGGGCTTTCTCATCTCACTGTCGGTGATACTCGTCCCCCTGATCGAGAGGACCTTCCTCCGGGCACGGATCGCCCGGGTTACCTACCCGCTGACGCTGGTGTCCCTGGNCGGGTGCGCGCTGCTCACCCTGGATCGGGGCTTCACCGTGCGCGGGGGAGATCTGATCATTCTGGGGGCCGCGCTGATCCGGGCCGTCCAGATCGTGCTCTTCAGCTCGCAGTCGAAGGGCCGGGACATCTCGCTGCTGCGCGTCACCGGCGTCGAACTCTGGGTCGTCGCGTGCGGGGGTCTGCTGGTCTCCCTGTTCCGGCCGGGCCGGTCCGTCCACGAGGCGACGCACCTGCCCGGCGAGGCCTGGCTGGTCATCGCGTACCTCGGCGTGGCGGGCACCGCCTTCGCCTTCCTGACCCAGCTCTATGCCGCGCGGGCGTCCTCCCCGACCCGGGTCGGTCTCATGATGTCCACCGAGCCGTTCTTCGCAGCGGTCTTCGCCGTCGTGCTCCTGAGCGAGAATCTCGGCCCCACCCAACTCACGGGAGGGGGGTTGGTCCTGCTGTCGGCCTACCTGGGGCGGTGGGCGGATGCTCGGCGGCTGGCATCCCGACCGGAGTCGCCGGCTGCCGCGCCGGTGCCGCCGGAGGGCGCTACGCGCCGCGGCCCGCTTCGGCGGTCCTACGGCACAGATCCTCGAACATGACGAGCTGCGGCGACGCTCCGCCGCGCTGCTGCGGGCCGACTTCGCGGTATGTGACTCGTTCGTCCGCGAGCGGAAGGACACCAGGATCTCTGCCACGATCGTCGCCTGCTCCGGATCCGCCGGTGCGTTCACCCCCGAGCAGCTCGCCGAGTGGCCACGGCCGGGGTCAGGAGATGCGCTGGTCCACGGGGCAGTCCAGGGCGCTGGCCCGGGTCAGGCCGTCGACCGAGAGTCGGGCGGACAGCCGCACCGGCCCGGACGCCTCGGTGAGAATGCCCGTCCAGCCGCCGGCGGCGCGGAACACGCACGCCCTGCCCTCCGACAACCGCCAGTAGGGCGTGTAGTGGACGAGCACGGTGGCGATCCCCGGAGTGCGAAAGCGCACGGCCACCGAGCTCACCCCGAGCTCCGTGAGGCTCGCCGGCCCCTGCACCAGACCGGCGGAGTCGGTGACGAGCCAGACCTTCCAGTGCGGGTTCGCCCAGGCGAGTTCGAGGTAGGGCAGGCCCGCCCGCAGTAGTTTCGCCTCCGCGACGGCGGACGGGTCGAGCTCCACGTCGGGCAGGGCGACGTAGCGGATGCCCCGGGCGAGCAGCCACTCGTGGTAGGTCTCGGCGTCGAGGCTGCCGTCGTAGAACAGCGCGTTGTACTTGCTGTCGAGCTGGCGCAGCCAGCCCCGGGCCATCGGCACGCTCGGCGCCACGAAACGCGCCTCCCAGTGGGCGCGGGTGAACGGCACCTCGACCCGGCCGGCCGGCACGGGCGCGCCGCGGTCGAGGTAGTCGAGCAGCTCGGTGTAGTACCCGGCGGACGACGACGGATCGCCCTGGGTGAGCAGCGCGCCGTGGATCGGGCCGACCTGCCAGCCGATCAGCGGGATCGCGACGATCGCGAGCACCCGGCGGCGGTCGGCGAGCAGCAGCGCCGCCGCGGGGCCGGCCAGCAGCGTCGCCGGCCGGGTGATGTTCCCCCCGACCTGGGAGGGGATNAAGAAGAACACCGCCGCCGCGGCGGCCCACAGCAGCAGGCCGTGACGGATCGCCCGGGCCTCCCTCGGGACGACCAGCAGGCCCACCGCGATGAGCGCCAGCAGTGACAGGAAGGTCAGCGCCGGGAACGGCTGGTAGCCGTCCTCGGGGAACGCCAGCGCGACGACGATGCCGGCCCCGGCCCCGGCGAACGGCAGCACGCGGCGCCAGCCGATGGTCAGCACCAGCGCGGCGCCGACGAGCAGGACGAACCCGGCGGCCAGGGGCGAGGCCAGCGACGACAGCACGGCGCCGGCCCAGGTCAGCTTCGTCCGGCGCTCACGGGCCCCGAGCAGCGCCAGCGCGCCGAACGCCATGCCCAGGGCGAACGGCATCCGCCCGACGACGAGGTTCGACACCGTCNCCACGGCGAACCAGACGAGGACGAGGTCCTGCCCCGACCGCCGGCCCGGCCCGCGCAGCAGGCGGGTCACGATCACCGTGGAGGCGACGCAGGAGATCGCGCCCAGCAGCTGCACCCCGAGCAACGCCCCCAGGGGCGGGAACAGCACACTGTACCCGGGTATGGTGTGGCCGCCGTACCACTGATCGTCCCACAGGACCGCCCCGCCATGGCGGAACAGCCACACCCGGTATTCCTGGGCGGGGGTGTCGGGGCCGGTCACGCCGAGCCCGACGCACAGCAGGCACAGGGCCGCGGTCAGCGTCCAGGGCCACCGGCGCACGGCCGCGACGAGGACGAGCAGGCCACGCACGACCGGCCCGTGGTGCCGCGGCGGCTCGAGGGCGATGAAGGGGGTCTGGGGCAGTGGAGCCACGCGAGACTCGGTCTCGCCCGCCGGCACCGCCACGGCCACAGTCGTCGGCTGGCTACCGCGCGTGGCGTCGACCGGGGAACCGGGCGCCGCGAGCGCTGTCACCCGCGACCTCCCAAGGCACCGACGACGGTCCGTCCGCCGCGTCCCACCGATCATCTCCCGACGGCCCGCCGGTCGGCGAACGGCCGGCCGCGGCCACCACCGACGCGGCGGCGCACGACGGCCGCGGACCGACCGCCGTCAGGCCCCCGACCAGCGTCATCTGGTTGATCATCGGGGGAGCCGGCGCCGCGGTCGCGGCCATGTTGGCCGAGGGGTGGCTCGGCCCACGCGATCCGAACGTCACCGACCCCTCGTCCTGGTGGGGAATTCTCCCATCGACCCCGCCGACGGAGACGGCAAGGGGCGTTCTGGCCGGACTGTCCGCGCTCAGCGTCATCACGCTGTGCCTGTGCTGGGTTCTCCTGGTACGCGCGATGGCCGCCGGGCGGGTGTCCACCCGCACCGGGCTCGCCGCCGCCGCCGCCTGGAGNCTGCCGTTCGCCGTCGGGCCGCCGCTGTTCAGCCGGGACGTCTACGCCTACGCCGCCCAGGGGGAGCTGGCCAGGCTCGGCCTGGACCCGGCGACCCACGGGGTGGCCACCCTGCTGACGGCCGGCGCGTCGGACGGATCCGGCCAGGCCTTCGTCCGAGCCGTCGACCCGCGGTGGTGGCACACCCACACCCCCTACGGCGGTGCCGCGGTCGCGGTCGAGAAGGCCGCGGCGGCCATCGGCGGTGGCCCGGCGGGGACCATCGCGGTTCTCCGGGTGATCGCCGTGCTCGCCACGATCGCCCTGATCTGCCTGTCGCTGCTCCTCGCCGGGTCCGAGCCGGGCCGGCGCCGCGCGGTCGCGGTCCTGGTCGCGGCGAACCCCGTCGTCGTCATCCACCTCGTGGGCGGCGCGCACCTCGACGCGCTCGCCGCCGCGCTCGTCGTCGCCGCCCTCGTGCTCGACCGCGTCCCGCGCGTGGCGGGACACGGGACCCTGCCGGGCGCCGCCGCGACGGGACTGGCGGGCCTCGCCGGCAACGTCAAGGCGACCGCCCTGCTCTGCGTCGGCTGGCTGGTGCTGGCCCACCTGCTGGCCGCGCGGCGGGCGCCGCGACCGGTACGGGCGGCAGTCGTGCGTCTCGCCGCCGACGCGGTCGCCGTCGCCGTCGCCTCGGCCCTGAGCATCGCCGCCGCCGGCTTCGGCCCGACCTGGATCCACGCGCTGTCGACCTCGGGCACCCTGACCACCGGCATCGCTCCCGCCGCGGTCCTCGCGGCGGCGGCGGACGGCGTGCTCGCGCTGCTCGGCGTGCATCCCGCGGACGGGGCGACGCAGCGGGTGACCCGGACGCTGTGCCTGGCGGCCGCGGCGGCCGTCGTCGGCGCCCTCGCCGTGCGCGCCTGGCGCCGCTCCTCCGAGGCACCCGCCGGCCCCGGCACGACGGGGGGCGATCGCGCGTTGCGGGCGTTCGCCGACCGGCGGCCGGACCTGGTCGTCGTCGGCTTCGGCGGGCTGGCCGTGGCGCTCGGCAATCCGGTGGTCTACCCCTGGTACCTGGCGCTGTGCCTGACGCCGCTCGCGATCCTGACGACCGGCGGCGCCCCGGGCGGGCGACGGACGGGACGGCTGCCGGGCACGGCCGCGGGACGCACGGTCGCCGCGCTGGTCGTGACCTCCGCCTGGCTGTGCCTCGCGACCCTCTCGCCGCTCGCGGCCACCTGGCGGCTGCTCGGTCCCGCCGGGATCGCCGCCCTGGTCACGGTCGCCGCGCTCGCCGTGGGGGCCGGGGTCGCGACCGCGCTGGTGGCGGCCCGGCGGCGGCCCGCACCGCCCACCAGCACACCGTGAGCAGACCGAGGTTGCGTCCGACCAGCAACAGGCTCAGCACGATCCGACCCTGGATGACGTCGTTGTACCGCCACGGATAGATGAGCTGGGTCAGCGCGGCGCAGGCCAGCAGCGCCACCGGCAGGCGACCGGGCAGGCCCCACGGCCGGCCGCCGAGCCCCGGCGCCGGCGCGCTGCCGACGCCACCCCCGGCGGCCCCGACGCCACCCCCGCCACCCCCGGCGGCCCCGGCGTCCGACGCGGCCGCGGGGGCGACGGCCAGGCCAGCGGCGACCAGCGCGAGGATCCACACGAGGTACTGCGGGCTGAGCACCCGGGCTGTCACGACGACCACGACGACCAGCGCGAGGGCCCGCCCGGCGAGCGTCCCGGCCATCGCCCGCGGGTCCTCGCCACCGCCGCCCGTCGAGACCATGCGGGCCTCGCCCGTCGGGGCCCTGAAGGTCTCGTCCGGCATGTCCGCCGCGTCACCCGTCCGGGCGGGTCCGGCCGCCGGCCGGCGGCCCCGCGTCCACCACCACGCCGCCGCCGCGACGATGACGACGCCCTCGACGAGGCTGCACGCGGTGGCGACGGCGCGGGCCACCGAACCGCCGAACTGCAGGGAGCCGTAGGAGTAGGCGGGCGCCGGGCCGCCGAGCATGTGGGCGACGACGAACGGCGTCGCGGCCACCGCCTCGATCTGCAGCCCGCGGGCCTGCTGCGCGCCGAGGAAGCCCAGGATGTCGCGCCACCAGCCGGTCAGCGCGACGACGGCGGCAAGCAGCCCCACCGCGCCCGCCAACCCGCCGGCCAGCCGGGCCGCCCCCGCCCGCAGCCGGGCCGGCCACCGGGCCGGGGAGCCTGCCGGCGCCGGAATCGCGACCAGCAGCAGCAACGGCCACACCTTGAGCAGCGTCCCCACGCCGAGGTGGAAGCCGGCGCGGCCGAACCGGGCCCGCGACACGGCGAGCACCGCGGCGAGCCCCGCCGCGGCCGGAAGCAGGTCGAACCGGGCCAGCGCCACGGGGCCCAGGGCGGTGATCCCAAGCACCCAGAACAACGCCGCGCCACGGTCGCGCCGCGCCAACGCGGCGGTCACGGCGAGGTCGGCGAGGAGCGTCAGCACGACGAACGCCACCCGATAGGGCACCGCCGAAAGGGTGTGAGCCAGCTCCGGCAGCACCAGCGCGACCGCCGCCCCGGGCGGGTACTGCCAGCGGTCGTCGCCGACGGGCAGCCCNCCGCCGTGGCCGAGATCGTGCGCCCAGCCGGCGTAGATCCGAACATCACCGAGGACGGTCTGCTGAGCACCGAACGTCTGGCCGGTCAGGACGCCGGCGACGAGCAGGGTGCGAGTGAGCAGCCAGCCGCCCCACAACCGGCGGGCGGCCGATCGGGGTGCCCCCGGACCGGTCCGGGATGTGGCTGCCCGGCCGGCGGCGGCGGTCGCCCGCGGGGCGGGCGGGCGGGGCGCCCCGGCGGACGGGGCCGACTGATCCGGGCGCACGCCCGCGACCGTACCCGCCCGTTCGGGCGGCCCGAGGCGCGCCCTCGAGGCGCCGGGCGGAGGGCCTCTGCCGTCACCTATTGTTTGCGCCATATCGAGTCACTGCCACGGTGCGCAACGGAGCGCGCCGTGGCCGACGAACCCGGCGGCGCGTTCGGCGGCAGAGGGTGGCTCGAAACGCGCCGCGGAGGTGCCTGTGATCCTCGGATCCGGCTCAGCATGGGACACGGCCTGCGTTCAACTGGGGAACGCGGCTCGTCATCTGGGCCTCGACGACGGACTGCACGAACTGCTCCGCACGCCCCGCCGGGNGATCACCGTCAGCGTGCCACTGCTGCGTGACGACGGATCGCTGATGGTGCTGACCGGCTACCGGGTCCAGCACAACCTCGCCCGCGGCCCCGGCAAGGGCGGCATCCGCTTCCACCCCAGCTGCGACCTCGACGAGGTCAAGGCACTGGCGATGTGGATGACCTGGAAGTGCGCGCTGATGGGGATCCCCTACGGCGGGGCGAAGGGCGGCATCGCCGTGGAGCCGGCGCTGCTGTCCCGCCAGGAGCGCGAGCGCATGACCCGGCGCTACGCCGCCGAGCTCGTCCCCCTGATCGGGCCGGAGAAGGACATTCCCGCCCCCGACGTGGGCACCGACGAGCAGACCATGGCCTGGATCATGGACACCTACTCCGCCCACACCGGCTACACCGCGACCGGCGTCGTGACCGGNAAACCGCTGTCGATCGGCGGCTCCGCCGGGCGGGCCGGGGCGACCAGCCGCGGCGTNNAGCTCGCGTTGTTCGCCGCCCTGCGCCAGACCGGGCGGGACCCGTACGACACGACCGTCGCCATCCAGGGCTTCGGCAAGGTCGGGGCGCTCGCCGCCCAGTACCTGCACGACGCCGGCTGCAAGGTCGTCGCCGTCTCGGACGTCAAGGGCGGCGTCTACAACCCGCAGGGCCTCAACCCGGCGGCGCTGATCCGCCACCTCGCCGAGGGGGCGGAGACCGTCGTCGGTTTCCCGGGCACGGACACGCTCACCAACGACGACCTGCTCGAACTCGACGTGGACGTGCTGGTCCCCGCGGCCCTCGAAGGCGTCATCACCATCGAGAACGCGGACCGGATCAAGGCAAAGATCATCGTCGAGGGCGCCAACGGCCCGGTCACGGCGGACGCCGACCGGATCCTGGAGGACCGGGGCGTGATGGTCGTGCCGGACATCCTCGCCAACGGCGGCGGCGTCGCGGTCTCGTACTTCGAGTGGGTGCAGGACATGCAGGCCTACTTCTGGTCCGAGGACGAGGTCAACGACCGGCTGCGGACCCTGATGGAGCGGGCCTACGGCGAGGTGGCGATGCTTGCCACCACCCAGGGCGTCACCATGCGCGCCGCGGCGCACATCATCGGGGTGAGCCGGGTCGCCGAGGCCCACCAGACGCGCGGCCTCTACCCCTGAGCGACCCGCGACNCCCCCGAGCGGCCCACGGCCGACACGCCGTTCCCACCTGACACCGACCCGTCCCCTCCCCCACGCCGACCCCCGAGGACGGGACCCGCTCGTCCGGGCTCAGATCCGACCGGCGGGACGCCCGCCGGCGCGAGGTGACGCGCCGGCACCGGAACGGGCCGCGCCGGGCGGCATCCCGGGATGTCCGGGACTGCCACCGGACGGTGCCGGTCGCCGAGTTGCCGAGGGTGACCACGGTCAAGGCCACCGATCGTGCGATCTCTCGGCAACTCGCGCGGCTGCCCTACCCGGCCGCCTCCCGACCGGGCCGCCTCCCGACCGAACCGCCTCCCGACCGGGCCGCGTCGGGGAACACCGCCGCCTGGGCCGCCGCGGCGGCGACGGCGAGCAGGGCGTCGCGGTCGTCGGCCGGCGCGGTGCGGTTTCGGCGGCGGTGACCGCAGCGCTCGCAGGCGTGGGTGAGCATCACGTCATGCGTGCGGGCCTCGACGGCCACCGGGCGCATCACCCCACCGCAGGCGGCCGCGCGGTCGCCGGGATGCACGTCGACGTGGCGCGAGCACAGGCAGGCCGGGCAGTGGTTGGTGTATCCGTCGCCGCGCACGGCGGTCCCACAGACGAGGCAGTCGAAGTCCTCCGTGGTGCGGGTGAATCGCCGGCTCACCGGTCCAGCGTAGCCATCGGCCGCCGGGCGGCACGGTGCGCACGGTCCGCGGACCCGGACCGCGCAGAACGCACCGCAATCGGCTCGGCCCGGTGTGCAACGAGCTCGGGTGGCGGTCATCGGCCGGAACGTGTGTTCCCGGAGACGACCGGGGATGTCGGACCCACAGGATGAAATAGTGGGCGGCGAACCATACCGGGCGTGGCGTGACCGCGCCCGACCGCGCTCGTCATCCCGGATGCGTCCCGAGGAGGTCCCGCTGTGCAGGCAGCTCAACCCCTGCCGCCCGAGGAACCCGGGCGGACGAGCACCCCGGCCGCGGAGCTGTCCGACCGCGACCGTCGCATTCTTCGCTTCGAGCAGGGCTGGTGGCGTCATCCGGGGGCGAAGGAGGAGGCGATCCGCGCCGAGTTCGGCCTGTCCTCGACCCGCTACTACCAGATCCTCAATCGACTGATCGACTCGGACGCGGCGCTGATCACCGATCCGATGCTCGTCCGGCGGCTGCGCCGGCTGCGCGAGCAGCGCCGGGCCGCCAGGTCCGGCCGCCGGGACCGGAACGAGGAGTAGAGCTCCGCATGACGCATGGCACGAGCGCGCCACCGCGACGCCGCCCCCCGGGCCGGCGCGCGGACCGGCTGCACGCCGTGGCGGCGGGGGCCGTCGCCGTCCTCGCCGTGCTCGCGGGCATCCTGCTGGTGAACCTGGTCAACGGCTCGTCCGACCCCGAGCGGCCGAAGCCGGTCGCGGCGCCCGCCCACACCCCGGACGACGCCGGCCCGAGCCCGTCGGCCTCGGCGCACCGCACGACGCCCGCGGCCTCGCCGACCCGCCGCCCGAGCCCGGCCGCGACGACGCCGCCCGCCGAGCGCCCGCCGTCCCCGACACCCGCGCCGCCGCCGGCAGCGCAGAGCCACCGGCCCACCGTGACGGCGCCGGTGGTCGTGCTGAACAACTCCCGGGTCTCCGGCCTCGCGGAGGTCGCGGCCGGGCGGGTCGAGGCGGCCGGGTTCACCGTCGAGCGGACCGGGAACTTCCAGTCGGTCTACAACGTGCCGGTCTCGACGGTGTTCTACGACGACGACGACGCCGCGGCCGCCCAGGCGCTCAAGGACGCCGTCCCGGGCATCGAGAAGATCGTCCCTCGCTCGCAGACGAGGATCGTCTCCACCGACACCCTGATCCTCGTCATCACTCGCGACTTCCCCGCCGACCCGGAAAAATGATCAGTGATCGTCCCGCCTGAGACATCCCCCGGTGGGAATGTCCGCCGGCCCTCGACCATCGACGACATCGACCCCGGGAAGGCTCCGTGAGCGATTCCGCCCCGCACAGCACGCCAGCGCCCCGCACCCCCGCCGGGGGTGCCGGGCTCGCCGCCCTGCTCACCGCGCCCGACCGCGCGCTGATCGCCCTCGACTACGACGGCACGCTCTCCCCGATCGTCGCCCGCCCGGCCGACGCCGTCCCCGCACCCGGGGCGATCGAGGCACTGCGCCGCATCTCCCGCGCGGTGGGCACGCTGGCAATCATCACCGGGCGGCCGGTCGACGCGCTGCTGGAGCTGACCGGGCTGGAGAAGCTTTCCGACCTCGGCGAGCTGGTCATCCTCGGCCAGTACGGACTGCAGCGGTGGGATTCGCAGTCCCGGGCGATCACCAGCCCGGAGCCGTTGCCGGGCGTGGCCGCCGTCCGCGCCGCGCTGCCCGAGCTGCTGCGCGACGCCCCCGCCGGCACGGTCGTCGAGGACAAGCACCAGGCGCTCGTCGTGCACGTGCGCCGCACCGCCGACCCGGACGCGGCGCTGGCCGCGCTCGCCCCGGCGCTGACGACGCTGGCCGAGGAGCACGGGCTGGAGGCCGCCCCCGGCAAGAAGGTGCTGGAGCTGCGCCCGCCCGGCCACGACAAGGGGGGCGCGCTGCGCGAGCTCGTCGCCGCCCGCGGAGCACGCTCGGTGCTCGTCGCCGGGGACGACTACGGCGACCTGCCCGCCTTCTCCGCCGTCGACGAGATGCGGGCGGGCGGGCTGCCCGGCATCTCGGTGTGCAGCGACAGCCCCGAGGTCCCCGCCGTGTTGCGGGAGCGCGCCGACCTGGTCGTCGGCGGTCCCGCGGGCATGGTCGCGCTGCTGGAGGTGCTCATCGAGCGTCTCGGCGGCTGATCGGTGCGTCGGGGCGGTCGGCGGCGAGGGCGTCGAGCTGGTCGGTGAACCAGACCCGCGGTGGCAGCCGGCCCGCCACGGCGGCGAGCTCGCCGGCGCGGCGCCGGCGGTCGGCCGCGGGCATCGTCAGCGCCGCGTGCAGGGCCTGCGCCGTCGCCTGGATGTCGAACGGATTGATCACCAGTGCAGCCCTGCCCATCTCCGCGCAGGCCCCCGCCTCCCGGGACAGCACCAGCACGGCGTCGCGCCGCGACACGACCGGCCCCTCCTTCGCGACGAGGTTCATCCCGTCCCGGATCGGGTTGACGACGAGCACCTCGGCCAGCGAGAGCGCGGCGATCGACCGCGGGTAGTCGTCGGTGATCTCCAACCGCAGCGGCAGCCACGTGTCGGTGGCGAACTCGTCCTCGATCTCCGCGGCGAGCCGCTGCACCGCGGCCGTGTACTCGCGGTACTCCGGCAGGTCGTGCCGCGACGGGTAGGCGCAGACGAGGTGCATCACCTTGCCGCGCCACTCCGGGCGGGTCCGCAGCAGCTCGCGGTAGGCGGCGAGGCCGCGCACGATGTTCTTGGACAGCTCGGTGCGGTCGACCCGGACGATCAGGCGCCTGCCCTCGGCCAGCTCGACGAGCTCCGCGGCCCGGGCGGCGACGTCGGACGCGTCGGCCCGGTCGCGCAGCTCGTCGGCGTCGACGCCGAGCGGGTGCACGCCGATGCGCACCGTGTGCCCGGCTCCCGCGGCCCCGGCGGGCGGCGCCACCGTGATCGAGCGTCCCTCGACCCGCACGCCGAGCAGACCGCGGGCGCACTCGGTGAAGGCGTCGGCCCACGCGTCGGTGAGGAACCCCAGCCGGTCGGCGCCGAGCATGCCGCGCAGGATCTGCTCGCCGACGTCGTCGGGCAGCATCCGGAAGTACTCCGGCGGCGCCCACGGGGTGTGGCTGAAGTGGCCGATGCGCAGGTCCGGGCGCAGCCGGCGCAGCTGCCCGGGGACGAGGGTCAGGTGGTAGTCCTGGACGAGCACCGAGGCGCCCGGAGCGGCCTCGTGCGCCAGCGCCTCGGCGAACATCGCGTTGTACGCCTCGTAGGCCGCCCAGTCGCGGCGGAACGACGGGTCGAACACCGGCTNCGAGGCCGGGGCGTAGAGCAGGTGCTGGATGAACCACAGGATGCGGTTCGCGACCGCGTTGTAGGCCCGGTCGAACACGACCCGGTCGACGTCGAGCATCCGCACGGCCGTGCCGCCGGTGTCGTGGCCGGCGAGGTCGAGCCGGCCGGCCGGTGCGGCGCGCACGGCGCGCCGGTCGGCGTCGCCGAGCGCGGCGCACACCCAGACCATCGGCAGGGCGTCGGGCGGGGCGTCGGCCGCCGCCTGCCCCAGACCGCTGACCAGCCCGCCCGCCCCCCGGCGCAGCACCAGCTCCCCGCTGTCACCGGTGGCGAAGGCGACCGGCCCCCGGTTGGAGGCGACCAGCACCCGCGCCGTCCCCAGCGGTGAAGGACCCCCCGACGTGCCCTGCTCGGCTTCCCGCGTCCGCTGCACACTNCGGAGGGTAGGCCATCCGGGCGGCCTTCCAGGCCGGACCGCCGGCCACACCGCGGCCATCCGGCGCGGATTCCGGCGGATATGGCCGGAGATCGTCCGTCCGGTGTCCGAACACCGTCCGGTCGGCCAACACCGGGCGAACCCTCCCTGAACCGGCGTCGGACCGGCCGTGAACCAGCATCGGACCGGCCGTGAACCAGCATCGAACCGCCTGCGAACGCGCCTGGAACAGGAGGGGCGCTGCCGGCGAGCGGGTCAGGCGGCGACGGCCGTGCGCACGGCGCTCGCCCACCCCGCGCCGACCGTGCCCGCCTCGACGGTGACGTTGTCGTACCGCTCGAGCAGGGCGGTGATGTCGGGGTGGCGAAGCGCGTTGGCGACCAGGTGCATGCGGCCGACATGCGGGGCCATCGCCAGGTCGCTGGCCGAGTCGCCGATCGCGATCGCCTCGGCCGGGGACACGCCGCGCCGTTTGAGGTCGTAGGCCACCGCGTCGCCCTTGCCCACCCCGTCGGGGACGAGGTGGTAGACGTGCGGCGCGACGCCCAGCCCGGGCATGTGGGCGGGCGAGATCAGACCGTTGTCACGCATGCTCAACCAGGCGAAACCGGTCTCGGCGAGCCAGCCGTCGACCTCGGGGACGTCGATGCGACCGCGGAGCATGACGTCGACCTCGCGGCCGGCGTGCCAGGGGGTGTGCAGCTCCAGGCGGCCCGGGTAGTTCTCGATCAGCCGGTCGAGCAGCGACGCGGGGACCTGGTCGAAGTCCGGCGGCATGGCGCCGCGCAGGATCTCGCTGTCCCGCCCGTCGTTCCAGCCGACGATGGCGCCGAGCTCCCCGATGAAGCCGTCCGCGCCGAAGATCTGCGCCGCCTCGACGAGCTGGGGCCGAGTGCGGCCGCTGACCAGCACCAGCGCGATGCCGGCCGCGTGCAGCTCGGCGAGCGCCTGCGCCGGGTCCAGGGTGATCGCCCCGCCCTCGGCGCGGAAGAAGCAGCCCTTCGGGCCGACCATCGTGCCGTCGAGATCGGTGTAGACGACGCGAATACTCACTGTCACGGACTCCCTGGTCTGCAAGGTGGGTCGGCCCGCCGGCACCGACCGCCCGGGCACCGGGCGCGAGCGGCGGTCGCCGGACGCGGTCCGGCGTTCCCGGTGCCGGTGGACGTGCCCGGCCCCGGTGACCGTGCCCGGGGCGCCGAGGAACGTCGATGAACATTGTGGGGCCGCGGCGGGCCGCACCCGACGAAACACGATCTCATGAGCGTGAACCACGAAACACCGGTGCACGATCTCCGGCACTCGGTCTACAGTACGGACAGACAACTTCATCTGGCTCATCCAGAGGGGCAGAGGGAACGGCCCAGTGAAGCCCCGGCAACCACCCGCATCCGATGCGTGGCAGGTGCTAATTCCGACCCGTGGCAGGTTGCCCCGGGAAAGATGAGGAGCTTCTTCATGACTCTCGCGCCCGAGCGTGCCGACACTCCCGCCCTCGACGTCGCGAACCCCGCGGTCGGACTGTCCTGTCGCCACTGCGGCGCCACCTACCCCCTCTCCCCGTCCCACGTGTGCGTGGAGTGCTTCGCCCCGCTGGAGATCTCCTACGACCCCGACCTGCTCGGCCGGGTCACCCGGGAGTCCATCGAGCGTGGGCCGGCCAACCTGTGGCGCTACGTCGGCCTGCTGCCCGCGGGGCACGACCCGGCGCGCCGGGTGTCGCTCGGCGCCGGCTGGACGCCGCTGCGCCCGGCCCCGCGCCTGGCCGCCGAGCTGGGGATGAAGACCCTCTACGTCAAGGACGACAGCGCCAACCCGACGCACTCGTTCAAGGACCGCGTCGTCTCGGTGGCGCTGAGCGCCGCCCGCGAGCTCGGCTTCACCACGGTGGCCTGCGCCTCGACCGGCAACCTCGCCCAGTCCGTGGCCGCGCACNCCGCCGGGGCCGGGCTGCGCTCGGTGGTGCTGGTGCCGCACGACCTGGAGGCCGGCAAGACCGTCTCCACCGGCGTGTACGGCGGGACCCTCGTCGCGATCCAGGGCAACTACGACGACGTCAACCGGCTGTGCAGCGAGCTGGCCGGCGAGTACGAGTGGGCGTTCGTCAACGTCAACGTCCGCCCGTTCTACGCCGAGGGCTCCAAGACGCTGGGTTACGAGGTCGCCGAGCAGCTCGGCTGGCGGCTTCCCGAGCAGGTCGTCGTGCCGATCGCGTCCGGCTCCCTGCTGACCAAGGTCGACAAGGCGTTCGGCGAGCTCGGCAAGCTGGGCCTGGTGGAGCCGACGCCGTACCGGGTCTTCGGCGCGCAGGCCGCCGGCTGCAACCCGGTGGCCGCGGCGTTCGCCCGCGGGGTCGACACGGTTGCCCCGGTGCGACCGTCGACGATCGCCAAGTCGCTGTCCATCGGCAACCCGGCCGACGGCCCGTACGCCCTCGACGTCGCCCGCCGCACCGGCGGTGCGATCACGGACGTCAGCGACGACGAGATCCTCGAGGGCATGCGGCTGCTGGCCCGTACCGAGGGCATCTTCGGCGAGACCGCCGGCGGCGTCACGGTCGCGAACCTGCGCCGCCTGCTGCGCGAGGGTCTGCTCGACCCGGCCGCCGAGACCGTCATCTACAACACCGGCGACGGGCTGAAGACCCTCGACCCGCTGGTCGAGACCGGCGGCCCGACGGCCACCATCAAGCCGTCGCTGCGTGCCTTCGAGGCCGCCGGCCTCGGCGACGACTGACCCCGCCGGCCTCGGCGACACTGACCGCCCCGGCGCCCGGCGCCGATGCCGCGGCCTGTCGGCTGGCCGACACCGGGCCGGCAGCCGGCGCGTCGCGGCCCTGCCACGCGGCCTGACCGGGGGCGTCGCCGTGCCGCGCCCGGTCGCGCAGCGGGCCGTGGAGGCCGCGGTGCGCAACACGGAGAAGCGGCGGCGAGCTTGCACTCTCCCATGCCGAGTGCTAAACAGGACTTGGCACTCTCACCTAGGGAGTGCCAAGGCTGAAACGGCGAGGCTGNCCGTTCCGCCCGGCGTCCACGGTGGTTGCACCGAGGTCGGAGCCGGNGGGAGCCGTCCGTCGCGGGCGTCGTTGTGGCCAGGCCATCGAACCTGCCATCCCACTGGGAGGACCCAGAAACCATGCCGAAGATCATTGCCTTCGATGAGGAGGCTCGGCGCGGCCTGGAGCGCGGCATGAACCAGCTGGCCGATGCGGTCAAGGTCACGCTCGNTCCGAAGGGTCGCAACGTCGTTCTGGAGAAGAAGTGGGGCGTCCCCACGATCACCAACGACGGTGTGAGCATCGCCAAGGAGATCGAGCTCGAGGACCCGTACGAGAAGATCGGTGCGGAGCTCGTCAAGGAAGTCGCGAAGAAGACCAACGACGTCGCGGGTGACGGCACCACCACCGCGACGATCCTGGCCCAGGCCCTGGTGCGTGAGGGTC
>NZ_LJFZ01000010.1:227283-232979 GCF_001420875.1 Frankia sp. AvcI1 | reverse complement strand
CCCCACCAGACACCCCGCCGCAACCCCTACACCCACCCACCCGACCTCCTCACCAGCGCCACCTGACAAGGGGTGGTCGGCCCAGCCCCCCACCCGACGCCTGCCCCGCCCCGCGGTCGAATCCCTCGCCGACGGCGCATCACGGAGTGACGGGACTCCGGTGGCGTCAAGATCGAGCCTGGCCGGACATCCGCGCGGATCCGTGCGGAGTCCCGGCGAGTCAGAGGACGGTGGAGGTGCGATGACCTACCGCCGTAGCAGCGGCGCCGGCCTTCGCTCCGACCGATCGCCATCCCGCCAGCCTGGCGACATCGGTGCTCCCCCCGTCCGAGCAGAAGCCCCAAGGGGCGGCCATCACCGATATCCACGCCCAGAACCGGCTAGTAGGCGAGGGTGCCCCAGGGGCCGGTGATGACTGTGCAGACCGGTGGGTCGGTAGGTCCACACCGTCCCCTCCTCGGCGTCCCCGGCCTGGAGGCGACAAAGGTGAGCTGGCCGCCGGCCCAGTCGGCGCCCTCCAGGCCGAGGAAGCGGGCGCCGCCGCGGGTCCGACCCTGGCTGTACATCGAAGCGGGGTGGGACTCGGCGTCCGGCGCGTCGGGGTGGTCGATATCGACCCAGGTCACCGGCAGGCACTCGCCGGCGCGCTGGCCGGTGGCGGTGTCGTAGGTCGGCTCGCCGCGCACGGCGAGCATCTGCAGCCGCCCGCTGGCCGCCGGCTTGCGGATCGACCACACAAGGCGGATGGACCACGGATCGACCACGGACGGACCGCGGCTGGCGTGGGGGCCGATCGCGGTTGGNGTAGAGCCGATCGCGGGGCGGACCCGTGACGCCGGCCATGAGCGTCGTCACTGACGATCAGTACCGCTCGTCGTTGGACACCTGCGGCCACCGCGGGCAGGGTCGATCGTGGCGGCTGAGGCGGCGACGGGCAACGAGCGACGGGCGACGGGCGACGGGGGGCCGGTGGATCCGAACCGGTGGGCGCTGCTCACCATTGACGTGCAGAACGACTTCGTCCGCGCGGATGGACCCGGCACGATCGCGGGCACCGAGGCCCTGCTGCCGGCGATGGCCCGCGCAGCCGCCGGTTTCCGCACGGCCGGGCTGCCGGTGTTTCATCNGGTCCGGCTCTACCTGCCAGACGGCTCGAACGCGGAGCGCTGCCGGCGCGCCTCGATCGCCGCCGGCCTGCGCCTGGTCTGCCCTGGCAGCGACGGCAGCCAGCTCCACCCCACGCTGGCGCCGCCAGGTGGTGGCGTGCGGCTGGACGAGCGTGCGTTGTTGGCGGGCGCCACGCAGCGGGTGGGCCCGCGGGAATGGGTCCTGTTCAAGCCCCGGTGGGGCGGGTTCTACGCGACCCGGCTCGCCGACGAGCTGCGCGCGCTGGGCGTCGGCACCGTGGCCGTGGTGGGCGCCAACTTTCCCAACTGCCCGCGGACGACCGTCTACGAGGCCAGCGAGCGCGACTTCGATGTCGTGGTCGTCGCCGACGCGATCTCCCGGATCTACCCGCGGGGACTGGCCGAGTGTCGCGACATCGGCGCCCGGGTGCTCGACACCGGCGAGCTCCTCGAGGCGCTTGCCGCCCTCACCGGTACGGCGGCCACGGCGTGGCCCGGCGGGTGAGGCCGTCCAGCAGCGCGGAGAGGCCAGTCGGGTCGGTGAGCACCGGGCGGCGGCCAGGGGAAGCCCGCCCGCGGCGGGCCGAGTCCCGGGCACAGGAGCACGGTGAGCGGCCCGGGTGTCGTCGCCGACACGAGCGGGGCGTAGGCGGCGCCCATCGAGTGTCCGACGACCATGACCGGCCACTGTCGTCCGCCCGGACGACGGGCAGAGCGACGGCGACGGCGACGGCGGCGCGGGCGCGCTCGGCGTAGGTCGCGGCGGGGTCGCCGAGCGGCAGGTCCGGCGCCAGCACCAGGTGCCCGCGGGAGCGCAGGTCGGCGACGACGTCGTCCCAGCAGGTCGGGTCGTGCCAGGCCGCAGGCAACAGGCAGACGGCCCCTTCCGGCCAGGGGCAGCCAGGGCGCCCGCCCGCCGGCACGGTCTCGGGCTCCCAGGCCCGCGGCCACACGCGATGACAGGGCTCGACCGCGGCAGGCCGTTGTCTCTCCGATTCGAGCACTCGGCGGAGTCGGTGGGCTGACGAACCAGCGCGAGCGGGCCACATCGCGACATTCGCACAACAGGTGAGCATCCATTGCTCCGTGTTGGCCGTACGGACATACCTCCAGACAATCCGACGTCGACCGCAAAGGTGTCGCGTTGTTCTGCACACTCCGGACGGTGGGTGACGCCGGCCGGATTGCGGCACCGCGGCCACCCCTCGCGGCGGGCCCGGCACGGCGGCGGTCAATCCGGTCGGGACAGGATCGTTCCGCGTTCCATGCATTCGAGCGAATCGTGACGACGGGCGGACNGCGCGCCNGAAAATCATCCGCCGGGAGGGCGCCACCGCGGACCCGCTTCCGCCGTGTACCTCACCAGCCCGCACTTCACCGACCTGGACCCTCAGCCGACCCGGATATCTCATCGGCCGCGCAATTCACCGACGCGCGCACCTCCACGCCTGCACACATCACCGACGTGCGCGGATCGCAGTCCCGCGCACGTCGCCGGCGCGGCACCCCCACGGGCCCAGCGCCTCATCGGGGCACCGCACCCCCTCGACCCAGCACTTGGCACGGCACAGTCACGGCACGGCTGCGGCCCGGCCCGACCCGGCCGGCCGACATCCGCGAACGCCGGCAGGTTACACAGAGCGACAAGTCAAGCAAGTCAGGCAAGACGGGCGCAACGGTCAGACAGCACACATCTGACAGACAACGCGGACCGGACGATTGTGCGCCCGATTGGGGGCCCCTGTGGTCACTTCGGGCCACGCGAGCCTGTCGTCCGGACTACTGGAGGAGTCCGGACGGGCTCTGGTGCCGACCGGCGATCCGTTCGGGGGTTGGGCCCCTCGGCGGGCGCTGGCGCTGCCACCCGCCGAGGGGCGGTGCCCCACCGCTCAGCGACCGCCGGTGCGGCGGCAGGGCACGATCCGGTAGCCGGCGATACCGGCGAGAGTGCGGGCGTGTTCCTCCGCGAGTTGGGCCTCTGACCAGCCAACGAGGGTCTCGACGGGACCGCCGTCCGCATCGAGCACCGTGATCGCGAAGTCCGACGCCCGCGGGCCCTGGGGCGGGATCCAGTGCCGACCCGGCCGACGGACCGGCAGGCTCCTCGGGGGTACCCGAATCGGGGAGGGACGGGGGGCCCGAGTGGTCGGTGTGCACGGACCACATCGGTAGTCGGCGTGCCGCCGGTATCGGGACCAAGGTCCCGTCGCGCCACCCGTCTGAGCCAGATTCGGCGGAATGTCCCCCCCATCCCGGGTAGACCCCGGCAGAGTCGAGGACGAATCACCCCCATCGGGGATCCGCGATGTGGCGTGCACAACCTCTTCGTCCCCGAGGGGAGGGGATACGGAACTCGGTATTCCTGCCGAAGGGCTCGATGGTGTCACGAAACCTCCTCGANACGGCGTTAACCGGATCACCGGTGCCGGGGGCACTCCCGCGGTACCCAACTGGGTGGCCCGGGCGTGCCTCGACTGGTGCCATGACACACTTCGACCCCAGCTCAGCGACAGAGTGCAATAGATGGGTGCTCGTCCCGCAAGGACTTGTTGNGCCCCTCGAAACGGATGCGGCCCGGAGGTTGACGGTGGAGGCTGAACGGCAACGCAATGATGCGCTGGACCAGCTGGCGACCATGCTCCAATCCCTGATCGGAGACAACGAGACCAATATCAGCAGACTCGCAGAAAGGACCGGATTCAAAAGGCAGCAGGTTTCCCGCGCGGTCAACGGCCGGGAGGTGCCTTCGCCGGACCTCTCCGACGCCCTGGATGTCGTTCTCCCGTGCGGGGGGGCAATCAGACGGCTGCGTGACGCCGCCGACCGCGAGAAGAGGGCGCGACGCCTCGGTGTCGTGCCCCCCATGAGAAAACCGACCGATGAATACGTTCCCGCACCGGAGGGGATGCTCGTAGCCAATGGTGCGCGGACGATCGACCAAGGGGTGATTTCCACGAACCGGCGAGAGTTCGCGGCCCTGCCCGCGCTGCCCGCCCTGTCCGCGCTGGCGGTCTCCACCCGCCAGCGCATCGAGACCGGCAGTGCCTCCGACCGCACGCTCGACGAGCTGGAGTCCGACGTCGACGAGATCGCCCAGGTCTACGGCTCCGCCCCGCACGCCGCCCTGCTCGGCGAGGTGGCCGGACGCTGGAAGCAGATCGAGGCGATCCTCGACGGCCGGATGTCCGCGGGCACCCGCAGCCGGGTGACCCTGCTCGGCGGCCAGCTCACCTACTTCCTCGGCCGGCTGGCCTTCAATACCGACGACTTCCGTTCCGCCCGCCGCTTCGCCGGGCTCGCCGGAACGTATGCGAATGAGATCGGTGAACCCGTTCTCATCATGTCGGTTGCGGCACTGCAGAGTTCCATCGCCTATCACACACAACGCTACCGCCAGGCCATTGCCGCGCTGAGCGTCGTCCGCCACGTGAATCATCCGTACATGGATGCCAGAATGGCCGCGTACGAGGCGCGGGCCTACGCGAAGGCGGGCGACAACGACAGCGCCCGGCGGGCGTTGAACCGGATGGAGGCGGCGNCCTGCTCGATGGCGCCGATGCCGGGAGAAACCCCGGTCGGTCCTGCGGCGGTCGCCATGTTCCGGTCCGGCGTCNCCATCACGATGGGCGATGCCGACATGGCTCGTGAATGGGCACCCATCGCGGTGGCGGGTTACCGCCGCAGAGGTGCCGACTTCACCGTCGAGGAATCGCACCACGCCTCCATGTCCGACGCCTCGCGGCATCTCATCGGTCCCGACCCGGAACCTGAGGAGGCGGCCCGCATAGCAATGCAGGTGATGGCGAGCGCACCGGCCGAACTAACCCACACCGTGAAATCACGGCTGCGGCAGTGCNCCTCCTCGTTTTCGCCGCAGCATCATCGACTGCCCGCGGTCTCGTCCTTTCTTGAGGCCTGCCGAACGCTGCCGGCCGGAACGCCGGTATGACGGCGACAAAGACGGTCGAAACGGCCATCCCGACGCTCACGACGGATCGCCTGACACTGCGTCCGCTCGACAGTTCCGACGTTCCCGATTTCGTCGAGATCTGGTCTGATGCCGAGTTCACCCGCTACATCGGGGGACGATGCGATCCGGACAGTGTGTGGCACGCGATGGCCGGCAACATCGGCTGCTGGGCACTGACCGGCGTCGGTCCCTGGGCGGTCGTGGAGCGGTCGACCGGCTCACTCGTCGGCCGCGCCGGGCTGTGGACCGAACCCGGCTGGCCCGGCATCGAGGCCGTCTGGTTCATCCGCCGCGACCGCTGGGGCCGCGGCTACGCCCGAGAGGCCGCGACCGCCGCCATCGGCTGGGTCTTCGCCCAGCGGCCGGACCTCGACGAGGTCGTGTCGGTCATCCTGCCGGAGAACACCGCCTCGGTCCGCGTCGCCGAGCACCTCGGCATGACCCCGCAGCGCCTGGAGTTCCTCCACGGCGAGGACCACGCCATCTACACGATCACCCGGACCGCCTGGGCAGCCGCCCTGCCCGCGCAGGCCGTACAGAACGCCCACTGACCGCACGCCGCACCTCGCAGCCCGCACGCCGCACGCCGCACGCCGCAC
>NZ_LJFZ01000010.1:2792-227218 GCF_001420875.1 Frankia sp. AvcI1 | reverse complement strand
ACGCCGCACGCCGCACCAGTGACCGTCGACCATCGACACACGAACATCGCGAGCACAACGCGCCACATCACAACGGAACACCACGCAACGCGACGAACGGTGACCGGGCCCAGGATCACAACCGGGCCCGGACCGTCACCGACGCGCGGCGAGACCGTCCAGAACGACCGCGACCGCCCCGCGGCTGACCGCGGTGGGCACGGGCATCGCTGCCGCCGCCTGGGTCAGGCCCCGAACCAGGAAGTAGAGCTCGTCGACGGAGACGTCCAGACGAGCCACCCCCGCGTCCTGCGCGCGACGCAGCACGGCGTCGACGGCGTCGCGCAGCCGCNGAGCCGCGTCCGCCGCGCCCGAGGGGACCTGATCGGTGGCACCGAGCAGGTTCGCCAGCGTCACCTTCGTCGCGCCCCGCTCGACCATCGCGGTGACCAGATCGCCCAGCGCCGGACCCGGTGCGGGCGCGGCCGCGAGCGTGCGGGCGTGCGCGACGAGGTCGTCGAAATGCCGGACCAGCGTCGCCTCGACGAGGTCGGTCTTGGTCGGGAAGTGGCGGAACACCGTGGCGACGCCCACCCCGGCCCGACGGGCCACCTCCTCCGTCGACGCCTGCGCGCCGAGCTCGCCGAACACCTCCTCGGCGGCGGCGAGGATGCGCTCACGGTTCAGCCGGGCGTCCACCCNCATCCGCTGACCCTCCCTCACCGACGACGACAGCCCCCCGACCGTCGTATCACCCCCGCCGCCAAGGGGTGTAAACGAAGTCGCCACTTCGGCTAGGATGCGAAGTCGTCACTTCGCTTACGTCGCCCGGAGGCCTGGGATGACTTCCACCCCCACCCCTACGCCCACCCCTGCCCCTACGCCAGCCCCTGCCCCTGCGCCCACCCCCGCCGAGGTCTTCCACGCGCTCGCCGACGCGGTGCCGCGGCTCGTGCTGGGCGACCGCTCCCAGCTCGAACCACTCATCGCGCTGTACGCCGAGCCCACCGACGTCCGCCATCCGTTCGCCCCGTTCCCGACCGAGCCGCTGCGCACCCGCGACGACCTGCGCCGACACTTCGGCGGGGCGACGACGGAGGCCGACGGGATCGAGACCTTCGCCGCGGTCGAGCGGACCGTGCACGCCACCGCAGACCCGGAGGTCGTCATCGGCGAGTTCCACTACGTCGGCCGCGCGCACGCCCGCGACTTCGACGTCGCATGCGTCTTCGTGCTGCGGGTGCGCGCCGGGCGGATCATCGAGTCCCGCGACTACACCGACCCCGTCGGGTTCGCCCGGGCGTTCGGCCAGCTCGACACGCTCGCCGCGGCCCTCGCCGGCTGACCGGCGAGCCGCCCGCGCCATGAGCCGCCCGCGCCATGAGGCGGGCGGGCAGGGCGGACGCGGTCAGCCGGACGCACCTGGGTGGGCGCGGACGGGTGAGGGGTCAGGCAGGCGGGGTGGTGAACTCCGGCTGGTCGATCAGGCGCAGCCAGGAGCCGTCCGGCTGGCGGCGCACGACCTGGGCGCGGGCGCCCGCGCCGTCCTTCGGCGGGGTCGAGGTCAGGGCGATGTCGCCGCTGGCCAGGGTCGGCAAGGGCGCCTCCTGCTCGAACGGCGGCAGTTGCGGCAGGACCTTCGCCCAGAAGGCGTGGATGGCCTCGCGGCCGACCGTCACGCTGCCCGGCGGGTAGGCCATCACCGCGTCCGGCTCGTAGAGCGCCGCGATGCCCTCGGCGTCGCGGGCGTTGACTCGCTCGACGAACAGCCGGGTGAGGTCCTCGGGCTGCCACGCCTTGTCGCGCTCCGACATGTGTCCTCCTNCGTGGGGAGCCTGCTCCTGGGAGCCTGGTTGTGATCCGGGCCGATCTGTGNGGTTCCAGGATCTCCGGGACGGCGGCCAGAAGTCCAACAGATGATTCATATGGCTTCCAGAACCAGTGCTCATGAGGTGCCGAGAGCTCGGGTGCCTCCCGGCGGTGGAGGCGTTCGCGCCTGTCCCCCTCCCGCCCGTCGCCGACTGTAAAGAACAAGTCATCTTTGACTGCCGAAAACCGGACAGATCAGACGTACCGGACGCGATCCACGCACACCGTCCGACCTGCTCGTTTGGCGCCCCGAGTCCCCCCGGAGGNGGATGCCCGGGGTAGCTCCTTGGTGGAAATCGCCCTTCCGCTGCACTTGCACGAAGTTCGGGCACTGCCTAGTGTTCCTGCTGACTCAGATCAACAAGTGGCAGGATTCAGCAATCCGGACCATGCAGGACCGGACCCGCGAGCTCGCCATCTCTCGGCGAATCAATTCACCCGAATATCATCTCGCGGCACCGCCGACTGCCCTTTTATTGGGATGTCATCATCGGCAGGGAGGTTTCCATGCTGCTCGCGGACAAGGTTGTCGTCGTCACCGGTGGCGGNCGCGGAATCGGCGCGGCGCTCGCCGACCAGGCCGCGGGGGCCGGCGCCCGGGCCGTCGTCGTCGCCGACATCGATCTTACCGTCGCACGAGCGACAGCCCAGCGTGTGGGCCTGAACGGCACCGCGGTCGAGGCCGTCCGGGCCGACGTCGGGTCACCGGCGGACCTCGACGAGCTGGCCCGCCGAACCCGCGAGATGTTCGGTTCCGTCGATGTGTTCTTTTCCAACGCAGGAATCGCGGCCGGCGCCGGTGTCGATGCCACCGCGCGCCAGTGGGCCCGCGCCTGGAGCATCAATGTGATGTCTCACGTCCACGCCGCACGCATTGTGCTTCCGAGCATGCTGGAAAGGGACAGCGGCGCGTTTGTCATCACCGCGTCCGCAGCCGGCCTGCTGAATATCCCCGGGGACGCGCCCTATGCCGTGACGAAGGGCGCCGCGGTCGCTCTCGCGGAATGNCTGGCGCTGACCCACGGCGGCCGCGGCGTGCAGATCAGCGTCCTGTGCCCGCTCGGCGTCCGCACGGACATGCTGGTCGACGCCCTGAACGCCGGTCACGAGACGGCCCGCGCGGTGGTGGCGTCCGGCCCGGTGCTGGAGGCCGACGTGGTCGCCCGATGTGCGATCGAAGGCGTCGCCGAGGGCCGGTTTCTGATAATGCCCCAGGCGCAGACGGCGACGGCGTACGCCGAGAAGGCCGCCGACCCAGAGGGCTGGCTCGTCCGGCACCGCCGGGCCACGGCCGTCCCCGCCTCCTGACGCCCTTCCGCGGGCACCGCCGTCGCGGCGTGGCCCGCGCCCGCCGCCCCGGCCCGTCCCGCCCGTCACCCAGCCGTCCGCCCGGCGGCCGTCCGCCCGGCGGCCGATCATCGTTGGAGAAGTGAGTCCATGCAGGCAAGCGCGCAGCCTCCCGCCGCCGCGTTGGGCAGCTCACCGGGACCGGCACCGGTTCCGGCCCCGTTCTCGGCCCCGGCCCCGGTTCCGGCGTCCGCCGCGGCTCGTCACCGGCGCGATCTCGTCCTCGGGGTGAGCCCGTTCGGCGAGCCCGATCCCCGGCTGGTGGCGGCGCTGTGCCACGCCGGCGCCTGGGGCGTGCTCGACCTGGGTCGGGACCCGGTCGCAGCGCTCGCCGCACTGCGCACCACGGCGCGTCTGGTCGACGGCCGGTTCGGGATCCGGCTGGCGGACCCGGGGCTGGTCGCCCCGGCGGATCTCGCGGCCCTCGCCGACCGCATCGGTCTGGTCCTGCTCCCGGCGCCGCCGCCCGGCGACGGCCCGCGCCGGGCGGAGCTCGCCGCGCTGCCGGGCGCGCGGCGCCTCGTCGAGGTCACCACGGTCGAGCAGGCCCGGGCGGCGACGGACGCGGGGGCGCACGGGCTGGTGGCCCGGGGCAACGAGGCCGGCGGCCGGGTCGGTGAGCTCGGCGCGTTCGTCCTGCTCCAGCAGTTGCTCGACGGTGACGGCCGGGACCTGCCGGTGTGGTGCTGGGGTGGGATCGGGGTGCGCACCGCGGCGGCGGCGGTCGTGGGCGGCGCCGCCGGCGTCGTGCTGGACAGCCAGCTCGCCCTGCTCGCCGAGTCCGACGTGCCCGCCGAGACCGCCGCGTTGCTGCGCCGGATGGACGGCACCGAGACCATCGTCGCCGCCGGCCATCGGGTCCTGCAGTCCGCGCCGGACCGCCGCACCCACGGCGACGCCGCGACCTGGCCGTCCGCGCGGGTGCTGGACCGGCTCGGCGGCCACGGCGAGGGGCGGCTCCTCCCCGTCGGCCAGGACGGCTACCTCGCCCGCGCGTTCGCCGAGCGGTACGGCACGGCGGCGCGTGCCGTCAGGGCGGTGCGCCGCGCGATCGCCGCGACCGCCGGCGGCGCGGAGGCCGCCGCCGCGGCGGCCATCCTCACCGGCGACTCGCCGTTGTGCACCACGCTGGGCCTCACCCGCCCCGTCGCGCAGGGGCCCATGACCCGGGTCAGCGACTCGCCGGCGTTCGCCCGCAGCGTCGCGGGCGACGGCGCGCTGCCGTTCCTCGCGTTGGCGCTGGCCACCGGCGAGCAGGCCCGCCGGCTGCTCGCCAGGACCCGCGACGCGCTGGGTGCGCGACCCTGGGGGGTCGGCGTCCTCGGGTTCGTCGCCGAGGACCTCCGGGCCGCCCAGCTCGCCGCCGTCCGGGAGATCCGGCCGTCGTGCGTCATCATCGCCGGGGGACGGCCGGGCCAGGCCGAGGAACTCGAACAGCTCGGGATCCCCACCTTCCTGCACGTCCCCTCCCCCACCCTGCTGCGCCAGTACCTGGCCGCGGGGGCGCGCCGGTTCGTGTTCGAGGGGGCCGAGTGCGGCGGGCACGTCGGCCCCCGTGGCAGCTTCCCGTTGTGGGAAGCCCAGGTCGGGGTCCTGCTCGACCACCTTGACGACGGGGGGCCCGGTGCCGGGGGGCCCGGTGCCGGAGGCGGTTCGGTGGGTTCGCGGGCCCCTGTCCAGGTGTTGTTCGCCGGCGGCATCCACGACGCCCGGTCCGCGGCGATGGTCGCCGCGCTGGCCGGGCCGCTGGCCGCCCGCGGCGTCGAGGTCGGCCTGCTGATGGGGACCGCCTACCTGTTCACCGGCGAGGCGGTCCGCGACGGCGCCATCGGCGCGGAGTTCCAGCGCCAGGCGCTGCGGGCCCGCGCCACGGCGCTGCTGGCCACCGCGCCGGGCCACCTCACCCGCTGCGTGACCAGCCCGTTCGTCGACCGGTTCGACGAGCTGCGCGCGCAGTTACGCGCCGACGGCGTCGCCGACCACGAGGCGTGGGAGCGGCTCGAACAGTTCAACGTCGGACGGTTACGCCTGGCGAGCAAGGGCCTGGAGCGCCGCGGCGACGAGCTGCTGCGCGTCGACGCCGAACGCCAGCGGGCCGAGGGCCTGTTCATGGCCGGCCAGGTCGCCGTGCTGCGCGCGACCGCGACCACCATCGCCGACCTGCACGACGACGTCACCATCCGGGCCCGCCGGTTCCTCGCCGACCAGGCGGGCCGAGTCCGCCGGCTGACCGGCATCCGCATGGCCGACGCCGCAGCGTCCACGGCCGCCCTGCCCTCGGCCGCCCTACCCTCGGCCGCCGTACCCTCGGCCAACCTGTCCACGGCCGCCTCCCCCGGTCCGATGGACATCGNGATCGTGGGAATGGCCTGCGTCTTCCCGGACGCGCCCGACCTGGCGAGCTACTGGTCGAACATCGTCGCCGGGGCGAGCGCGATCGGCCCGGTACCGGCCGACCGGTGGGATCCAGAGATCTACTTCGACGCCGGCGACGGCGGTCAGTCGCGCCCCAGCGGCGAACGGACCCGGTCGAAGGTGGGCGGGTTCCTGCCACGGATCCCGTTCGACCCGCTCCGCTACGGCATCCCCCCGTCCGCGTTGACCAGCATCGAACCGGTCCAGCTCCTCGCCCTGGAGACCGCCCGGTGCGCGCTCGAGGACGCCGGCCTGGACCCCGGGGGCTTCGACCGCGCCCGCGCCGGCGTCGTGTTCGGCACCGAGACCAACAGCGACCTGTCCGCGGCCATCACCCTGCGCGGGCTGCTGCCGGCCTACTACGGCCGGGTGCCGGCCGAACTGGACGACCAGCTGCCCAGGGTGACCGAGGAGACGTTCACCGGCATCCTCGGCAACATCATCGCCAACCGGGTCTCGAACCGCCTCGACCTCGGCGGCCCCGCCTACGTCGTCGACGCGGCCTGCGCCTCGTCGCTGACCGCGTTGGACCTGGCCTGCAAGGAGCTGCGGTTCGCCACCGCCGACGTGATGCTCTGCGGCGGCGCGGACCTGCACAACGGCATCCTCGACTACCTGATGTTCTCCTCGGTGGGCGCGCTGTCCGCCACGGGCGCACCACGGCCGTTCGATGCCTCCGCGGACGGCACCGCGCTCGGCGAGGGTGTCGCCTGCGTCGTGCTCAAGCGGCTCGCCGACGCCGAGCGCGACGGCGACCGGGTGTACGCGGTGGTCAAGGGGCTCGGCGCGGCCAGCGACGGGCGCTCGCTCGGCCTGACCGCGCCGCGGGCCGACGGGCAGCGCGTGGCGCTGGAACGCGCCTACCGCGCCGCCGGGGTCTCCCCCGCCGACGTCGGCCTCGTGGAGGCGCACGGCACCGGCACCGTCGTCGGGGACCGTACCGAGCTCGGCGCGCTCACCGACGTGTTCACGGCGGCGGGCGCGGCGCCGGGGGCCTGCACGCTCGGCTCGGTGAAGTCGCAGATCGGCCACACCAAGACGGCCGCGGGCCTCGCCGGGCTGGTGAAGGTGGCGCTGGCGCTGCATCACGGCGTCCGCCCGCCGACCCTGGGGGTGCGCGAGCCGAACCCGGCCTGGGACGCGTCGACCAGCCCGTTCTCGTTCTCGGCCACCGCCCGCCCGTGGCCGGTCCCGCCGGCGCGGCGGGTCGCGGCGGTGAGCGCCTTCGGGTTCGGCGGGGCGAACTACCACGCCGTGATAGCCGGCCATCCGGCGACGGCCGGGGCCCGGCACGCGCTGGACCGCTGGCCCGCCGAGCTGTTGCTGATCCGTGGAACCGACCTCGACGCCGCCGGGGAGACCGTCGAGGAGCTGCGTCGCCTGGTCGCGGCGAACGACGAGGCCGGTCGGCCCTGGGCGCTGCGGGACTTCGCGGCCACCGCGGCGCGGATGGCGGCGGAGCGCCGTGGGCCGGTGCGTTTCGCCCTCGTCGCCGACGACCTCGACCATCTCGCCGACCTGCTGGCCCGGACGGCGGCCCCGGACGCGCGCCCCGGCCGCGGCCTGTTCCTCGCCCCGGGCGAGGGTGCCGCGGCCGCGCCCACGCAGGGCAGCTCCGATGGGCTGGGCGGATCGGCGCCGGGACGGGTGGCGGTGCTCTTCCCGGGGCAGGGCAGCCAGCGGCCGGGAATGCTCGCCGATCTGTTCGTCGCCTTCCCCGAGCTCCAGGACTACCTGCGGGCCGGCGACGCCTGGGCGGACCTGCTGCACCCGCCGTCCGCGTTCGTCACCACGGTGGGAGGCGACGCGGGCCCCGCCGCGCGAGGAGGCGACGCGCAGAGAGGCGACGCGGGCGCGGACGCCGAGACGCGGCTGCGCGATACCCGGGTCGCTCAGCCGGCGCTCGGGATCACCGGGCTCGCCGTCCACCACCTGCTGACCCGGCTCGGTGTGCAACCGGACCTGCTCGCCGGGCACAGCTACGGAGAGCTGGTGGCGCTGGCCGCCGCCGGTGCCTTCGACCCGCAGACGCTGCNGGAGCTCAGCGCCGCCCGCGCCCAGTCGATCATGGCTGCGGTGGAGACGGCGGACAGCGGCGAGGGCTCGGAGGCAGCCGGGCACGTGAGTGATCCGGGGGCGATGGCGGCGGTGCGTGCCGGCGCGGCCGAGATCGAGGCAGTGCTCGCGGACGCCGGGCTCGCCGCCCAGGTGGTCGTGGCCAACCACAACTCCCCCGGACAGTCGGTGATCTCCGGGGCGACCGCCGGCATTGAGCGAGCCGTCGAACTGCTGCGCACGGCCGGGTTGGGTGCCGTGCGGCTGCCGGTGGCGTGCGCGTTCCACAGTCCCCTGGTCGCCGCGGCCGGTGACCGGTTCGCCGAGGTCCTCGCCCGAACCCGGGTGACGGCGCCGCGCCTGCCCGTGTGGGCGAACCNCACCGCCTCCCTCTACCCCGTCGCCGACCCGCAGGGCGGCACCGAGCCGCCCGCGGTCGAGGCCGACGGGAACTCGGCGACCGGCACACCCGCAGACACGGACGCAGACACGGACGGGCACGCGGACCGGCACGCCGCCGTGGCCCCGAACGGCGGCACCGACCCGAACAGCAGCACAGACCCGAACGGCGACACAGACCCGCACGGCAGCACAGACCCGAACGGCGGCACGGACCTGGACGGCGGCGCGAGGGTGCGGGCGGAGCTCGCGGCGCAGGTGGGCGCGCCCGTCCGGTTCGTCGACGAGATCGAGGCGATGTACGCCGCCGGGGCGCGCGTGTTCGTCGAGGCGGGTCCAGGTCGGGTGCTGACCGGGCTCGTCGACGAGATCCTCGGCGAGCGCCCGCACGTCGCGGTCGCCTGCGACGGGCGCCGCGGTGGCCTGCGCGGTTTCCTCGACGCGGTGGCGGAGCTCGCTGTCGCCGGGGTCGCGTTGCGCCCGGACTGGCTGGTCGAGGGACGCGACGCCGCCGACCTGCGGGGCAGCCGGCCGCCCGCCCGCCCGCGATGGAGCGTGACCGGCCGAGCGGTGTTGACGGCCGACGGCGAGCCGCTGCCGGGCGGACTCACACCGGCCCGACGGGTCCCCCTCGCACCGGCCCGGACGTCGCTGTCCGGACAGCCCACAACGCTCGCCCAGCCCTCTGGCGGCGGCCTGCCCGCCGCGCCGGCGCAGCCGGGGGCGTTCGTCCAGGCGGCAGCCTTCGCACAGCCGGGGACACTCAACCAGCCACAGCCGGGACTGGGCGGGCAGGAGATTGGCGCGGGACGGGACGCGGGTGCGCCGACCCGGGAGGCACTGGTCGGCCACTTCCTCACGACCGCACGAGACATGCTTGCCGCTCAGCGCGACGTCCTGCTGTCCTACCTGGGCACCCCGGCCACCCCCCCGGCCGGAGCCGGCCCAGCGGTGCCGTCGGCCCTCGCCGCGGTGGGGACGACGGCGCCGCTGCTGGGCCCGGCGGCGGCCATCGCCCCGGCAGGGACCGGCCGGCCCGGCGGCGGTGACGGCCGACCCGCCACGGCAGACGGCCCACTCGCCACGGCAGACGGCCGACTCGCCACGGCAGACGGCGGATCCGGCGCCGGAGACGGCGGGGTCGGCGCGGGGAACAGCGGGGTCGGCGTGGAGACCGGCGGGGTCGGCGGGGAGGTCGGCAACGGTGGCGGTGCCGCGGCGGTCGACCTCGGCGCGGTCGTGCTGGATCTCCTCGCGGGCAGCACCGGCTACCCCACCGAGATGATCGAACCCGACCTGGACCTCGAAACCGACCTGTCGGTCAACTCCATCAAACGCACCGAGATCGCCGGCCAGCTCACCCAACGACTCCACCTCACCGACACACACGGCCCCCGCGCCGTCGAGGAACTGAGCCGACTACGCACCGTCCGCGCCATCATCACCTGGCTCACCGAACGGGCCGCAGCACCTGGCCCCGGCGCACCCGCCGTGCCCTCAGCAACCACCGCGGCCCCAGCAACCACCGCGTCCCCAGCAACCACCGCGTCCCCAGCATCCGGCGCGCCTCCGGCGTCCCCGACCGCCATGGCGCCCGCGGTGGCTACGGGGACGGTCGCACCGGCCGTCGGCTCCGGGCCAGGCGAGCCCGGCGGGCGCGCTGGTGGGCGGGCGCCGACCCGGTTCGTGCTCACGACCGTCCCCGCGCCGCTGCTCGCCGCCTCGGTCGACCTCACCGGCACCGAGTGGACGGTGTTCGGTGACGTGACNGCGCACCACGTCGCCGACGCGGTGGTCACCCGGCTGGCGGACCTCGGAGCTACGGTCACCATGCGCACCGCTTCCGCGTTGGCCACGGCTGCGCCGCAGCGAGTCGACGGGGTGGTCTACCTGTGCGGCTGGGGTCGCGCCGAGGGCGAGCCGGAGCTGCCCGAGACCTTCGCGGCGATCCAGGCCGTGCTGCGCGCCGGGCCCCGCTGGGTGCTCGCCGTCAGCTCACTCGCCGCCGACCCAACCGACCCAACCGACGCGACCGACGCGACCAGTCCCGCCGGGTCGGGGCGGGCGCTGCCCACCGAGCGCGCCGCCGGCCTGCGTGGGCTGTTCCGGACGCTGGCCAGGGAATATCCGGATCGGCTGGTGCGGCTCGTCGAGCTCGACGCCGCCCGCGCGGCGGCGGACGTCCTGGTCGCCGAGCTCGGCCGGTCCACCGGGTCCGGGGCGGTCGTCGTCCACCGCGGCGGCGTCCGGCTCGGAGAGCGGCTCACGGCGGTGCCGCCGGGACCGCTGGCCGCCGCGGGCGCCGGGCCCGCCGCCGACGGCGCGGCGGAGGCTGCGGCGCTCGGCCTCGACCGCGACGCCGTCATCCTGCTCGTCGGCGGGGCCCGGGGCATCACCGCAGGGTTCACGACGCTGCTCGCGGGCGCCGCGCGCTGCCGGCTCGAACTCGCCGGGCGCACCGCCCCGCCGGCCGCGGAGCATCCCCGCACCGCCGGGATCGTCGACCGCGCCGGTCTGATCCAGGCGGTACGCGAGCTCGGGCACCGCACGCCCGGGGAGGCGCGCCGCGCGGTCGCCGCCGTCCTCGCCGGGCGGGAGATCGCCGCGACCCTCGCCGACGTCGAGGCGCGCGGTGGCCAGGCCCGGTACCGCCAGCTCGACGTCCTGGACGCCGACGCCGTCCAGCAGGCGGTCAAGCAGGTCTTCGCCCGCCACGGCCGCCTCGACGGCGTCGTCTACTCGGCCGGGGTCATCGAGGACGCCCTCGTNGCGGACAAGGATCCGCAGTCGTTCCGGCGGGTGTTCGACACCAAGGTCGCCGGGGCCCGGACCCTGCTGGCCGCGCTCGCCGAACTGCCCGTCGCGCCCCGGTTCCTGGCCTTCTTCGGCAGCATCGCGGGCGTCCTGGGCAACCGCGGTCAGGGGGACTACGCCGCCGCGAACGACGCGCTGGAGACCCTCGGGGCCGCCTGGGCCCGCCACCGGGACACCCGGACGATCACCGTGCACTGGGGTCCGTGGGCGCCGTCGGCCGCGCATCCGGGGATGGTCGACCCCGGGCTCGAGGCGGAGTTCGCGCGCCGCGGGGTGGATCTCATCGACCCCGACGCCGGTCACCTGTGCCTGCTGCGCGAGCTCGCCTGGGGGCCCCGCGACGCCCCCGCGGTCGTCTACACGGCATCGGACTGGTAACCGGCCGCCGCGGCCCCGTCCCCGCCCGTCCCTCCCGGTCCAAGGAGTCCGACCACGATGACGCCCTCGCCGGCCCCGCCCTCCTTACCGGCGCGCCCGTCCCGGGCCGTCGCGCCGCCCGGCCCCGCCGCCGGTGGCTGGCGCCAGCCACCGATCGCCGTCGTCGGCATGGCGGTGCTGCTGCCGGGTGCACCGGACCTCGCCGCCTACTGGCAGAACCTGCTGGGCGGGATCGAGTCGATCAGCGAGGCGCCGCCGCACCGCTGGGATCCCCGCTTCTACGACCCGGCCGGCGCCGACGACCACCACGCGGAGCGGATCTACTGCCGCCGCGGCGGGTTCGTCGACGAGTACGCCTACGCCGACCCGCTGCGTTTCGGCATCCCGCCCGCCGACGTCGCCGGCATCGAACCCGACCAGCTTCTCGCGCTGCAGGTCGCCGCGAGCGCGATCGACGACGCCGGCGGCGCCGCCCGGCTCGGCGACCCGGCCCGCGTCGGCGTCATCCTTGGCCGCGGCGGCTACCTCGGCGCCGGCCTGGCCCGCCTCGACCAGCGGCTGCGCACCGCCCACCAGCTCGTGTCCACCCTCGGCACGCTGCTGCCCGCCCTGGGCGCGGGCGAGCTCGACCGGATCCGGGCGGCCTTCACCGACCAACTCGGCCCGCAGCGCCCGGACGGCGCGATCGGGATGGTGCCGAACCTGGCCGCGTCCCGGATCGCGAACCGGCTCGACCTGCGCGGCCCCGCGTACANGGTGGACGCGGCCTGTGCCTCGTCGCTGATCGCCGTGGACAGCGCGGTCGCCGAGCTCGCCGCCGGGCGCTGCGACGCGGTGCTCGCCGGCGGCGTCCACCACTGCCACGACATCACCCTGTGGAGCACCTTCGCGCAGCTCGGGGCGCTGTCGGCGNGCCAGCAGAGCCGGCCGTTCGACCGCGCCGCGGACGGCATCCTCATCGGCGAGGGCACCGGCGTCGTCGTGCTCAAGCGCCTCGACGACGCCCAGCGCGCCGGCGACCGGGTGTACGCGGTGATCCGCGGCACCGGGACGTCCAGCGACGGGCGCGGCGGCGGCCTGGTGAATCCGGAGCCGGCCGGGCAGGCCCTCGCCGTCGAACGGGCCTGGGCCGCGGCCGGACTCGATCCACGCGCCCGGCACTCGGTCGGCATGATCGAGGCGCACGGCACCGCGACGCCGGCGGGGGACGCCGCGGAACTCGCGACCCTGGTCCAGGTCTTCGGCAGCGACCGGGACGACATCGGCGTGCTCGGCTCGGTCAAGTCGATGATCGGGCACGCGATGGCGGCGGCCGGTGTCGCCGGGCTGGTGAAGGCCGCGCTGGCCCTGCACAACCGCGTCCTGCTGCCGGCGGTCAACTGCGAGGATCCGCATCCGGCGCTGACCCGGACGCGGTTTCGCCCGCTGCTGACGGCCGCGCCGTGGGAGAGCGCCGGGCCGCGGCGCGCCGGGGTGAACGCCTTCGGGTTCGGCGGGACGAACGCCCACGTGCTGCTGGAGGAGGCACCGCCCCCCACCGCCCCGCGCGCCGGGGCCGGGGCACCCGGATCCCCCGCGGGGGCCGACTCGCCGGGGGCGCGGCGGGACCCGGCCTCCGCGGGCCAGTCCGCCGCACCCGCCGGGGCCGCAACGGTGACGGCAACGGCAACGGCAAGCGCGACGGCGACGGTCCGCGAGGCCGACATCGTCCTCCGCTTCGCCGCGGCGACGCCGCGCGAGCTCGCCGGCCAGCTCGACGCCGACGACGCGACCCTGCGCGCGACGGCCGGCGGCACGCCCGCGTACTCGGGTCCCGGCGCCCGCCTCGGCCTGGTCCATCCCACCCCGCGCCGGCTCGCCGCCGCCCGGCACGCCGCCGGCGGGGCCCGCACCGGGGCCTGGGACGCCTGGCGGGGTCGCAGCGAGGTCTGGTACAGCGCGTCCGGCCTGCTCGCCGGCCCGAAGCCGGCGCGGGTGGCGTTCGTCTTCCCGGGGTTGGAGGCCGAGTTCGCCCCGCGGCTCGACGACGTGTGCGCGCATTTCGGGTTCGCGCCGCCGCGGCTGTCCGCCGACGGCCTGGGCACGCACGGCACCAGCGTGCTGGCCACCAGTCGCGTGCTCGACCGGACGCTGCGCCGGCTGCGCGTCGAGCCCGACGCCGTGGCCGGGCACAGCATCGGCGAGTGGAGCGCGATGTTCGCCGCGGGCCTGTTCGACGAGGCGGAGGTCGACGCCGACATCTTCGGCGCCGACCCGTACGACGGTGCCGTGCCCGAGGTGGACTACGCGTCGCTGAGCTGCTCGCACGACGACGCCCTGGCCGCGATCGCCGACCATCCCGGAGTCGTGCTCTCCCACGACAACGCCCCGACGCAGACGGTGGTGTGCGGACCGCCGGCGCGGATCGCCGAGCTCGCCCGCGGGCTGCGCCGACGCAACGTCGTCGTGCAGATCCTGCCGTTCCGCTCCGGCTTTCACACCCCGATGCTGCGGCCCTACCTCGCCGGACTGCGGGAACGCACCCAGCGGATGCGGATCCGCCGGGCGCCCCAGATCGAGCTGTGGTCGGCCACGACCGCCTCGCCGTATCCGGACGACACCGACGCGATCCGCGAGCTGTTCGTCCGGCACCTGCTCGAACCGGTGCTGTTCCGGCAGGTCGTCGAGGCGATGGCCGCCGCCGGCGTCGGGGTGTTCGTGCAGGTCGGGCCCGGACGACTCGGGGGGCTCGTCGACGCCACCCTGGAGTCGACACCGCACCTGACGATCGCGGCGAACAGCTCCGAACGCGACGGGCTCGGGCAGCTGCGCCGGCTCGCCGTCGCCCTGTGGGTGGAGCACGGCGACCCCGATTTCGCCGCCCTGGACTCCCCGGGCGTCGGTACGGCGCCGCCTGCTCCCCTTCCCGCCGGCGGTGCGGCTGTCCCGGCGACTCCCGCGGTCGACGCGACCCCCGAGACCCCCGCGGGCGGCGCGGGCGGCGCGGGCGGCGCGGGCGGTGCGGGGGCGACGGGTCGCCGCGGTGGCCCGCTGGTCCGCCTCGATCTGGGGGCGGCGTCGGTCCACCTCGACCCGTCGGCGCTGCCCAGGCTGGAGCCGGCCCGGTCGGCGAGCCCGCTGGCCGCGTGGGCCGCCCGCGATCCCCTGGCCGGCGAGCTCATGGCCCTGCTCGACGACACCGCCGAGACCGCCGCGTCCGTGCTGGCCAGCGCCTTCGCCGCGCCACCGCGGCCGACCGAACCCGCGCTGAGCACTCCGACGCGCAGCGGCGCCGGCTGGGAGGCGATCCTTCGAGTCTCCCTGGAGGCGATGCCCCACCTGCTCGACCACGCACTGCACGCGCAGCGCCCCGGCTGGCCCGACGACGCCGACCGACGCCCGGTGGTGGCGGCGACGACGACCGTCCGGCTGATGATGGACGCCGCCGAGCGGGCGTCGGGGCTGATCGCCGTCGGCGTCGCCGACGCCCGCTTCGACGCCTGGTTGCCCGCCACCCCCACCCGGGAGGTGGCGGTCAGGATCGCGCCGGCGGGGCCCGACCGGCTGCAGGTCACGTTCGCCGGCTACGCCAGCGCCCAGGTCGTCGTCGCCGATCGCTATCCGGCGTCCCGGCCGGCGCGCTGGCCGGTCGACCCGGCCGCCGAGCAGCCGCCGATCATCAACGCGCGGGACTTCTACCGCGAACGGTGGATGTTCCACGGCCCGGCGTTCCAGGGCGTGACGGCCCTGCTCGGCCACAGCGCCCACGGCGTGCGCGCGGTGCTCACCGGCACCCGCGCACCCGGCTCGCTGCTCGACGCCGCCGGCCAGCTGCTCGGCTACTGGATCCGCACCCAGGCCCGCGACGGGCTGGTGCTGTTCCCGGTGCGCATCGGCGGGGTGCGGCTGTACGGACCGGAGCCGGCGCCGGGCACCCCGGTGACCTGCCAGGCGTGGGTGACCTGGATGGACGACCAGTGGGTCCACGCCCACCTGCAGCTCGTCGACGGCACCGAGGTCTGGGCCGAGGTCGAGGGCTGGGTGGACCGCCGCTTCGGCCTCGATCCGGCGCTCGACGAGGCGTTCCGCCATCCGGACCGGCACCCGTTCGCACTGGCGCAGCCCGGCGGCTGGGTGCGCGTCACCGAACAGTGGCCCGATCTGGCGACGCGGGAGCTGGTCCTGGGCAGCGTCACCGGCGCCGCCGAGCGGGCGGTGCACGACGCGACCCCGCCGCCGGCGCGGCGCGCCTGGCTGCTGCGCCGGATCGCGGCGAAGGACGCCGTGCGCACCCGGCTGTGGGCGGCGGGCCACGGCCCCCTGTTCCCCGCCGAGCTGCACGTCACCGACGCGGTGATCGGCCCCGGTGCGACCGGCCCCGGTGGAACCGGCGCCGGTGGGACCGCTGACGTGGTGGCCAGCACGACGGTGACGGGGGCTCACGGCGGCGCGCTGGCGCCCTTCGCGTTGTCGGTCGCCCACGACGCCGGACTGGCCGTGGCCCTCGCCCGCCCCGCGCGCGAGGGACGCGGCGGTGGCGTCGGCATCGCGCTCGCCAGGATCGACCCGGCCGACCCCGCCCTTCCGGCTACGCCCCATCCCCCGGCCGGGCCGGCCGTCGCGGACCCCGCGGACACCGCGGAGAGACAGCTGCTGCGCCGGCTGCGCGGAGAGTGCCGGGCAGAAGGCGACCAGGCGGCGGCCCGCTGGCGGGCCCGGTTCGCCGCCGCCCGGCAGGCCGCGAGCCGGGCCGGCGGTCACGCCGTTGCCCGGGTCGTGGCCACGGGCCCCGACGGCACGCTGATCGTCGCGGTCGGCGCCGACCCGGACGGCGGTGACGGCGGTCCTGGCGCGCCGCCGCCGCAGCGGTACGCCGTGGGCTACGCCGAGATCGACGCGCCCGCCGCGCAGCAGGGGCACGCCACCGCGGGGACGCGGCACCGGTACGTGGTCGCCTGGACGACAGGCACCCCCAGTCGAGAGGAATCGCACCATGACGCACGATGACGAGCTGTCCGGCACGCTGCTCGCCGAGATCGGCGCGATGATCGCCCGCATCCTGGAGAAATACGGCCTGGGCGACGTGCGCGTCGAGATGACCACGGCCTTCCACGACGACCTGGAGATGGAGAGCATCGACCTGGTCACGCTCGGCGGCATGCTCGCCGAGCGGTACGGCGAGAACGTCAGTCTCGCCGAGTTCCTTGCCGAGAAGGATCTCACCGAGGTCATCGCGCTCACCGTGGGCGACATCGTGGCGTTCGTCCGCTCCCGGCTGGGCGCCCCGGCAGGCGTGGACTGACCGTGCCGATCATCGACGTCAACGGCAACGACCTCCACTACCTCCACGAACGGGGCAAACGCCGCCAGCAGCGGGGCGAGCTCGCAGCGCCCGGCCCCGGTGTCGCCCCCGCCCCCGCCGCCACCAGCACCGACCTCGGCGACCCGGCCCGGCCCGCGGGCGCGGCGCCGACGCTGGTCTGCGTGCACGGCCTGGGCACCGACAGCCTGGCCAGCTTCTACCTGACGATGGCCGCCCCACTGGCAGCCGCCGGCATCGACGCGGTGTTCTACGACCTGCGCGGGCACGGCAACAGCGGCCGGCCCGCGCGGGGCTACACCGTCGGTGACTTCGTCGCCGATCTCGCCGGCCTNCTGGCAGCCCTGGGCATCGACGAGCCGGTGCACCTGGTGGGCAACAGCTTCGGCGGCACGATCGCCTATGCCTTCGCGGCCGCCCACCCGGACCGGGTGGCGAGCATCGTCACGATCGAGGCCGAGCCGCCGACGCAGCCATGGGCCGACCGGGTGGGGCTGATGCTGGAGAACACCCGGCGCGACCTCGGCCGCGAGGACACCTACGCCTGGTTGCAGAAGACCTTCGGCTCCCACTACGTCCGGCTGTCCCGGCTGGCCTACCGGCGCCTGCAGGAGACGTCGATGGCCGACGAGATCCCGCAGGGCCCGCTGCTCGACCTGGAGGACCTGGCCCGCATCCAGCAGCCGGTGCTGAGCATCCTGGGCAGCGACGGCTTCCAGGCGGAGGACCCCTATCTGTTACAGAGCGTTCTTCCCGACTGCCACACGGTGATCGTGCCGGATCAGGACCATTCGGTGCTCGTCGAGTCGCACCGGCGCGTCCGCGACCTGACGATCGACTGGGTGCACCGGCACCAGGCGGTGGGCGTCCCCTCCGGTGAGGGGGCGTGAGCACCTTCCTGTTCGTGGTGCCNCCGCTGGCCGGGCACATCACCCCGCTGGTCGCCGTGGCCGACCGGCTGCGCGACCGCGGCCACCGGGTGGTCTGGTCGGGCGAGGAGTCGATCGTGCGGCGGCTGGCCGGATCGGGCGCCGAGATTCACCCCTGCCTGGCGGGACCGGTCGACGTCGACATCCGCGGCGCCGAGCTGCGCGGCTACGCCGGGGTCCGCTTCCTGTGGGAGGAGTTCCTCGTCCCGCTGGCCGAGGCGACCTATCCGGCGGTCGTCGAGGCGGCCGTCCGGTCGGCCGCGGACGTGCTGGTCTGCGACATGCAGGCGCTGGCCGGGCCGCTCGCGGCGGCGCGGCTGGGCCGGCCGTGGGCGACGTCGGCGACGACGTCGGGCCCGCTGCGGGACACCTTCGCCGCCACCCCGAAGGTCCAGCGGTGGTTCGACGACCTGCTCGACGGGCTCATCACCCGCACAGCCACCCCGACCCGGCTCGCCACCCCGACCCGGCTCGCCGACGCAGCCCCCACCGCCAGCCCGGTGCGGGCCGACCCGGCCGCGGCCGGCGGATCGCCGACGCCGGGCACGCTGCGGCTGTCCCCTCATCTCGTCGTCGCGTTCACCACGCAGGCGCTGGCCGGGCCGCCCGGCGGCGACTCGCTCATCGGCCCGGACGGGCCGCCGACCGCCTGGGTCGGCCCGTCGCTGCCACCGCCACGTCCAGCTCCCCTCGGCAGCGGCCCGGGTGGGCCGCAACCGGGTCGGCCGCAACCGGGTCGGCCGCAACCGGGTGGCTCGGCGGCGGCCGAGGCATTCCCGTGGGGGCGGCTCGATCCGGGACGCCGGCTCGTGGTGACCAGCTTCGGGACGGTCAACGGCCAGGTGAGCGGGGAGTTCCTGCGAACGTGCGCGGCGGCGCTGCGCACGCTCGGCGACGGCGTGCAGGCCGTCATCGCCGACCCGCTGGGCGCCGTCGACCCGGCCGCCCTGCCGGACGGCGGCATCGCCGCGCGGTTCCTGCCGCTGGTCGACCTGCTGCCGCGAGCGGCGGCGGTCGTCTGCCACGGCGGGCACAACACGGTCTGCGAGGCGCTCGGGCACGGCGTGCCGCTGGTCGTCGCGCCGATCCGGGACGACCAGCCGGTCATCGCCCAGCAGGTGGTGGACGCGGGTGCTGGCATCCGGCTGCGCTTCGCCCGGGCCACGCCGACGATCGTGGCGTCGGCCGTCCGCGAGGTCCTCGACGATCCCCGCTACCGGTCGGCCGCGGCCCGCGTCGGTGCCTCGTTCCAGGCGGCGGGCGGGGCCGCGGCCGCCGCCGAGCACCTGCAGCGCCTCGCCGCGGCGCGCAGCCCGGTCGGATGAGCCGCGCCCGCCGCGCCGCCGCGGCGCGCCGCCAGCCGCTGCCGGCCGGGCGGTTCGTGCTCCGCTTCACCGCGGGCTCGCGCCGCGTCCTGCTCGCCGGCGGGGTGCTCACCCTGCTCGGCACGTCGATGTCGCTGGCCCAGCCGATCATCGCCCAGCACATCCTGGCCCGGCTCACCGCCGACCAGCCGGTCGGGCGGCTGCTCGGCGTCCTGACCGTCGCGGTCCTGCTCGGCACGGCGGTGTCCGCCGGCGGATTCTTCCTCATCGAGTCGGTCGGCGAGACCCTCGTGCGGACCGTCCGCATCCGCCTGGTGGAACGCATCCTGCGACTGCGGCTGTCCGCGACCGACGAGATCAAGCCCGGTGATCTGATGTCGCGGCTCGTCGGCGACACCACGCTGCTGCGCCAGGTCACGACCCAGGCCCTGGTGACGAGCTGCACGGCGACCATCGCCCTGGTCGGGGCGCTGGTGATGATGGCCCTCATCGACGTGGTCCTGCTCGGCGTCACGCTGTCGTCGGTCGTGCTGATGAGTGCCAGCGTGCGCTGGTCGGCGTCGCGGATCGGGAAGGCCACCGGGCAGGCGCAGGCCGCCGTCGGCTACATGGCCACCCTNCTCGACCGCGACCTCGGTGCCCTGCGCACGGTGAAGGCCTCCGGAGCGGAGGACCACGAGATCGGCCTGCTCGCCGACGCGGCGCAGACGGCGTTCCGCCGGGGNCTGCGCGTCGCCGCCTGGCAGGCGGGCACCGGGGCGAGCGCCGGCATGCTCATGCAGGCGTCGTTCCTGGGAGTGCTCGGCGTCGGCGGCGCCCGGGTCGCCGCCGGGGACCTGCCGATCGCCGACCTGATCGCGTTCCTGCTCTACATGTTCTTCCTGACCCAGCCGGTGACCACCCTGGTCGGCGCCTGGGGTCAGTTCAGGGCGGGCGGGGCGGCCGCGGAACGCATCCAGGCGGTGCTGCGTCTGGATGCCGAACCCACCGCGGCCCGGGGACGCAGCTCCCTCGACCGACGCACCACCGCCGGCCGAGGCACCAACGGCGGCCGAGGCACCAACGGCGGCCGACGCACCACCGCCGGCCGACGCGCCAACGGCGGCCACCGCGATCCCGCCACCAGCGGCCCCATGTTCAGGCGCGGGCCCGTCGTCGTCCGCCGCGCCGCGCTGACCAGGCGCGCCGCGTCCGCCACGAACACCGGGCCGAACCGCCGGGCCGCCAGCGCGACGGTGGCCTTCGACAACGTCGAGTTCGCCTACCGGCAGGACCTCCCGCCGGTGCACCGGGGGGTGTCGTTCACCGTCCCGCCCGGCGGGATGACCGCCATCGTCGGCCCGTCGGGCGCCGGCAAGTCGAGCATCTTCCTGCTGCTCGAACGGTTCTACGACGCCACCGCCGGGCGGATCCTCGTCGACGGCCGCGACGTGCGGGACTGNCCGCTGGCACAGCTGCGCCGCTCGATCGGCTACGTCGAGCAGGAGGCTCCGGTGCTCGCCGGTTCCCTGCGCGAGAACCTCACGCTCGGCCTGACCGGCGTCGACGACGAGGACCTGCACGAGGCNCTGCGCCTGGCCCGGCTGGAGCTGTTCGTGGCGGCGCTGCCCGGCGGGCTCGACGGCTGGATCGGCCACCGCGGCAGCACCCTGTCCGGCGGTGAACGCCAGCGCATCGCCATCGCCCGCGCCCTGCTGCGCCGGCCCCGGCTGCTGCTGCTCGACGAGGCGACCTCGGCGCTCGACGCCGGCAACGAGCTCGCGCTGCGCGACACCATCGCCGCCGCGGCGAGCACGACGACGGTGCTGGTCGTCGCCCACCGGCTGTCCACCGTCGTCGGCGCCCGGCAGATCATCGTCATGGAGGCGGGCCGGGTACGCGCCCTCGGCAGCCACGCGCAACTGCTGGAGACCGACCCGCTCTACCGCGACCTGGCGACGACCCAGCTCCTCGTCCCCACCGGCTGACCCGCCCGGCCCGCGGCGGCCTGTCCGGCTGTTGCCGCGGCGGTCGGCGGCGGACACTGGCTGGCGGAGGTGGTGCACGACCTACCACTGATCAGCACCACCCACCATTCCTTCCGGGGGAAGACGGATAAGCCGGCCGCGCGCGATCCTGCTCGACTTCTACGGCACCGTCGTCGCCGAGGACGACGACGTGGTGGCCGCGGTCTGCCGCAGCATCGAGCAGACCGCGACGGCCAGAGTGCGCGATCCGGCGACGATCGGCCGGTACTGGTCGGACGCCTTCGCCCGGTTGTGCGCCGCCGCGGCGGGCCCCGCGTTCGCCACCCAGCGGGAGCTGGAACGCCGGTCACTGCGGGAGACGATCCGGCATTTCGGCTCGGACGCCGACGAGGAGTCGCTCAGCCGGCGGCTGTTCGACTACTGGCGTCGGCCGGCGCTCCTGCCCGGCNCCGCCGCCTTCCTGGCCGAGATCGAACTGCCGGTCTGCCTTGTCTCCGACATCGACCGTGTCGATCTCGACGCCGCACTCGACGCCCACGGGCTCCGAGTGGACGCGATCGTCACAAGCGAGTACAAACCGCGACCGGAACCGTTCCGGCTCGCCCTCGACCACCTGGCACCCGGCCAGNACGGACCCGGCCAGCACGGACCCGGCCAGCACAGCCTCGCTCCGGGCGAGGTCTGGCACGTCGGCGATTCCCTGGCCTGCGACGTGGCCGGCGCCAACGCGCTCGGCATTCCCGCCGTCTGGATGAACCGCACGCACCGGCAACGGCCGGCAGGGGCGTCGCTCGTCGCCGAGGTCGGGGACCTCACGGCGGTCCTGGAACTGGTCCGGCAGGCCTGACGGCGGCGGCCTGCCGAGCGCCACGCGTTCACCATCGATCCACGACCCAGCCGTCGTCCCCCGTGCGGACCACCNGTCAGCCGGTGGTGGCCTCGCTGCCGGTGACGGGGCTGCCAGCGGCAGGGCTGCCGGCGGCGGGGATGGTGGGGACGGGACCGCCAGGGATGGGGACGGTGGGGACCGGGACGGTGGGACCGGCACCTTCGGGGGTGGGACTGGCGGGGCTGGCGGGGGCGGGGCGGGCGGAGACGGTCAGGCGGGCGGCGCGGGTGAGGACGTAGCCGAGGATCGACATGTGGGACGCCGGGAAGAGGCGGGCGACGGCGTCGATCGTCCTGGCCTGGCGGGTGATGACCACGCGGCCTCGGCGGGCCTCGACCGCGGCGAGGATCTCCCGGGCGGCGGCGTCCGCCGGGTAGCTGAGCATCTTCGCGAACTCGCGGCGGCCCGCCTCCGCCTCGTGGCTCGGCACGGCCCGCGCCACCCGGGCCGTCTCGGCGAGGCGGGTGCGCACCCCACCGGGGAACACCGCCGTGACGCCGACGCGGCCGGCCAGCTCGTGGCGCAGCGCGTCGGTGAAGCCGCGCACGGCGAACTTGCTCGCCGAGTAGGCCGTCTGGCCGGGGGGTCCGATCAGCCCGAACAGGCTTGAGACGTTGACGATGTGGCTGCCGGGGCTGGCGAGCAGGGCCGGCAGCAGCAGGCGGGTGAGCCGCACGGGCGCGCGGAAGTTGATGTCCATCACCCAGTCGAACTCCTCCAGCGTGAGGTGTTCGAAGCCGCCGCCGAGCGCGACGCCGGCGTTGTTGACCAGCAGGGACACCCCAGGATGCTCGGCCAGCACGCGGGTCGCCGCGGCGTCGACGGCGTCGGCGTCGGCGAGGTCGACGGTCAGGCAGTCGACCAGCAGCCGCGGATGGCGGGCACAGATCCTGGCGGCCACGGCCGCCAGGCGCGGTGCGTCGCGGTCGAGCAGGACGAGGTTGCTGCCGCGGCCGGCGAGTTCGTAGGCCATCTCCTCCCCCAGGCCACTCGCGGCACCGGTCACGACGGCGGTTGCGGCGGCGAACTGGTAGGGACGTAGCGGGGACGGCACGTGGGAACTCCTTCTTCGGGGAACGGGGACGACCAGTATCCGTGGACCCGGTCGACCGGCCGGACCCGACTCGCACCGCATTTCCCCTCGTCGGGTGACAGGCCCGCACCATCCGGCCGGCCCGCTCCACACCCGAGAACCGGTATCACCGGAAGGGAGAATGCCGCGCCGAGTCCGGTCACCATCGCGGCGAATATGCGGTATCGACAGAGGAACGTGCCTCGGTTTCGGCGTTCCGGGACAGCGCCCGCCGTGGTGGACCTGGACTCGCGAAAGCGGCCGGCCGCCGGGCCCGCCGGCCGATCGGCCGATCGGCCGGTCGGCCGGCTCAGGGCAGCAGCTCAGGGCAGCAGCTCAGGGCAGCAGGACGTCGGCGAGGCGTCGCCACCAGGTGGACTCGGGCTCCCCGCCGGTCGCGTCGTTGACCTGGAGCACGACCTGGTCGGCGCCGGCGGAGAGGTATTCGGCCACCCGCTTGCCGATGGTCTCCACGTCGCCCCACACGGTGACCTGGTCGATGAGCCGGTCGGAGAGGTCGGCGACGTCGTCGGCGGTGAAGCCCATCCGGACCAGGTTGTTGGCGTAGCCGGGGACGGTGGTCAGGAAGCGGATCGCCTCGCGGGCGGTGCCGCGCGCGGCGGCCGGGTCGCGGTCGGGGACGACGGTGACGAGCACGGCCAGCGTCCGGTCGGGGCCGAGCACGGCGCGCGCGTCGGTGACGTACTGCGGCGTGACGAGGAACGGGTACGCCCCGGCCGCGCGGTCGCGGGCGAGGCGGAGCATGGCCGGGCCGAGGGCGGCGAGGATGCGCCCGGCGGCCGGCACCGCCGGCTGCGCGGCGTCGAGCTCGTCGAGGTAGGCGCCGAGGGTGGCCAGCGGACCCGCGCCGTGCGCGCCGCCGAGGCCGGCGAGGTAGCGGCCGGGATGGTCGGCGGCGAGCGCCGCGTAGGTCGCCGCGACCTCGGCGGCGGGGACCTGGTCGACGGACAGGATGCCGTTGGCGACGAGCAGGCTCCCCGTGCCGCGCACGACCTGCTCGACGAGCCGGACGTTGTTGCCCTGGCCGCCGGGCAGCCACAGCGTCGAGTAGCCCAGGTCCTCGAGCTCCGCGGCCGCGGCGACGGCGGCGGGGACGTCCGGGTTGAAGGCGATCGTCGAACTCGCGATGCCGATGGTGCCGAGAGTGGTCATGGCCTCTGCAACCCCCCGAACCGGGAGCCTCTTCCGGGTCGGCGGGCAACCTGCCGACCGGCCCGGACGACAACGAAACGGACGCGCCGACCCGGCCGGACCAGACCCGCCGTCACCGGCAGCCACCAGACGACGCTGAACGGCAGGACACGAGACCCGATGCGCACCCCGCGACACATCGCCATGATCGGCTGCACCACGCCCAGCCACGTCTACCCCTCGCTCGGCGTCATCGCCGAACTCGTCCGCCGCGGCCACCGGGTCAGCTACGCCATCGGCGACCGGCTCGCCGCGCTGGTGGAGCCCACCGGCGCGCGGCCCGTCACCCACCCCTCGACGCTGCCCGCGCAGGACGGTGACTGGCCCGACAACCCGGCCGCCGAACTCGCCACCCGGATGTTGCTCAACGAGGGGATCGCCACCCTCCCGCCGCTCGCCCGCCACTTCGACGACGACCGGCCCGACCTGCTGATCCACGATGTCGCCGCGCAGGCGGGACCGGTGCTCGCCGCCCGGTGGGACGTCCCCGCGGTGTTGCTGTCCCCGACCTGGGTGCCGTGGGACGGCTTCGAGCAGGACAACGCCGAGGCCCTGTCGGCACTGCGCACGTCCGTGCCCGGCAAGGAGTACCAGGCGAGGTTCAGCGCGTGGCTGCGCGACAACGGCCTCGACCGCGACCCCTGGGAGTGGCTGGGCNCCGACCGGCCCACCGTCTCGCTGATCCCTCCGGTGTTGCAGCCGCACCTGAACCGGGTCCGGCCGGGGGTGCGGTTCGTCGGGCCGTGCCTGGACCCCGCGCGCCTGGCCGAACGGACCTGGACGGCGCCGCCGGACGCCGGCCGGGTGCTGCTGGTGTCCCTCGGCACCGTCTACAACGACCGGCCCGACATCTACCGGGCCGCCGCCGAGGCGTTCGCCGGCACCGACTGGCACGTGGTCATGGCGCTTGGCCGGCGCGTCGACACCGCCGCGCTCGGCCCGCTGCCCGCCAACGTCGAAGCCCACCGCAGCGTCCCCCAGCTCGCCGTGCTCGCCGCGGCGTCGGCGTTCGTCACCCACGCCGGGATGGGAAGCTGCGTCGAGGCGCTGTGGTTCGGCGTGCCGACGGTGGCGATCCCGCTGGCCGCCGAGCAGTTCGGCAACGCCGCGATCCTCGCCGCCCTCGGCGTCGGCCAGCAGCTCGCCGCGGACCGGGTCGACCCACAGCTCCTGCGCACCGCCGTCGCGTCCGTGGCCGCCGACGCCGAGATCGCCGGACGGCTGACCGGGCTCGCGTCCGTGCTGCGCGCCCACGGCGGAATCGAGGCCGCCGCCGACGCCGTCGAGTCCTTCCTGCCCTGACCGGCCCTACCCTGAGCGGCCCTTCCCTGACCGGCCCTACCATCCGTTCCCTGCCGGCCGCTCACTTCCACCGAGCAACCCGCCGGGTCGGCGAGCTGTGAGATCGTGCGCGGATGCCCGCCGAACCTGCGCTGATCCTGTGGGATGTTGATCATACGCTGCTGTCGTTCCCGGGGCTCGGCCGCGAGCTNCACGCCCGGGCCTTCCAGGCGGTCGTCGGCCGGCCCGCGGACCAGATCGCCGACCTCGCCGGCCGCACCGACCGGGCCATCGTCGTCGACACCCTGCGGCTGAACGGGATCGACCGGCCGGAGTCGCTGCTGCCCGCGTTCTACGCGGCGCTGCCGGCCGCGGCCGTCGCGCTCGACGATCGGATGCGTCGGACCGGCCGAGTCCTGCCCGGCGCGCGGGCGGCCCTCGAAGGCCTGGCGGGCGACGGTGTGGTGCAGTCGGTGGTCACCGGCAATCTGCCGTCCCTCGCTCGGCTCAAACTGGCCTGNTGCGGGCTGACCGACCTGCTCGACCTGGCCGTCGGCGGCTACGGCGACGACGACACCGACCGCGCCGTGCTCGTCGCCCTGGCCATCAAGCGCGCGCAGGCCGCCCACCGGCTGACCTTCTCCCCGGCCCGCGTCGTGGTCATCGGGGACACGGTGCACGACGTCCGCGGCGCGCGGGACGCCGGGGTGCGGGCGGTCGCGGTCGCCACCGGCGCGACCACCGCGGACACCCTGCGGGCCGCCGGCCCGAACGCGGTCCTGACCGACCTGACCAGCCTGCCCACCCTGCGCACCGCCGTCTACGGCCGCACCGCCCTCCACGGCGACGCCGTCACCTGAAAGCCCTCACACGACGGCCCTCACCCGCGGCCCACCCGACGGCGCAGGCGGACGAGGGCGTCGACGGCGGTGCGCTCGCCGGCCGGGGTCGGCACCGGGCGGTGCACCCGCCGCGCGGCGTCCACGCTGAGCTCCGCGCGGTCGGCCAGGTCGGCGGTCACGTCGTCGGCGGTGTACAGCACCGCCGGGTCCTGCGGGCCGCCGACGCCCTCGGTGAGGTTCGCCGAGTCGTGGGCGACGACGAGCAGCGTCGCGCCCGGTGCCAGCAGATCCGCGGCCCGGTGCAGCGCCGTCCGGCGACGCTGCGCGGGCAGTTGCAGGTAGGCGAGCAGGACCAGGTCGAACGGGCCGGCGGGCAGGGGGCCGGCGACGGCGTCGGCCACGACGAAGGTCGTCCGGTCCGCCACCCCCGCGTGCTCGGCGAGGCGCCCGGCGCGCTCCACCGCCGTGGCGGAGAAGTCGGCGCCGACGACGTGCCAGCCGAGGGTGGCCAGGTGGATCGCGTTGCGCCCCTCGCCGCAGGCCAGGTCGAGCGCCCGCCCCACCGCCAGCCCGTCGATCTCGGCGGCGACGAAGCGGTTCGGCGCCGAGCCCCACAGCAGCTCGGTGGCCGCGTACCGGGCATCCCACGCCGCCGCGTCCATCCGCCTCGCCCCCACGTCCCGACTCGACCCCGCACGCGCACTCACCGACCCGGTGGGGCCGAACCAGAGCCTCGCGCCGACGATACGGGCTGTTCGGTCGGTCTCGGCATCCTACGCTGTGGACACCGTGAATCCGGGCGACCACCCGTGGCTGATCGGGCTCGCGACGGCCGACGTGGCACTGCGGGCGGCTCGGGTACGGGCCGGTGCAGGACTGTCGCCGCCGCCCGGCGGATCACACCGCAACGGCGGCCGAGCGGCGGCGCAGCGCGTCCCAGCAGGCCAGGGCGACGGCGGCGAGGCCGAACACGGCGCCGGTGACGCTGACGGCGGTCCAGCCGCCGTGGCTGTAGGCGGTGCCCGAGGCGATCGAGCCGGCGAGGCCGCCGGCGAAGTAGGTCGCCATGTAGGCGGAGGTGAGCCGGCTGCGGGCCGCGGGGTTCAGCCGGTAGATCTCGCTCTGGTTGGCGATGTGCAGGCCCTGCGCCGCGAGGTCGAGCGCGAGGATGCCGACGATCAGCGCGGCGAGCGAGTGGCCGCCGAGGCCGAGCGGCAGCCAGGCGGCGAGCAGCAGCGCGGCCGTGCCCACGGTCGCCGCCCCGGCGCGCCCGCGGTCGGCGGCCCGGCCGACGAACGACGCGGCCAGCACGCCCATCAGGCCCAGCAGGCCGAACAGGCCGATGACGCCGGTCGAGTAGTGGTACGGCGCCGCGGACAGCAGGAACGCCAGCGGCGTCCACAGCGCACTGAACGCCCCGAACGACGCCGCCCCGTAGGCCGCGCGCAGCCGCAGCACCGGCTCGTCGCGCAGCAGCCCGACCACCGACGCGATCAGCGCCCGGTAGCCGAGCCGCGGCGCCGCCGTGCGCGGCTCGGCCGGCAGGCGGGCGGCGAGCACGGCGCACAGCACGAGCTGGGCGGCCCCGGCGACCCAGAACGGGGTACGCCAGCCGCCGAGGTCGGCCAGGTAGCCGGCGACGGTGCGGGCCAGCAGGATGCCCAGCAGCAGTCCGCTCATCACCGTCCCGACGACCTTGCCGCGCTCGGCGTCGCCGGCCAGCGTCGCGGCGAAGGCAACGCCGATCTGCGCGGTCACCGACAGGGCCCCGACCGCGACGGCGGCGATCAGGAGCTGGGTGGCCGAGGTGGCGGTGGCGAGCACGAACAGGCCCACCGCCTGGGCGGCGACCAGTGCGGGGATCAGGCGGCGGCGGGCCACGAGGTCGCCCACCGGGACCAGCAGGCACAGCGCCACCAGGTAGCCGGCCTGGGTCACCGAGACGACGAGCCCGGCCGTGCCGGTGGACAGGCCCAGCGCCGCCCGGATCTCGCCGAGCAGCGGCTGGGCGTAGTACATCGCCGCCACGCACATGCCCGTGCTCACCGCGAGCAGCCCGACGAGGCCGCGGCCGAGACCCGTCCCCGCCGCCGGGGAGGTGCCGTCGGCGAAGGCGCCGCCCCCGGACGCGCCGCCCCCGGACCTGCCGCCTCCGGGTGCGCCGCCCTCGGACGCGCCGTCGGAGGATCCGTGCGTCGTCACGCCGCCGTCGATCATGGGGCCAGCGTGCCGCACCCTGGGTAACCTGTCCAACAGAACAATCAGCTTGGCTTCATCTGTGTAGGAGATGTATGGAGCTCCGCCAGCTCGAACACTTCGTCGCCGCCGCCGAGNAGCTGCACTTCACCCGGGCCGCGCAGCGAGTGAACATCGTCCAGTCGGGGCTGTCGTCGTCCATCGGCGCCCTGGAACGCGAGCTCGGCGCGAAGCTGTTCGTGCGTAGCACCCGCGCCGTGCGGCTGACCCAGGAGGGCGAGGTGCTGCTCACCCAGGCCCGCCGGATCCTGTCCGCCGCCGCCACGGCGCGCTCGGCGGTCGCCGGGGTGGCCGGCGGCATGGGGGGCCGGCTGACCATCGGAATCATGCAGTGTTTCCGCCGCGGCCTCACCGAGGCGCTCGCCGCGTTCCACGCCGAGCACCCGCGGGTGGAGCTACGGCTCGTGCAGGCGCCCAGCGCGGACCTGCTCGACCGGGTCGCGGCCGGCACCCTCGACCTCGCGTTCGCCTGCGCGCGGACGGCCCCGGCCGGCGTCCACCTGACCCCGCTGGACGACCGGCCGATGGTGTTCGCCTGCCACGGCGGGCACCGGCTGGCCGGCCGGGCGGCGGTGTCGCTGGCGGAGACCGCCGACGAGGACTTCGTCGACTACCCGCCCGGCTGGGGGTCGCGCACGGTCGTCGACGCCGTGCTCGCCGATCACGGCCTGCGCCGCCGGCTGGCCTGCGAGGTCGGCGACACCGACACGCTGCTCGACCTCGTCGCGCACGGGCTCGGCGTCGCCGTCCTGCCGCCGAGCCTCGACCCCCGCCACCGCGACGAGCTGCGGCTGATCCCGCTCGCCCCGCCCGTCCCCACCTTCCCGACGGGAATCGTCACCCCGGCCGGCGCCACCTCGGCCGCGGCCCGCATCCTGCTCGACACCGTCCTCGCCCGCCAACCCGCCCCGGTGGCCCGGTAACGACCGTCACCGTGGTGCCCACCGACCGTCCATGATCATCAGTGCCGATCACACGTCGTCAACAACGTTGATTATCTGGTGAGGCGGTGGATGGCACGCCGCGGCTGCTGGGGGACCTGGCCGACCTCGTGGCAGGGCGAGGCGGAGTGTGCGCGGGCGGCGCACGATCGAGTTGGCCGGTCGCGGCGGGTGTGTCACCGTCGGACGATGCGCCGCTGGCTGTTCGCCGACCAGCTCGGGCCGCACTTCCTCGACGATCCCGACCAGCCGGTCCTGCTCGTCGAGTCGACCCGGGTGCTGGCCCGGCGGCGCTTCCACCGGCAGAAGGCGCAGCTGCTGCTCTCGGCCCTGCGCCACCGGGCGCGCGAGCTCGGCGACCGCTGCGACCACCGGATCGGCGCGACCTACGGCGAGGCCGTCGCCGACTACGGCGAGCCCCTGGAGGTGCCCGACCCGACCTCCTGGGCGGCGCGGCGGTTCGTCACCGACCTGCCCGGAGTGACGGTCGTGCCGACGGCCTACACCGCCACGAGCCGGGACGACTTCTCCACCTGGGCCCACGGCGGCACCGACCAGGGCCACAGCGACGGCCACGGCGACGGCCGGTGGGACGGCCACGGCGACGGCCGGTGGGACGGTCACGGCGACGGTGCTCGTGGCGGGACGGGCGGTCGTCGACGGCTGCTCATGGAGGACTTCTACCGCTGGCAGCGACGCCGGTTCGGCGTGCTCATGGACGGCGACTCCCCCGCCGGCGGCCGGTGGAACTTCGACCACGACAACCGCCACCCCCCGCCCCGGCGCGCCCACCTCGACCTGCCCGAGCCGTGGTCGCCGTCGGAGACCGAGGTCGACGCCGAGGTCCGGGAGCATCTCGACCGGCTCGAACGCGACGGCCACGCGCAGTTCCGCGGCGTCGACGGCCCGCGCCGGTTCGCCGCGACCCGGGCGGAGGCGGGCCAGGCGCTGGACTGGTTCGTCCGCCATCGCCTCGCCGACTTCGGCCCCTACGAGGACGCGATGCTCGCCGGCGACTGGGCGATGGCGCACTCCACCCTCTCGCCGGCGCTCAACCTGGGCCTGCTGCACCCGCTGGAGGTCGTCGCCGCGGCCGAGCAGGCGTACCGGCGCGGCGAGGCGCCGATCGCCAGCGTCGAGGGGTTCGTCCGCCAGGTCCTCGGCTGGCGCGAGTACGTCTGGGGGATCTACTGGTGGGCCGGCGAGGACTACGTCGAGCGCAACGCCCTCGGCGCGCGGACCCCGCTGCCACGCTGGTTCGCCGACCTCGACGCGGACGCGGTCGGCGCCGCCTGCCTGTCCGACGTGCTCGCCGGGGTCCGCGAGCGCGGCTGGGTCCACCACATCCCCCGGCTGATGGTGCTGGGCAACTGGGCGCTGCAACGCGGCTACGACCCGCGGGCGCTCACCGACTTCTTCCACGAGAGCTTCGTCGACGGCTACGCCTGGGTGATGGCGCCCAACGTCGTGGGGATGAGCCAGTACGCCGACGGCGGCCTGATGGCGACGAAGCCGTACGCCGCCGGCGGCGCCTACATCCACCGGATGAGCGACTACTGCGGCGGCTGCCGCTACCACCCGTCCCATCGCCTCGGCGAGGACGCCTGCCCCTTCACCGCCGGCTACTGGGCCTTCCTCGACCGCAACGCCGGCGCGCTGGCCGCCAACCCCCGCCTGCGCCGCCCGCTCGCGGGCCTCGCCCGCCTCGCCGACCGGGCCGCGGTCACCGCCGCCGAACACCGCCGCGGCGCGGGCCCGCCCTGACCGCGGGCGGCCCGGACCGCGGGGGCCGGCGGGGGCGTCACCGGGCCGGGTCCGGCGGGGGTCGGACGTGCTCCAGCAGCAGCGGCAGGAGCAGGTCGACCAGCTCGACACAGGCCGCGACGATGGTCGCCTCGCTGGTCGCGTCCGTCTCGAGACCGTGCGCCAGCGCCTTCATGGTGATCGCGCCGTAGAGGCACTCGACGACGCGGGCCTGGGTGCCCGGGTTGACGGGTTCCCCGCGCTCGGCGGCCCGGGCGAGTACCAGGCCCGCGGCCCGGCGATGGCGATCGGCCACCCCGGTGGTGACCTCGCGGGTGGAACCGCTGGCCACGGCCTCGACCGTCAGGCGCAGCGTCGCGAACCCGACGGGGTCGAGCAGGAAGCGCAACATGTTCACGCTCAGGGCGACCAGGTCGCCGCGCAGTGATCCGGTGTCGACGTCCTCGATCGCGCGGGACCGCNCCAGGACGCTGTCGACGAGGAGCGTGTCGCGGTCGNGCCAGCGCAGGTAGACGGTGGACTTGCCGACCCCGGCGCGCCGGGCGACGCCGTCGATGGTGAAGCCGCTCGCGCCGCGTTCGAGGTACTCGTCGATGGCGGCGTCGAGGATGCGCCGCTCGGCGTCGGCCCGGCGAGGCCGGCCGGGGGACCGCCGCGCGGCGGTCACGCCGTCACCCATGGATCTCCCCCCGCCGTGTCCGCGCGCCGATCCTCACCGTAGCGGCGAGCCGCGGGCCCCGCGGAGCCGATCTCCGCGCACCGTTTACGGACGACTTTGTCCGATACCTTGACACGTGAGCACCGCCACAGTTCACTGAGGTCACTTAGTCACCTCCGTCGTATGAGCGGGAACGTCCCGAGGAGCGCCATGTCAGGCATCGACCGCACCCCGCCGAAGGTCCACCTCCGCGTCAACGGCGAGAGGNGTGCGTCCGGCTCGGGCGGCACCTACGGTCACGTCAACCCGGCGACCGGCGAGGTCGACGCGCAGATCCCGCTCGCGGACAAGGACGAGATCGACCTCGCCGTCACCGCGGCGCACGAGGCGTTCCAGAGCTGGAAGCGGACCCCGCCCGCCCAGCGCCGCGCCCTGCTCGTCCGGCTCGCGGACCTCATCGAGGCCAACGCGGACGAGTTCGCCCGGCTCGGGGCCCTGGACAACGGCACGCCNCTCACCGTCGGGGCGGCCTTCCCGGTGCTCTCGGCGGAGTGGACCCGCTACTACGCCGGCTGGGCCGACAAGATCCAGGGTGACCTGACCGGCAACCCCGTCCAGGACGGCGAGCTCGGTTACACCCTCGCCCAGCCGTACGGCGTCGTCGGGATCATCATCACCTGGAACGGGCCGCTCATCTCGCTGGCCATGAAGATCCCGGCCGCGGTCGCGGCCGGCAACACCGTGGTGGTCAAGCCCTCCGAGCTCACCCCGTTCAGCGGGGAGCTCTTCATGGACCTCGTCGAGCAGGCCGGGTTCCCGCCCGGCGTCGTCAACGTCCTGCCCGGCACCGCCGAGGCGGGCGCGCAACTCGTCTCCCACCCGCTGGTCAGGAAGGTCACCTTCACCGGTGGCCCGGCCACGGCGACCAGGATTCTCGAGGCGTGCGCGCCCAGCATGAAGCCCGCCGTCCTCGAACTCGGCGGCAAGTCCGCCAACATCGTCTTCGCCGACGCCGACCTCGACGTGGCCTGCCAGATCGGGACGACGTTCTCCCTGATCGCGCTCTCCGGCCAGGGCTGTGCCTTCGCGACCCGGATGATCGTCCACGAGGACGTGTACGACGAGGTCGTCGCGCGGGTGACGCTGATCGCGCAGAACATCCCGGTCGGTGACCCGTTCGATCCCGCCGTCGCCTCCGGTCCGGTCNTCAACCAGGCGGCCGTCGAGCGGATTCTCGGGATGATCGAGCGGGCCGCCGAGCAGGGCGCGACCCTGCTGGCCGGCGGGAGCCGGATCGACCGGGCCGGCTACTTCATCCAGCCGACCGTCTTCGCCGACGTCGACCCGGACTCCGAGCTCGCCCAGACCGAGGTCTTCGGCCCGNTGCTGACGATCTTCAAGTTCCGTACCGAGGAAGAAGCGGTCGCGCTGGCCAACGGCACCCGGTACGCGCTGTCCTCCTACGTCCAGACCCGGGATCTGCAGCGGGCGCTGCGGGTCGCCGCCGAACTCGACGCCGGCGAAACGCTCGTCAACGGCGCGACCAATCTGAAGGTCGGCCGGCCGTTCGGCGGGTTCGGGCTCTCCGGCGTCGGCAAGGAGGGCGGCCGGCAGGGCATCGAGGAGTTCCTGCGCATCCGCAGCGTCGGCATCACCGTCTGACACCGGCCTCACCTCGGCCGGCCATCCCTCGGCCCGGTTCCCCGTCGGCCCCGACTTCACCTCGGCCCCGACTTCACCTCGGCCCCGGCTTCACGTCGGCCCCGGCCTCTTCTTCGGCACGCGAGACAGGACAGGAACACATGACCGGAAAGCTCGAAGGGCGCGTGGCCTTCATCACCGGCGCCGCCCGCGGCCAGGGCCGCGCGCACGCCGTGCGCCTCGCCCGGGAGGGCGTCGACATCATCGGTGTCGACATCTGTGCGGACATCCCGTCGATGAACTACCCGTGCGGCACCTGGGCCGAGCTGGCGGAGACCGCCGACCTGGTCGAGAAGGAGGGCCGCCGGGCGATCATCGGCAGGGCCGACGTCCGTGACCAGACCGCGCTTCGGGCCGTCTTCGACGAGGGGTACGCCGCGTTCGGTCGGGTCGACATCATCCTGGCCAATGCCGGCATCCTGCGGGTCGGCGACAGCGTCGACCCGACACGCGAGTGGCAGGACACCATCGACATCCTGCTCACCGGCACGTTCAACACCGTCCAGGTGGCCCTGCCGCGCCTGCGGGAGGGTGGGCGTGGCGGCTCGATCGTCATCACCTCCTCGAGCGCGGGGCTGAAGGGCACCGCGAGCGAGGAGCCGAGTGCCCAGGCCTACACGGCGGCCAAGCGGGGGCTCGTCGGCTACATGCAGGTGCTGGCCAACCAGTACGCCGCCGAGATGATCAGGGTCAACACCATCCACCCGACCGGGGTCGTGTCGGGCATGACGATGAACGCCGCGATGCAGGCGGCGATGGCGAAGGCGGACACCAACATCTCCGCGATGCAGAACGCCCTGCCGATCCCCATTCTTCAGCCTGAGGACATCGCGGGCGCCGTGGCGTACCTGGTCTCCGACGAGGCGAGGTTCATCACCGGGACCCAGTGGGCCCTCGACGCCGGCTTCACAGTCCGCTGACGGCCCGGGACGACTGAGGAGAGTCCGCGATGACAACGCCCACCACCGAGATCACCGACCACCNCATCGTCGGAGTCGGCACGGTCGGCGACNCAGGCGACCGTTTCGACGCGCTGCGTTCCTTACACCGCATCGTCAGGGTGACCGAACCCGACCGCTCCTACTGGATGGTGCTGGACCACGATCTCGCGCGTGAGTGCCTGCAGAATCCGGCGGTCTTCTCCAGCGAGGTCATCACCCCGCTCAGCCCGGACCCGCCGCTGTCGATGATTCCCATCCAGCTCGACCCGCCGGAGCACACGCAGTGGCGGCGGCTGCTGGCGCAGTACTTCTCTCCGCGCACGATGGGGCTGCTGCGGCCGCGCCTGGAGGAACGCACCACCGAGCTCGTGGCCGCGATCCGCGCCAGGGGAGAATGCGACTACGTCGAGGACTTCGCGCTGGAGCTGCCGACGGTGGTCTTCCTCGAGCTGATGGGGNTGCCGATCGACGAGTTGCCGACCTTCCTGGAGTGGGAGAAGCAGGCGCTCGCCCCGACCGACAGCGGTGACTTCGACAAGGACCGGCAGATCGGCGGGATCTTCTCGGTCGTCGGGTACTTCCAGGCCGAGATCGCCCGTCGCCGGGACAGCGGCGAGCGGGGGGNCGGCCTGCTCGGCGCGATGCTCGACTGGGAGCTCGACGGTGCGCCGGCCCCCGACGACGCGCTGGTCAACTGCTCCCTGCTGCTCTTCCTGGCGGGCCTGGACACCGTGGCGATGAGCCTGTCCTTCGCGATGCACCACCTCGCGACGCACGACGCCGACCGCCGGCACGTCGCGGGGCTGGCCGCCGCCGGCGAGCCGCTCGACGGCGTCGTCGAGGAGCTGCTCCGCTTCTACGCCGTGCCCGAGGTCGGCCGGAAGGTGAAGCAGGACATCGAGATCGGCGGGCAGCAGCTGCGAGCCGGTGATCTCGTGCTCTTCCCGCTGGTCGCCGCGAACCGGGACGAGGCGCTCGTCGCCGGCGCGGGCACCGTCGACCTCGTCTCCCGGCCGCCCGCCCCGCACCTGGCGTTCGGCGCTGGCCCCCACCGATGCCTGGGGTCCCACCTCGCCCGGATCGAGATGAACGTCGCGCTCGCCGGCTGGCACCGCGTCATCCCGGCCTACGCCCTGGGCGAGGGCACCGCGCCCCAGGCGTACTGGGGCAACGTCCACGGCATCTTCTCCCTGCCCCTGGCGGAGTTCGGGTCCTGACCCGGCGGAAAGGACGACCGATGAGGATCGTGGTCGACACCGGGCTCTGCTCGGNCCACGCCCGCTGCAACGCCACCGCCGAGGACCTCTTTCCCCTCGACGATCTGGGCTACCTCGCCGTCACCGACCCGGAGATTCCGCCAGGCCAGGAGAGGCGTGCGCGCGACGCCGTCGCCGCCTGCCCCGAGCGCGCGCTGAGCCTCGTCGACGAGTAAGTATGTGATGTGGCTCTACGACGCGTGGTGACGGGCGCGGGCCCGGACGGTGCCGGGATCTTCGTCCAGGACGGGCCGGCACCCCATGTGATCACCAACGACAGCCGGCCGGGCCTCGAGGTGAGCTACCTGTGGTCCACCGAGGAGCCGCCCTCGGTGCCCGGCAGCGGCGCGGAGAGCACCCGGCTCGACCAGGAGCCCGTCCCGCCTGCGGGGGGAACCCGCCTCATCTCCGTGACGTATCCGCCCGGGTTCGGGCTTCGCGAGCCCGCCGCGAGGCCGCCCGCGGACGTCGACGACGCGGCTGCCGCCCCGTTCGACGACAGCCTGCTTCACACGACGGAGACGGTCGACTACGGCGTGGTGCTGCGGGGTGAGATCTGCATCGTGCTGGCCGGCGGCGCGGAACGCGCGCTTGCAGCCGGGGACGTGCTGGTCCACAANGGCGCCGCGCACGGCTGGCGCAACCGCCGCGACGAACCCGCGGTCGTGCTGTACGTGATCGTGGGAGGTCGAGCCGTCGGGCACTGATGAGAACGTCACCGTCGCAGGTGTGGAACGCTGCATCTGTGGCGGATGCGAACAATCTGATCGATGTGGCGGCGCTCACCGGCTGGTTGGACGAGCACGTCCCGAGTCTGGGCGACGGGCCCCTGACGACGGCCCTGGTCTCCGGCGGGTCGACCAACCTGATCCTGAGCCTGGACCGGGGCGGCCGGAAGGCGATCTTCCGCAGCCCGCCCCTGGCGGGCAGCCCGCAGGGCGCGCGCACGATCCAGCGCGAGGCCACCGTCCTGCGCGCGCTGACCGGGACGGACGTGCCGAGCCCGGAGTTCCTCGGCTTCTGCGCGGACGAGTCGCTGCTCGGGGTCAGCTTCTACGTCATGGAGCTGGTCGACGGCTGGGCGGCGACCATCACCGCCGAGAACGAGACGATCTGGCCGGCGGGTTTCGACGGCGGCCCCGACCAGCACTACATCTGCTGGGCGATGACCGACGGGCTGGTCGCGCTGGCCAACCTCGACTACACCGCGGTCGGGCTGGGCGGGTTCGGCCGGCCCGACGGGTTCCTCGAGCGCCAGCCGGACCGCTGGCTGGGCCAGGTCGACGGCTACCAGCGGCGCTACCCGAAGTACGAGCGGCGTGACCTGCCCGGNCTGACGTACGTGGCGGACTGGCTGCGGGACAACGTCCCCGCGGGGTCGCGTCCCGCGCTCATCCACGCCGACTACGCGCCGAACAACGCGCTGTTCCACCACCGCCCGCCGGCCCGCCTCGCCGCGATCATCGACTGGGAGACCGCAACCATCGGCGATCCCCTGCTCGACCTCGCCGCCTTCGCGAACAACCTCGTCACCGAGGCGGAGGACGACGGCGCCATGCGGTACTTCGCGCCCGGGCGCTTCCCGCACCGCGACGACGTCATCGCCTACTACGGCGAGCGGACCGGCCGCGACGTCTCGACGATCGGCTACTACTCGGTGCTCGCCAAGTGGCGCGCGGCCTGCATGATCGAGTACAAGGTCGCCGAGGCGATCCAGGGGCTGTCACCGAAGGCCAAGGGCGACCGCTTCGACGCCATCGTCCGCCGCCTGCTGCTCGACTCCGAGGCCCTGGCCCGCTCCCTGACCTGACCGCCAACCCTCCGTCCGAACACCGATGGCTACTTTGCTCTCAGCGCCGGGCGGAGGCGGCGAGGAGCTCGTCGGTGCCCTGGCGCAGGCGGTGGCGGGCGGCGGGGNCGTAGGCCTGGGCGAGGGCGCGGGCCTCGCGCAGGCCGGCGAAGTAGCGGCCGGTGCCCGTGGCGGCGGCGGGGCCGTCGATCAGGTTCAGGGTGGCGTCGCCGCCCTCGGCGACGGTGCTGCTCACCGGGGATCCGGCCTGGCGGACCATCGTGGTGTCCATGAACGTCGCGGGGTGCAGGGCGTCGACGGTGACGCCGGTGCCGGCCAGCTCCTCGGCGAGGTCGAACGTGCCCATGATCTGCGCCAGCTTGCTGCGGCGGTAGGCGCGGACGCCGTCGTAGTCGCGGGTGGTGAGCAGGTCGGCGAAGTCGAGCGGCTCCTGCCCGGCGGAGGCGACGTTGACGATCCTCGCCGGGGCCGACCGGGTCAGNGGCGCCAGCAGCAGCCGGGTGAGCCGGTGGCCGGCCAGGTAGTTGACGGCGAAGCGCAGCTCGATGCCGTCGGCGCTGGTCTCGCGGGGGGCGCCCGGCGTGCCGAACCCGACCCCGGCGTTGTTCACCAACACGTCGAGGCGGTCGGTGTGCCGCTCGACGTCGGCGGCGAGGCGGGTAACGTCGCCCAGGTCGGCCAGGTCGGCGAGCAGCACCGTCGGCTCGGGGCCGCCGGCGGCCTCGATGCGGGCGCGCACCCGCTCGGCGCGCTCGGCGTCCCGGCCGTGGACGAGCACCCGCCAGCCCGCCGCGCCCAACCGCTCGGCGAGATGGGCGCCCAGGCCGTCGGTCGCACCGGTGATGAGAATCGTTCGCCCGTCCATCGCGTGGTCTCCAGTCAATCGATCTCGGATCTCGGTTGGTTGCGGATCTCGGTTGTTCCCGGGAACCCTGCCACTGTCTTCTNCGGGGAACCCCCCGGCCGCCGCCGGTCTTCCGCGGAGGCGGCGAGACCGATCGGGCGAGCACACGGGTAGGAACGTTCGGTGCGGGAATAGGCACCGATGGTGATTGCCCTGTGCCGCCGAACCGGGGCGTGTGAGGGCTCGATCATCGGTCCGGCCGTGTGCGAGCCGGCGCGTGGGTTCACGGCGTGCGACGGGCCACAGGTTCACGACAGCGCAGGAGATTCGACAGCGCAGGAGATCCGACAGCGCAGAAAATTCGACAGCGCAGGAGAGAGGTCGATCCAGATGACGACCACCGTGGAGCACGGGAGCATCACCGGGACCAAGGACGCTCAGTACGACCTGTTGTGGTTCACCGAAATCTGCCTGAGCAACGCGCTGCGGCTGGAGACCTACGCCGCCGACGCCGAACGCGACGGCGACCGGGAGCTGCACGACCTGTTCCGCCGGGCGCAGACCGAGAGTCGCAAGGGCGCCGAGCAGGGCAAGCAGCTCCTACGCAACCGGCTCTGACCGCCGACCGCCCTGACTGCTGGGAGTCTGACGACCGGCGGCGTCACGGCGCGCCGGGCGGGACGAAGGGCAGGCCGGGTGGGGCTCCCTCGTCGAGCAGGCGGCGCAGGGCGGCGGTGTCGAGATGCTCGGCGACCAGGTCGCCGAGGACGTCGAGGCGGCGTCGGCGCACGTCGGCGAAGCGGGTGCGGGCGGGGACGAACGCCCGCCCGGCCGCGCGGGCGACCTCGGTGAGGTAGGCGCGGCGGAACTCGTCGTTCTCCAGCAGCCCGTGCCAGCTCGTGCCGGCGACCGCGCCGACCCGGACCCCGTCGGCGGCGAACGGCTCCGCGGCGGGATGGTCGGCGATGGCCAGCCGGCCGTGGCGGATCTCGTAGCCGGTCACCGGCCGGCCGGCGGCGTCGGTCGCCGCGCGGCGACCGAGCAGCTTCGACGCCTCGAAGGTGGTCGTCACCGGCAGCAGGCCGAGGCCGGCGACCTCGCCCGCACCCGACTCGACGTCGTCGTGGATGCGCCGGCCCAGCATCTGGTAGCCGCCGCAGATCCCCAGCACCGGCCGGCCGGCGGCGACGCGGGCGGCGACGGCGTCGGCGAGGCCGCGGCGGCGCAGCCAGCGCAGGTCCTCGACCGTCGAGCGGGTGCCGGGCAGCACCACCAGGTCGGCGTCGGCCAACTCGTCCGGCCCGGTGACCAGCCGCACCACGACGCCGGGCTCGGCGCGCAGCGCGTCCAGGTCGGTCACGTTCGACAACCGGGGCAGCCGGACCACCGCCACCCGCAGGCTCTCCCGCCGCACCCCGTCCCCCGCCGACGCGCCCTCCCCCGCCGACGCGTCCTCCCCTGCCAGTCCGGAGTCGGTGTCCGGCTCGGCGTCGGGGTAGGAGGTCAGGTCGAGGGAGTCCTCGACGTCGAGCCAGAGGCCGGAGCGGAACGGGACGACGCCGTGCACGGGCCGGCCGGTCAGCGCCTCGATCTGGCGCAGTCCGGGTTCGAGCAGCCGGGCGTCGCCGCGGAACCTGTTGATCACCCAGCCGGCGACGAGGGCCTGGTCGGCCCGGTCGAGCAGCGCCAGGGTGCCGAACAGGGCGGCGAACACCCCGCCCTTGTCGATGTCACCGACCACGATCACCGGCAGGTTCGCNGCGCGGGCCAGTCCCATGTTAGCGATGTCGGTGGACCGCAGGTTGATCTCCGCCGGCGACCCGGCGCCCTCGCAGATCACCGCGTCGAACCGGCCCCGCAGGTCGTCGAGGCACTCCAGGACGATCTTCGCGAGCCGTTCCTTGTGGGGGCGGTAGCCCAGCGCGTCGACCTCCGCGACGGGGCGGCCCAGCACGATGAGCTGGCTGTGGCGGTCGCCGCCCGGCTTGAGCAGCACCGGGTTCATCGCCGCCTCCGGCTCCACCCCGGCCGCCGCGGCCTGCATCGCCTGCGCCCGGCCGATCTCCGCGCCGTCCGCGGTGACGGTGGAGTTCAGCGCCATGTTCTGCGCCTTGAACGGCGCGACGCGCACGCCCTCGCGGGCCAGCCACCGGCAGATGCCCGCGGTCAGCACGCTCTTGCCGGCATCCGACGCCGTCCCGGCGACCAGCAGTCCCCCGCTCACCGGCGCGACCCCCCCTGCCTGAGGGCCGGGCACGTCCCGCCCACCCCACGTGGGCAGCACGCCCGACGCAGGCCCCGCAGGCCAGCGGCCAGCAGCGCGCCCGCCGTGCCGCCGGCCAGTGCCGTCACCGCGAGGCACAGCGCGCTGACGGCCCCGGACAGCCGCGCGGCGGCGAGGACGTCGGCGCCCCGCGGCGGGCGGCCGAACCCCAGCTCGGGCCGGTGTTCGACGCGGTACGGATAGCGCAGCTCCCCGCCGAGGCGCAGGCCCAGCGCCCCGGCGAACGCGGCCTCGGCCATCCCCGCGTTGGGGCTGGGATGGGATCGGCCGTCGCGGCGCATCACCCAGAACGCGTCGGCGACGCTGCCCCCGACGACCGGCGCGCACGCGCAGGTCGCGAGCGCGCACAGCCGGGCCGGCACCAGGTTCACCAGGTCGTCGAGGCGGGCCGCCGCCCAGCCGAACCGTTCGTAGCGGTCGCTGTGATGGCCGATCATCGCGTCGAGGGTGTTCACCGCCCGGTAGCCGGCCAGCCCCGGCAGGCCGGCGAACGCACCCCACCACAGCGGGGCGACCACTGCGTCGCAGGTGTTCTCGGCGATCGACTCGATCGCGCCGCGGGCGACCCCGGCCTCGTCGAGCCGCGACGGGTCCCGCCCGCACAGCGTCGGCAGCCGCGCCCGGGCGGCGGCCAGGTCGCCGGCGCGCAGCTCCGCGCCGAGGCGCCTGCCCTGCCGGCGCAGCGACGCCCCACCGAGCACCACCCAGGTCAGCGCCGCGGTCATCACGACCGGCGCCCACGGCGCGACAGAATCGGCCAGCGCGATCGGCGCTACCGGCGAAACTGGGGCGGCCGGCGCGACTGGGGCGGCCGGCGCGATCGGGGCGCTGCCACGGGTCCGCGCGCCGGCGCGCTCGGCGGCGGCGGCGGGCACGACGACCGCGGCCAGCAGCAGCGTGGTGTACAGGGCCCCGGCGGCGCGGTCGTCCCGGTAGAGCAGCCGTTCCAGCCGGCCGGCGGCCCGGCCGAAGCCGGCGACCGGGTGCCGCCGCGCCGGATCGGCGAGCAGCGCGTCGAGGGCCGCCCCGAGCATCAGCCCGCCGGCCCGCGCCGCCACGCGCCGACGCCCACCACCGCCGAGACGCCCACCACCGCCCGCAGGTCCGGCAACGCCCGCACGCCCCCGACCACCGGACGAGGCCGCCGAGCGCCGATGCGCCACCCGGCCCCCCGGCGCGGGCTCAGACACTGCTGGCGTAGGCGACGACGCCGCGGCGCAGCGCGTCCATCGCGGAGCGGGCGGTGCGGCGCACCCGGGAGTCGTCGGGGGCGACCTTGGCGATCTGGTCAAGCAGGTCGAGCAGCTGGCGCATCCAGCGGACGAAGTCGCCGGCGGTCAGCTCCAGCCCGCTGTCGGTGAGGACCCGTTCCAGCGGTCGGCCCACGGCCCAGTCGTGCGCGGCGGGGACGAACCCGAGCTCGGGCGGGCGCAGAAAGCTCAGCCGGTGGCCCTGCTCGGTCGCGGCGAGCCGGAACGCCAGGCGGCTCATCTCGTCCAGGCAGTCGCGCAGCGCCGCGCCGCCGGGCAGCGCCGGGACGCCCACGTCGTCGCCGCGCGGCTCGAAGACCAGGCTGGACACGGCGGCGGCGAGCGCCGGCGCGGTCAGGTCCTCCCAGATGCCGGCGCGCAGGCACTCGGCGACGAGCAGGTCCTGGTCGGAGTAGATGCGCGCCAGCACCCGGCCGGCGTCGGTGACCGTGTCGCCGTCGAGGTAGCCGAGTTCCGCCAGCGCCGCGCGAACCCGGTCGAACGTCTTCGCGACCGTGTTCGTGCGGCCCTCGACCTTCCGGGAGATCGCCGCGGTCTCCTTCGCGAGCCGGTTGACCTNCTCGGCGGAGCGCAGATGCTCCTCGCGGCGCGGGCAGTCGTGCACCGGGTGGGCGCGCAGGGCGCGGCGCAGCCGGGCGAGCTCGGCGTCGTCCGCGGCCGCGGAGCGCGCCTTGGCCCGCCGGCCGGGCGGACCGTCGGGGTCGACGTCCGCGGCCCGCAGCGAGGAGGCCAGGTCCCGACGGGACTGCGGCGAGCGCGGGTTGAACGACCGCGGCACCCGGACCCGTCCGAGCGGCTCCACCGCGACCGGGAAGTCGACCAGCGACAGCCGCCGCACCTGCTTGTCCGCGGTCAGCACGACGGGACGGGGCCCCTCGGCGCCGACCGCGCCCGCGTCGGCGTCGAGGACGACGGCGAGCCCGCTGCGCCGCCCGGCGGGTACCCGCACGATGTCGCCGGTGCGCAGCCGGCCCAGCGCCGCCGCCGATTCGGCGCGCCGGCGCGCCGTGCCCTCCCGGGACAGCGCCGCCTCCCGCTCGCGGATGTCGCGGCGGATCCGGTCGTACTCGGCGGCGTCCCCGCGGTCGCAGCTCAGCTGCGCGCGCATCTCGTCGATAGCCTCGGTGTTGCGCGCCACCACCCGCGCCAGACCCACCACGTCCCGGTCGGCCTGGAACTGCGCGAACGACGATTCGAGCACGGTGCGGGCCCGGTCGGCGCCGAGCCTGCCGACGAGGTTGACCGCCATGTTGTAGGAGGGGCGGAACGACGAGCGCAGCGGATAGGTGCGGGTGGACGCGAGCCCGGCCAGGGCCAGCGGGTCCAGCCCCGGCTGCCACAGCACGACGGCATGACCCTCGACGTCGATGCCACGGCGGCCGGCGCGGCCGGTGAGCTGCGTGTACTCGCCGGGGGTGATGTCCACGCGGCTCTCGCCGTTGAACTTCGTCAGCCGTTCCAGGACGACGGTGCGCGCCGGCATGTTGATGCCGAGCGCCAGGGTCTCGGTGGCGAACACGACCCGGACGAGCCCCTGGACGAACAGCTCCTCGACGATCTCCTTGAACGTGGGCAGCATCCCGGCGTGGTGGGAGGCGATGCCCCGTTCCAGGCCCTCCAGCCACGCCCAGTAGCCGAGGACGCCGAGGTCGGCGTCGGGGATCCCGGTGGTGCGCTCGCGGACGATCGTCCGGATGCGCTGCTGCTCGGCCGGGCCGACCAGGCGCAGCCCCGCCCGCACGCAGGAGGTGACCGCGTCGTCGCAGCCGGCCCGGCTGAACACGAACACGATCGCGGGCAGCAGGCCGTCGCGGTCGAGGCGTTCGACCACCTCCGGCCGGCCCGGCACCCACATCCGCCGCCGCGGGGCGCCGGGCCCGCCGCGGCCCCGGCCGTAGCCGCCGGGCATCGCCCGGTTCTCCTCCCGGGCGAGCCGGACCAGGTCCGGGTTGACCACCCGGCCACCCACCTTGGCCGTCGCGCCGCGAGCCGCGCCGTCCCCGCGAGCCGCGCCGTTGCCGCCGGCGCGGGCCGCGGGCACCGCCGGCGTCGAGGTCCTGGCGGCGTCGTCGGCACGACCCCGCCCGTCGCGGCGCCGGGCGCGCTCCCCGCCGCGGCCCCGGTCACCGGACCGCCCGCCCGCCCCGGGCGGGACCGTCCGGGCGGACCCGGTGGCAGGCGGGACCGCCCGGGCGGATCCCGAGGTGGGCGGGGCACCCCAGCCGGGCCGGGCGAGTTCCTCCCCCGACACCGCCCGCGCGACTGCCGCCCCGGCGGACGGCGCCGGGGCGCCGGAACCGTCCTCGAGGAACAGGTCGTGCAGGGTGCGGTCGGCGAGGACGTGCTGCCACAGCGGCACCGGCCGGTGATCGCTGACGATGACGCGGGTGTGCCCGCGGACGGTGACGAGCCACTCGCCGAACTCCTCGGCGTTGCTCACCGTCGCCGACAGCGACACCAGCCGGACGTGCGCCGGCAGGTGGATGATGACCTCCTCCCACACGGCGCCCCGCTGACGGTCGGCGAGATAGTGCACCTCGTCCATGACCACGTAGGCGAGGGTGTCGAGGCCGCCGCCGCCGACCGGGCCGGCGTAGAGCATGTTGCGCAGCACCTCGGTCGTCATGACGACGACCGGCGCGGAGNCGTTGCGGGAGGTGTCACCGGTCAGCAGGCCGACCCTGTCCGCGCCGTAGCGGGCGACGAGGTCGGTGTACTTCTGGTTGGACAACGCCTTGATCGGCGTCGTGTAGAAGCAGCGCGTTCCCGTGCTCAGGGCGAGGTGGGCGGCGAACTCGCCGACGACCGTCTTGCCCNCTCCCGTGGGCGCCGCGACCAGAACCCCTTCGCCTGCCGCCAGCGCCGAGAGCGCCTCGAGCTGGAACGGGTCGAACCCGAAGGGGAGGCTGGCGGCGAACTCCACGAGAGCCTCAGGCGTGGAGGACACAGTGCCACCCTACGGGACGCGGCGCCCCCGCACCGACCGTCGCGGAGCCGGACCCGTCAGCCGATGTCGAGGTCAGGTGAGTCGGGGTCAGGTGATGTCGAGGTGCGACGGATCGACACCGGGGGCCGTGGCGGCGGTTCCGGCGCCGACCGGCGATGCCGGCGTCGACTCGGTCGGCCGGGCGGCGCCGGCCGCGCGGAGCGGGGCGTCGTCGTAGTCCAGCGGCGAGGTCTCGTCGTCGCCGAGGTCGGCGTAGGGCGAGTCGTCGCCGCGGCGGGCCTTGCGCCGGTCGTTGATCCAGCCGACGATCAGCGCGACCTCGTAGAGGAGCACCATCGGCAGGCCCAGCGCCAGCATGGTGAACGGGTCCTGGCTGGGCGTGACGACGGCGGCGAAGACGAACACGAGGAAGATCTCGGCGCGTCGCCAGGACCGCAGCCGGGCGGTGGTGACGACCCCGGCCAGGTTCAGCATGGTGACGAGCAGCGGAACCTCGAACGACAACCCGAAGATCAGCAGCATCGCCTGCACATAGCTGAGGTACTTGTTGCCGTCGAGGACGCTGACCAGGCCGTTGCCGCCGAACCCGAGCAGCAGGCTCAGCCCCGTGGACAGGGTCAGGTAGGCGAAGACGGCGCCGGTGGCGAACAGGATCAGCGAGATCCCGACGAACGTGAGCGACCAGCGCCGCTCGTGCCGGTGCAGGCCGGGGGTGATGAACGACCAGAGCTGGTAGAGCCACACCGGGGAGGACACCACCGCCGCGGCGATCATCGAAATCTTCAGCCGGATGGTGAAAGCGTCGAGGATGCCGAAGAAGTACAGGGTGCAGTTGGTCGACGCGGCGCCGTCGGGGCTGAAACGCTTGCTGGCCGGCAGGTCGCAGTAGGGCGCCTTGAGCCAGTTGAAGATGTGCGGTTCGAAGATGAAGCACACGACCGCGGCGACCGCGAACCCCAGGAGCGCGACCGCGATCCGGTTCCGCAGCTCACGAAGGTGCTCCGTCAGGGGCATCCGGCTGTCCTCGACCGTGCGGGTCNGCCGCTGGTGCACCGAGGCGAAGAGCCTGCGCGGCGTGGGGATCCCTGGCACGTCGGCGTCTCCTGGTCAAGGGGGNAGAATCGGGAGGGGCAGGATCGAGGGGGGCAGAGTCGAGAGGGATCAGGGGCAGGCGGGTCGACGGGGCACCTCGACGGCGCGAAGAACCCCCGACGGTGACCTGTACCCATCGGCCGGGCCCTGCTGTGCCCGGCCGGGACGTGCGGTCAGTGGCGATCCGCCACCGGAGCGGAGCCGTTCACGGACGCGCCGGGCTGGGCCGCCTGAGCAGGGCTCACAGCCGGGGCCTCGATCGGCAACGGGGCCGGCTGGGCGGCCGGGGCCGGGTGCTCGTCGTCGCGCAGGCCCTTGGTCTCGGCCTTGAAGATGCGCAGCGAGNGGCCGAAGGAACGCGCCGCGTCGGGGAGCTTCTTCGATCCGAACAGCACCANCACGACGAGGGNGATGATGATGATCTCGGTGGTGCCCAGGTTAGNCATGCTCTGCGTCCTCCGATGAGCGGTACCGGCCCCGGTCCCACGACCGGTGCGATCGATGCTACGTCCGCCAGCCTAGGAGGAGATAGAAGGCATACGGGTATCTCGGAGATGACGGCTGNGCAACGAAGCGAGTCTGNCGGACAAATTGTAGCCGTTCCAGAACCCTTCGCACGCGAAGTTCTGCGCCACGACCGCCGAAATCTCCCACAGTCATCAGGACGCGACGTCAGGTCGACCTGGCCGTGACTCGGCGTCACGAGTGGGAATCCCGCGATCGCTCCTCATGGATCACGGCGGGACCACACTCGAGCTGCCTGGCCGCGCAGCGCATCCGGCCCGGTCGGGCTGACCCGCGGGCCCGGCTGATCGGCGAGCCCGGCTGATCAGCAGGCCGGGCCGATCGGAAGGCCGGGCCGATCGGAAGGCCGGGCCGATCAGGAGGTGCGTTCGGCGAGCCGGGCCGTGACCTCGGCATGGTTCAGCCGGGCGGAGAGCTCCGCGGTGTCTGCGGCAAGGCCGGACACCCGGGTCGACAGCTCGCCGAGTGCCCGGCGCACGCCGCGCACCTTCTGCCACACCCGCCAGGCGCACAGGCCGAGCAGGCCGAGCCCGCCGAGGATGAGCACGAGGTAGACGAGCGCCCAGAACATGCCGATCACCCTACCGGTCGCCGCCGGCGCCGGCGGCGGGGGCGTCGAGCCCGTAGGCGGCCAGCGCCCGGCGCGCCAGGGCGTGCACCTGGGCGGCGAGCACCGGCGGCTCGACGACCCGCACGTCGGCGCCGAGGCCGAGCACAAGGCGGTGCAGCCAGGAGGTCTCCCGCGCGTGGAGGGTGACCTCCAGGCGGCCGTCGGGCAGCTCCCGCACCCCGGTGACGGGGTAGTAGTCGGCGACCCAGCGGGCCGGCGAGGCGAGTTCGAGGACGACCCGGACGTCGGCCGGGCCGGGCCGGTAGATCCCCTCGCTGGTGTCGCGGGACACCGCGCCCGGCGGCGGTGCGGCCGGGACGTCGAGCACCTCGACCCCGCCCGGCCCGTCGATGCGGTCCAGCCGGAACAGTCGCACCGCCTCCGCCCGGTGGCACCAGCCCTCCAGGTACCAGTGACCCTCCCGGACCAGCACCCGCATCGGGTCGACGTCACGCTCGGTCAGCTCGTCGCGGGACCACACGAGGTAGCGCAGGTGCACCCGGNGGCGTTGCCGCACCGCCCGCTGCACCGCGGCGAGCACGTCGGCGTGGGTGTCGAGGCTCACCCGCACCTGGCCGGCGACGCTGCCCGCCGCGCCGACCGCCTTCTCCAGTTTCTCCAGCGCCCGGTCGAGAGCCTCCCGGCCGGCGAGCCCCGGCACGTCGGCGAGCGCGCGGGCGGCGACGACCAACGCCGTGGCCTCGTCCACCGACAGGCGCAGCGGCCGGTCGAGGGTCTGCGGATCGGCGACGGTGATTCGGTCCCCGGAGTAGCTCAGATCGATGAGGTCGCCCGGCGCCCCGCCGGGCAGTCCGCAGACGAACAGCAGATCCAGGTCGTCGCGTAGCTGGCGCGGCGTGATGCCGAAGGCCTCCGCGGCGGCCGGCAGCGGGACGCCGGGATGCGCCCGCAGCCAGGGGACGAGGGCGAGCAGCCGGCTCAACCGGTCGGTCGCGGCGCTCATCGCTCATCGCCCGCCGGGAACCGCGGCGGCCGCCTGCGCGCCGGCGGTGCCCGCGGCCGCTGCCCGCAGGCGGGCGACCACGGCGGCGCGCAGCTCCGGCGGCCCCAGCACGAGCACGTCCGGCCCCGACCCGACGATCCAGCGGGCGAACCGCTCGGTGTCGGCGAACTCCCGCTCCACCAGGTCCATGTCCGCCGGCACGACCGGCCGCCGCCCCGCCTCGGCCGGCCGACCTCCCACCTCGGCCGGCAGGCCGGTGAGCAGGCCCGGCGGCGGTTCGGTCGGGGGGCAGGCGGGATGGACGGGGCGAGCGCCGCGGCGCAGCGCGTGGCCGGTGCCGCGACGCACGGCGAGCGTCGCGGTGCGCACCCGGTCCGGCGGGGCCTCGGTGGAGACCATGGCGTAGAGGTCGACGTCCGGCGGGACGCGCACGGCCCCGCCGGGTCCGACCGGCCGCACGGGCCCCGCGAACCGGGACAGCCGGAACACCCGCGGGGCGCCGCGGACGACGTCGTGGCCCGCCAGGTACCAGCGGCCCCGCCAGGACAGCACGCCCCACGGCTCGACGTGCCGCTCGGCCGCGCCGATCTCGCCGACCTTGCGGTAGGGGAAGCGGATCGCCCGGCCGGCCTGCACCGCGGCGAGGCACGGCTCGAACGCCGGATCCCGCGCGTCGACCCGCGGCTCGAAGCCGTCCAGAGTGTCGAGACCGTTCAGAGGGGCGAAGCCGTCGGAGCCCTCAGGATCGCCCCCGTCAGCACCGCCCCCGTCAGCACCGCCCCTGTCAGCACCGCCGCCGACCGCGGCCCTGCCGGCGGCCAGTTTGCGCAGTGCGCTCGCCGCCGGCCCGGCCAGCGCCGTCGTCGACCACAGCGACCCGGCCAGCGCCAGCGCGGCGGCCTCGTCCGGTGCCAGCGCGATGTCGGGCAGGGCGTAGTCGCCGCGGCGGATCCGGTAGCCGACCTCGTCGCTGAACGCCGAGTCCGCCCCGGTCTCCAGCGGGATGCCGATCTCACGCAGGTAGGCCTTGTCCCGCTCGAACATCCGCCGGAAGGCCTCCTGCTCCTCCTCGGTGACGCCGGGCTCGTAGCCCTCCACCAGCTCACCGAGCTGGGACACGGTGAGGAAGCGCGATGTCGCCATCAGGCACATCGTCAGGTTCAGCAGGCGCTCCACCCGTCGCCGGGACACCTGACACACGCTAGCCGGCCGGCGGCGCCGGGCCGGCACCGCCCCCACCCGCGACCACCCGCGACCACCCGCGACCCGACTCCGCTGCCCTTCCCGCCGGCCACGCAGGCGGCTAGGGCTGGACGGTCGCCCCGCCTGCACCGGCACCTGCGCCGCCCTGGACGGCGAGCAGGTCGACCACGAAGACCAGAGTGTCGTCGGCGAGGATGGTCGGCGGCTGGCCGCCCGCCGGCCCGTAGCCGAGGTCGGGCGGGATGACGATCTGCCGGCGGCCGCCGACGCGCATGCCGTCGATGCCGCGCCCGAAGCCGGGGATGGTGCTGTCGAGCGGGAAGGTGGCCGCCTGCCCGGTGCCCCAGGTGGTGTCGAACTCCTGGCCGTTGCGCCACAGCACGCCGGAGTACTGGACGACCACGGTGCTGGTGGCCGAGGCGCGCGCCCCGTGGCCGGTCACGAGGTCGTCGGTGACCAGCGTCGTCGGCGCGGTTCCCGACCCCGCCGCGGACAGCGGCTTGCGGGTCAGGTCGGTGGCGTTCTGCACCACGGGCAGGCGGGAGCCGGCGGTCACGGCCTGCGCCGGCGCGGCGCTGGTGCCGTCGGGAGCGTCCGAGGCGGCGCAGCCCGCGAGAACCGGGACGACCAGCACGGCGGGCAGCACCACGCCGGCGAGCAGGCGCCGACGGTGGGCGACCCGCGCGAGCGGGGTGGTCGCGCGCGGGGCGGTGGCGCGCTGGACGGCCATGCGCTGGACGGCCATGCGCTGGACCGCCATGCGCGGGGCGGTCAGGGCGGCGCGGGCGCGCCGCGAAGCGGACATCACAGGGGTCGGGTCCTCACATGCTGGCGATGAGCTTGTCCACCCGGTCGTCGACGGAGCGGAACGGGTCCTTGCACAGGACCGTACGCTGCGCCTGATCGTTGAGCTTGAGGTGGACCCAGTCGACCGTGAAGTCGCGCCGCTTCTCCTGGGCCCGCTTGATGAACTCGCCGCGCAGCCGGGCGCGGGTGGTCTGCGGCGGGCGCGACTTGGCCTCGAACACGTCGAGGTCGCGGGTCACCCGCTCGACGAGGCCCGCCCGCTCCATCCGGTAGTACAGCCCGCGATCGCGGTGGATGTCGTGGTACTTCAGGTCGAGCTCGGCGACCCGCGGCGAAGCCAGCGACAGGCCGTGCTTGTGCCGGAACCGCTCGATGAGCACGTACTTCGTCACCCAGTCGATCTCCCGGGCGACGAGTTCGAGGTCGTCGGTCTCGATCGCGAGCAGCGTACGGCCCCACAGGTCGAGCACCCGCTTGGCGACCTCGTCGCCGCCGCGGCGCTCGACGAACTCGACGGCCTTCGAGTAGTACTCCCGCTGGATGTCCAGCGCGCTGACCTCGCGACCGTTCGCCAGCTTGATCTTGCGCTGGCAGGTCATGTCGTGGCTGACCTCGCGGATCGCCCGGATCGGGTTCTCCAGCGTCATGTCGCGCAGCATGACGCCGGCCTCGATCATGCGCAGCACCAGGTCGGTGGAGCCGAGCTTGAGCAGCATCGTCGTCTCGCTCATGTTCGAGTCGCCGACGATCACGTGCAGGCGGCGGAAGCGCTCGGCGTCCGCATGCGGCTCGTCCCGGGTGTTGATGATCGGGCGGGACCGGGTGGTCGCCGACGACACCGACTCCCAGATGTGCTCGGCGCGCTGGGAGATGCAGTAGACCGCGCCGCGCGGGGTCTGCAGCACCTTGCCGGCCCCGCAGAGGATCTGCCGGCTGACCAGGAAGGGCACCAGCACGTCGGNGAGCTTGGAGAACTCGCCGTGCCGGCCGACGAGATAGTTCTCGTGGCAGCCGTAGCTGTTGCCGGCGGAGTCGGTGTTGTTCTTGAACAGATGGATGTCTCCGGCGATGCCCTCCTCCCGCAGGCGCCGTTCGGCCTCGACGAGCAGGCCCTCCAGGATCCGCTCGCCGGCCTTGTCGTGGGTGACGAGGTCGGGGACGGAGTCACATTCCGGGGTGGCGTACTCCGGATGGCTCCCGACGTCGAGGTAGAGGCGGGCGCCGTTCTTGAGGAACACGTTGCTGCTGCGTCCCCATGACACGACACGACGGAACAGGTACCGCGCCACCTCGTCCGGGGACAGCCGCCGCTGCCCCCGGAACACGCAGGTGACGCCGTACTCGTTCTCCAGTCCGAAGATGCGGCGATCCACGTCTGTGACCCTATGCTCGGATGCCACCCTGGCGTGGCCAGACGCTCGGGCTCGAGGTCAGCGGGATTCCGACCCGCCCGCCGTCGCACCCCCCGCGGGGGCTCCCCCACGCCCTGGTGGCGGGTCACCCGGACGGGTCGGGGGCACCAGCCGGACGCCTCCTCCCGACGGCTCGATCGGCACGGTGCGCTCCAGCGGCGAACGCCACGTCGGCAGGGGAGTCGCCACCGCGGCCGGTGGCCCACCGGGCGCGCTTCCCGCGCGCGCCGCCGGCGCCTGATCCACCGCCGCCCCGCCACCGGGCCCCACCGAAGCACCGGGCAGCACCGAACCACCCGGCAGTGCCGACCCACCGGTAGGCACAGGGCCACCGGGAGGCACTGGGCCACCGGGAGGCACAGGGCCACCGGCCGCTTCCTGGGGTGCCCACACCTCGTCCGCCGCGGTCGCGCCGGCTCGTGCGGGCACCGCCGCCGCCCCCGGGCTTGGCACGCCCGAGCCCGCCGCGCCCGAACCGGAACCCGCCGTGGCCGTAACGCCTGCGCCTGCGCCTGCGCCTGCGCCTGCGCCTGCGCCTGCCGGAATCGTGGCCCCGCCCGCCAGCGGCGCACCCGTCGCGGTTGCACCGGCCGGGGCGATGCCGGCCGGCTGTCGGTGCGGCTCCTGGTCCGACCGGGGGGTACCCCGGGTACCCGGGTACAGCGACGAGGCGGCGCCGCGCTCCCCCACGAAGGCCAGCCAGAGGCCGACCACCAGCCAGACGGCCAGCACGACCACCGGCCGGCCGCCGGCCGCGCCCTCGAAGTAGCTGGTGGAGCGCAGCAGGGTCGCCCCCGCTCCGGGCGGCCCGAACTGGCCGATGTCCCCCCACGGACGGGGCAGCATCTCGGGCGCGGACTGTACGGCCGACAGCGCGGCGCCCGCGACCGTCACCAGGACGGCGCCCACCAGGCCCGGCGTCCCCGCCACCGCGCCGACCCCCACGATCGGCCCGGCGACCGCCAGGGCCAGCAGGGTCAGCACCGCCATCGTCGTCAGGAAGGAACCCGGCAGGACGTCCAGCGCGCCCTGCAGCGCCACCGTCCCGGCGAACCCGCAGAGCACCGCGAGTACCGCGATGCCGGCCAGCCGGACCGCGCGGGAGCGGACGAGCCGGGTCAGCAGCACCCCCGCGGCGGCGATGACGAGCACGAGCGGCAGGTACCCGGCGGCCAGTCCTCCGCCGGCCAGGTCCCTGGGCGCGTTCGCGACCACGTCGACGACCGGGATCTCCAGACCGGGCATGAACACCCGGATGCCCCGGGTTATCGCCTCGGTCACCGCGGGACTGGCCGCGGAGGCGACCCGCAGCGTCAGCCCGTCGTTGCCGATGACGATCGCAGCGTAGGCGTCGCGATCGCGTAGAGCCTGGTCGGCCGCGGCGACGGTCGGCACGGTGTGCACGGTGAGCGCGCCGGGCTCGACCCGGCTGATCTGGTCGGCGAGCGCGGTCGCCGCGGGCGCCGGACCCACGGTGAGGATCGGCAGGTCCCGTGGCCGCAGGCTGGTCACCGACGTCCCGTAGAGCCAGACGAGGATCCCCATCAGCACGGCCATCCCGACCGTGATGGCACCGGCCCGCCGCACCGCGCGCAGGCCGAGCGGGTCACGCCCGGGGCGCTGCTCCGCCGGGGCGGCCGGCCTCCAGCGTCCCGCCCGCGCCAGGCCGGGCGCCCCTGCCGTGGCAGGCAGACCTCCCGAACCGGGAACACCCGACGAACCAGGAACACCCGACGAACCAGGAACACCCGACGAACCAGGAACACCCGACGAACCAGGAACACCCGACGAACCAGGAACACCCGACGAACCAGGAACACCCGACGAACCGGGGACACCCGACGAGCCGGGGACACCCGACGAGCCACGGACACGGACCGAGCCGGCGCCATCGCCAGCGGCCAGGGGGGCGCCCGGCGAGGTGTCACCGGCAGGGTCGCTGCCGTCCGGAGTCGGGACCACGCCGCCGTCGGCCGCATGGCGGTGGCCGTACGCCGGTCGGTGGTCCGGCGAGCCGATGTCGCCCCGCCCGTGTTCGTGCGGCGGGTAACCGGGATGGGCGTGCCAGCCGACCGCGGAGCCGCTCCCGGCCGGAGCACGCATGCCGCCCGGATCCCGCTGGTCGACGGCACCACGAAGGCCGCCCGAAGGGTCAGGGCCGCCCGAACTCTCACGGCCGCCCGAACCATCGGCGCCGTCGGCACCCCGAAGGCCGTCCGACTCACGAAGGCCGTCCCGCTCGCGAAGGTCGTCTCGCTCACGAAGGCCGTCCCGCTCACGAAGGCCGTCCCGCTCACGGTGGGCGGCCGGCTCGCGGTGGGCGGCCGGCTCGGCGCTCGGTCCGGCGGCGCCGTCCGCCTGCGGGCCGGGTTGGTGACGTTGCCCGGGCAGGGGACCTCGGTCACCCTCCCGGTGCCGGCCGCCGGTCACCACGGGACCGCTGTCCCGGTCACGCCGGCCCGCGCCGCGCCCGCCGTGCCCCGCGAGTCCGCCGTCGTGCGCGCACTCGCCGTCCTGTTCGGCAGCGGTCTGCTCACCGCATCCTCCCCTCCGTCCGGCGGAGCCCGCCGGGACGCTACGGGGAGTAGCGTGCCGCCTTCACGGTGTCGCGGCCCGTCCGGCGGCGTGTCGCGGCACGGCGTTTCGCGACGGAATCCGTCGTCACCCGGCGGTTCCCGGCGCCCTCCGGCGGCCCCGGCGGGCAGGCCGGGGGCACTGCGGTGGGCCGCCACACGGGGGTCGACGTGAGGCGCCCACACGCCAGGGCCGCGACGGTGGCATGTCCGACGCAGGCCATGCGGTCACGACGGCTGCGACGGGGAAGGATGGNCGCCATGACAACCGGAACGAACGATGCGACGTCCAGCCAGTCCCACCGCAACGGCACCCTGAAGAGCCACCTGCGGGCGGAGGTCACCCGGCGGGACTCCGTCCCGCTGACGATCGTGGCCCCCGCGGCGGACGACCCGCCCCGCGGTGGCGTCGTCGTCGTCCAGGACGCCCGCGGCATCACGCCGTACCTGGTCTCCGTGTGCGACCGGTTGGCGGGGGCCGGCTGGCTGACCGTGGCGCCGCACCTCTACCANCGGGACGGCTTCGACGAGGTCGACCCGGCCGGCGGCTGGCCGGGGGCGGTCCCGGCGATGGAGACGCTGACGGGGACGGGCATCGACGCCGACGTCGACGCGGCGCTCACCCATCTCGCCGACTCCGGCTTCGACGCCGGGCAGAGCGCGATCGTCGGGTTCTGCATGGGCGGNACCGTGGCGCTGCACACCGCCACCCGCCACCCGCTGGCCGCGGCGGTGTCGTTCTACGGCGGCGGGGTGAGCACGCCGTACTGGCCGGGCGTGCCGCCGCTGGTCGAGGCGGCCCCGGCGCTGCGCGTGCCGTGGCTCGGCCTCTACGGCGAGCAGGACGCTCTGATCAGCGCGGACGAGATCGCCGCGCTGCGGGCCGCGGCCGCCCGCAGCGGCGCGCCGACGGAACTCGTCAGCTACCCGGACGCGGGACACGCCTTCCACAGCGACGACCGGGAGGCGGTGTACCGCCCGGTCGCCGCCGCGGACGCCTGGTCCCGCGCGCTCGCCTTCCTCGACGAGCACGTCCGCCCGCGCTGAGCCGCCCGGCCGGTCCGGCAGTCGCCCTGGGGCCCTGACCGGACCGGCCGGCTCTGTCGATCAGAGGCGGTCGATCAGAAGCGGTCGATCAAGGAACCGATCGGTCAAGAGGAGCCTGTCGGCCAAGAAGATCCGGTCGGTCAGAAGCGGGCGGTCAGGACGAGGTGGCGGTCTGGGCGAGCAGCTCGGCCAGGGCGGGACCGGCGATCCGCTTGAACTGGCGCCGGGCACGGGTCCGGTCGAGCATCCCGACCTCCAGGTTGGCCGCGGTGAGCACCCNCTCGCCGTTCTGCGGCAGCCCCGGCGGGACGCTGACGGTCAGCGCCTGGACCGCGACCCGCAGGGCGTCGGCGAGGGGCTGGCCGTCCCGGTGGTGCTCCTTCAGCGAGGTCGTGACCTGGTCGGAGGCGCCGCCGATCGCGACGAACCCCCGCTCGTCGGCGATCGACCCGTCGAACGTCAGCTTGTAGATCTGGTCGTCGTCGGTGGTGGGACCGACCTCGGCCACCACGATCTCGACCTCGTAGGGCTTCACGCTCTCGGTGAAGATCGCCCCGAGGGTCTGCGCGTAGGCGTTGGCGAGGGCCCGGCTGGTCACGTCGCGCCGGTCGTACATGTAGCCGCGGGAGTCCATCAGACGGATGCCGGCCGTGCGCAGATTCTCGAACTCGTTGTACTTGCCCACGGNGGCGAACGCGATGCGGTCGTAGATCTCGCTGATCTTGTGCAGGGTCGCCGAGGGGTTCTCGGCGACGAACAGGATCCCGTCCGCGTAGGTGATGACGACGACGCTGCGCCCGCGCGCGATGCCCTTGCGCGCGTACTCGGACTTGTCGCGGACCTGCTGTTCGGGGCTCGCGTATCCGAACGGCATGGTCACGTCAGCCTCCCGCGCTCGTGGAACGGTCCGCGATGATGGCGGTCACCACGGGTTCTACCTCGTCGTCGCCGTAGCGGCGGTACCCGTCGGACGTGACCGACGCGACGATCGGGTACAGCTTGCGGATCGTGTCCGGGCCACCGGTGGCCGAGTCGTCGTCGGCGGCATCGTAGAGGGCCTCGACGGCGATCCGCACCGCGTCGTCCTGGGTCAGGTCGACGCGGAAGCGCTTCTTCAGCGAGCCCTTCGCGAACACCGAGCCGGAACCGATGGACTCGTAGGTACGCTCCTCGGACTTCGCCGCGGCGATGTCGTAGGAGAAGATCCGGCCCTTGTCCAGGTCCGGGTCGTAGCCGGCGAACAGGGGCACGACGGCGAGGCCCTGCAGGGCCATCGGGAGGTTCCCCTTGACCATGGCCGCCAGCCGGTTGNCCTTGGCGTCCAGGCTCAGGGTCGCGCCCTCGATCTTCTCGTAGTGCTCCAGCTCCACCTGGAACAGCCGGATCAGCTCGGCGCCGACCCCGGCCGTGCCGGCGTAGCCCACGCAGGAGAAGTCATCGGCGTGGTGCACCTTCTCGACGTCCCGCTGGGCGATCATGTGCCCCTGCGTCGCCCGGCGGTCACCGGCCATGATCACACCACCGGGGAACGTCACCGCCACGATCGTCGTGCCGTGCGCCACCTCGGTGACCGGCCCCGGCAGNCCACCCCGGGCCCCCGGCAGCAGGTGCGGCGCCGACTGCGACAGGAAATCGGTGAACGACGACGTTCCCGGTGTCATGAACACAGCCGGTAGGCGCCCGGCGCCACCCATTGGATCAGCCACGCATCCCCCTTCCGATAGACGGTCACACGGTCCGCGGCGTCCCGGTCGTCTCCGGGAACCGCGGGCGACGTGCGCATGAGCACAACATAGGGCCATGGCCACCTGGTGCGGTCGGCCAGGGCGACCGGCTCGGCGACCGACCGGCGATCCGGGCGCGCAGCCCGCTCCCGCACCGACCGCACATCCACCCCNCGCGGACCGTCCGCGGGCACCCGGCCGACCCGGCCGCGACACCCGGCCGCACCCCGCGGCGCGCCCCGGGCCGGATCAGGCCGTCCGGGCACACCCGGCCGGCCGCCGACGCGACCAGCGGCGATCCGCACGCCGCGGACCGCGGCGTGCGGCGCAACGGAGGCCGACACCGTGGTTCCGGCGCCCGGCAACCCTCCACGCCCCGGCCTCGCCCGCCGGTGGAACCCGGCGGGCGACACACGGGGCGCGGGCGGGCGACCCGGCCGGCGGCGGTCAGGCGACACAGGACGACCGCCACGATCGAGAGGCACCTTCCGGTGCCCCGAGCGCGCCCGGAGCCGGTGCGCGGTGCGGGCTCAGCCCCGCCGACGCCGCGCGGTCACTCGCCGCCCTTCTGGACGTAGCCCTTGACGAACTCCTCGGCGTTCTCCTCGAGGACGTCGTCGATCTCGTCGAGGAGCGAGTCGACGTCCTCGGACAGCTTCTCGTGCCGCTCCTTGAGGTCGCTGGCGTCGTTGCCCTCGGCGGCGACCTCCTCGACCTCGTCGGCATGCCGGTTGGTGTGCTGCTGCCCGCCGCCGCTGTCCCTGGTGGCCATGAAGCCCTCCTTCGATCGCCTGGCGCGACACTATCCCGCCCCACCGACACCATCAGTCGGATCGGTGAGAGGTCCACTCCATCACGAACTGACCGTCTCGTCGCGACGTCCGCCCAGGGCGCAACGCCCGCAGGTCAGCCGGGGGCGGCCCGGCGCGGCGACGGGCGAGGAAGGGGGCCTGCGGCCTCCTCAGCGGCCGGCCAGCGCGTCGACGAGATCCGCGGCGGTGGCGCACCGGTCGAGCAGCTCGCCCACGTGCGCCCTCGTCCCCCGCAACGGCTCCAGGGTCGGCACCCGCTGCAGGGAGTCCCGGCCGATGTCGAAGATCACCGAGTCCCACGACGCCGCGGCGACCTGCTGCGGGTAGCGGGCGAGGCAGCGCCCCCGGAAGAACGCCCGGGTGTCCTCTGGCGGCTCCGTCATCGCCCTGGTGACCTCGTCCTCGCTGACGACCAGATCGAACCGGCCGCGCTCGACGAGGCGGTTGTACAGGCCCTTGTCCGGCCGGACGTCGTGGTACTGCAGGTCGACGAGTTCCAGGCGGGGCGAGTCCCAGGCCAGGGCGTCGCGCGAGCGGTACCCCTCCAGGATCGACAGCTTGGCGACCCAGTCGAGTTCCCGGGCGCAGCTCATCGGGTCGACCTCGAGGCGGCCGAGGACCGACTCCCACCGGGAGAGGACGTCGGCGGTCTGCGGGTCGACGTCCGAGCCGAACCGGTTCTCCACGTACTTGCGGGCCTGCTCGAAGTACTCCATCTGCAGCTGCACGGCGGTCATCTTCCGACCGTCGCGCAACGTGACGAGATGCTTGAGCGAGGGGTCGTGCGAGATCGCCCGCAGCGCGGCCACCGGACCGTCCACGGACAGGTCGACGCTGAACCAGCCGTCCTCGATCATGGCGAGAACCAGCGACGTCGTCCCCACCTTCAGGTAGGTGGCGACCTCGCTCATGTTCGCGTCGCCGATGATGACGTGCAGCCGGCGGTACTTCTCCGGGTCGGCGTGCGGCTCGTCGCGGGTGTTGATGATCGGGCGCTTCAGCGTCGTCTCGAGGCCCACCTCGACCTCGAAGAAGTCCGCCCGCTGGCTGATCTGGAAGCCGGCCTCCCGGCTGTCCACGCCGAGGCCGACCCGACCGGCACCGCAGACGACCTGGCGGGAGACGAAGAACGGGGTGAGGTTGCGGACGATCTCCCCGAACGGCGTCGAGCGGGCCATGAGGTAGTTCTCGTGGCAGCCGTAGGAGACGCCCTTGTTGTCGGTGTTGTTCTTGTACAGGTTCACGGGCTTGGCGCCGGGCACCGTCAGGGCGCGCCGCNCCGCCTCCGCCATCACCCGTTCACCGGCCTTGTCCCACAGCACGACGTCGCGCGGGTTGGTGACCTCGGGCGAGGAGAACTCCGGATGGGCGTGATCGACGTAGAGCCGCGCCCCGTTGGTCAGGATGACGTTGGCGAGGCCCAGGTCGTCCTCGTTGGCCGGCGCGCTNGGGTCGACCGCGGGCTCCCGGGGGAGCTCGAAGCCTCGCGCGTCCCGCAGTGGCGACTCCTCCTCGAAGTCCCACCGGGCACGGCTGCCCGAGGACGACGTTCTGTTGGCATAGGAGTTCACCACCAACGACGAGGCCAACATCTGGTTGGTGTTCGGCTGACCGGGCACCGACACCCCGTACTCGGTCTCGATTCCCATGATCCGGCGCGCGCTCACTCTGCAAGCGTAGGTGCTGCGCGGGCGGTCGGTTGGTCGGACGTCCGCCTTGTTTGTTCTGGGCGGTGCGCACGGACCCGTTCCGCCCGATGNGGATCGGCGCGAATGGCCCCTCACCGGACCCTCCCGAAACCGGGGATCCCCCGATCGGGGGCACCCTGAGCCGGGACGGGATCGCGGCGCGACCGACCCGCGGAGGCGGCCACGCAGGTGGCGGCCGCCCTCGCGAAAGCCCTCGTGGTGGGCTGCAGGGCCCGCACGGACGGGCCGGTCCGAACGGGCCGGCCCGTGGCCCGGGCAGGGCCGGCCCGAGGGCCCGGCAGGGCCGGGCCAGGCGGGCCGTGCGGGCCGTGCCTTCGCCGCGCACATACCGCGGCGCTCGGGACCTCCTCGGTCCCGAGCGCCGCGGTACGAAGCGTGCCGCCTCCCGTCGCGGTCGCCTGGACAGCGCGACCGCGACGGAACTGCGGTGGTGTTACGCCGGCCGTTACAGGTACTGGCCGGTGTTCGCGATGGTGTCGATGGAGCGTCCGGCCTCGGTGCCCTTCGTTCCGGTGACGAGCGTGNGGATGTAGACGANCCGCTCGCCCTTCTTGNCGGNGATCCGGGCCCAGTCGTCCGGGTTGGTCGTGTTCGGCAGGTCCTCGTTCTCCTTGAACTCGTCCAGGCACGCGGCGAGCAGGTACTGCATGCGCAGACCCTTGAGGCCGCCCTCGATGTGCGCCTTGACCGCCATCTTCTTGGCGCGGGCGACGATGTTCTCGATCATCGCGCCCGAGTTGAAGTCCTTGAAGTACAGGACCTCCTTGTCACCGTTGGCGTAGGTCACCTCGAGGAAGCGGTTCTCCTCGCTCTCCGCGTACATCCGCTCGACGACGCGCTGGATCATCGCGGCGACCGTGGCCTCCCGGTTGCCGTCGAACTCGGCGAGGTCCTCCGGGTAGAGCGGCAGGCTGGGCACGACGTACTTGGCGAAGATGTCGCGGGCCGCTTCGGCGTCGGGCCGCTCCACCTTGATCTTGACGTCGAGCCGTCCCGGCCGCAGGATCGCCGGGTCGATCATGTCCTCACGGTTGGACGCGCCGATCACGATCACGTTCTCGAGCTGCTCGACGCCGTCGATCTCGCTGAGCAACTGCGGAACGATCGTGTTCTCCACGTCCGAGGACACACCCGAGCCGCGGGTCCGGAAGATCGAGTCCATCTCGTCGAAGAACACGATCACCGNCATTCCCTCGGACGCCTTCTCGCGCGCCCGCTGGAACACCAGCCGGATCTGCCGCTCGGTCTCGCCGACGAACTTGTTGAGCAGCTCGGGGCCCTTGATGTTGAGGAAGAAGGCGCGGCCGTTGCCCTGGCCGGTGATCGCCTCGACCTTCTTGGCCAACGAGTTCGCGACCGCCTTCGCGATCAGCGTCTTGCCGCAGCCGGGTGGGCCGTAGAGCAGCACACCCTTCGGCGGCTTGAGCTGATGCTCCCGGTACAGGTCCTTGTACAGGAACGGCAGCTCCACCGAGTCGCGGATCGACTCGATCTGGCTCTTCAGCCCGCCGATCTGCTCGTACCCGATGTCCGGGACCTCTTCGAGGACGAGCTCCTCGACCTCGGACTTCGGGACTCGCTCGAAGGCGTACCCGGAGCGGGGCTCGATCAACAACGAGTCCCCCGCGCGGATCGGACCGTCGAGCAGCGGTTGGGCCAGCATGACCACCCGCTCCTCGTCGGTGTGACCGATCACCAGTGCTCGGTCACCGCTTTCGAGGACTTCCTTGAGCAGGACGATCTCACCCTGTCGCTCGAAGGAGCGAGCCTCGACCACGTTGAGGGCCTCGTTGAGCATGACCTCCTGGCCGGGCGAGAGCGAGCCGACGTCGACACTCGGCGACACGGTCACTCGGAGCTTTCTGCCCTGAGTGAACACGTCGACGGTGCCGTCGTCATACCGGGAGACGAAGATCCCGTAGCCGCTGGGCGGCTGCGCGAGTCTGTCGACCTCCTCCTTCAGGGTGACGATCTGGTCGCGCGCCTCCCGGAGGGTGGCGACGAGTCTGTCGTTCTGTCCCGTGGCGGACGACAGCTCGGCCTGAACCTCCGCGAGGCGTTCCTCCAGCACCCTGACCTGCCTGGGCGATTCGGACAACCTACGCCGCAGCATGGCCACTTCCTCTTCCAGGAAGGCGACCTGCGTCGTGAGCTCGTGTGCTTCCTTCTCGTACGCCGACCGCCGTGATTCGGCATCACCTGGACGACCCGTGCTCCCACCGGAGCCAGAGCCCGAACGGGGACCGGACACTGCGCCTCCACCTCCCCCGTGCTGACCGGGACGCACCCACACTACCGTTGTGACCGCCGCTGGCAGGCCGGTCACGCAAGGACGACCCGGCTTTGCCGTAAACAGCGGGTTACGGTGCCATGGTGACAGAAGATCGGAGCCCTGTGGCAACTCCAGCGAAGCCGGGCGTTTCGGCGGGCCTGCGCGTGCGGGTCGACCAGAACGCCTGCACCGGCGACGGTCTGTGCGTCCAGCTCGCCCCCAGCGTCTTCGAGTTCGACGTCGACGGGCTCGCCTACGTCAAGGACGACGCCGGTGAGCTCCAGACGACCGNCGGAGCGTACGTGCCCGTCCCCCTCCCGGTCGTGGACGCGGTCGTCGACGCGGCCGACGAGTGTCCGGGGACGTGCATCTACGTGGAACGCCCGGACGGCACCCTCGAGGCCGGCGGCCCCCTGAGCTGACGACCCCCTGACCAGGACGACGCCCGCCGACCAGGGGGCCGGCCGGAGCAGGGTCCGAAGGCCCGTCCGCGCCGCCGTGGACGGCGCGGGCCGGCGTGCGGCCGCGGGCCCACAGCCCCGCGGGCCCACAGCCCCGTGGAGCCGAGCCCCGTGGAGCCGTGCCCNGTGGAGGCGGCCCCACAGGCAGCACAGACCAGGTAGCCAGGCGGCCCAGAGCGGCTGGCAGCCCAGGCAGAGCGGCAGTGCGGACCGGCCCGCGCGAGAAGCGGACCGGCCGCGCGAGAAGCAGCGCAGACCGTACGCAGCGCGGAACCAACCGGCGGTGCGAACCGAGGAGGTCCGGCGGCCGGGCCTCGCGGCGGCCTAGGGGACGGACTCGGGCTCGTCCTCGGCGGCCACCGGCGCGGCCAGGGGGGCCGACTCCGCGGGTCCCGTGGCCGTCGGCTCGCCGAGGGCGCCCTTCGCGGGCCGGCGCCGGCGGACCGGGGGCGTGACGCCGTCGGCGAGGCGGCGCGCGGTGACCAGGAAGCCCGTGTGGCCGACCATGCGGTGGCCGGGGCGGACGGCAAGGCCCTCGACGTGCCAGTCCCGCATCATCGTCTCCCAGGCGGCGGGCTCGGCGAACGTGCCGTGCGCGCGCAGGGTCTCCACGACGCGGGAGAGCTGCGTCGTCGTGGCGACGTAGGCGCAGACCACCCCGCCGGGAACGAGCGCCGCGCTGACGGCGTCCACGACGTCCCAGGGCGCCAGCATGTCGAGGACGACCCGGTCGATGTCCCGTTCGGTCGTCTCGGCCAGATCGCNGACGATCACCGTGTGCGCCGGGTGCGGCCCGCCGAAGAACGTCTCGATGTTGCGCTGGGCGATGGCGGCGAAGTCCTCCCGCCGCTCGTAGGAGATCAACCGACCGGCGTCCCCGATGGTGCGCAGCAGGGAGCAGGACAGCGCGCCCGAGCCGACGCCGGCCTCGAGCACGCGCGCGCCCGGGAAGATGTCCGCGTACGTGACGATCTGGCCCGCGTCCTTGGGATAGACCACCGTCGCGCCGCGGGGCATCGACAGCACGAAGTCCACGAGCAGGGGGCGCAGCGCCAGGTAGTCGGTGCCGCCGGTGCTGGTGACGACGATGCCCTCGGGCCGGCCTAGCAGCGCGTCGTGCTCGACGGCGCCGCGGTGGGTGTGGAACTGCTTGCCCGGTTCCAGGACGACGGTGTGCTTGCGTCCCTTGGGGTCGGTGAGCTGCACCCGNTCGCCCTTGGTGAAGGGCCCGCGGCGGTGCGCCGCGCCGGTGGGACCGGGACGGAGATCGGGCTCGGTCACCGCTGCGCCACCATGCGTGCGGCGGCGGCCGGGTCGAGGCGAGCGACCAGGTCGACCATGGCGAGCACGCCGACCGGCCGGCCGTGCTGCAGCACCAGGTACTCCGAGGCGGGCATGGTCTGCACCGCGGCGAGCAGGTCCTCGCCCTCCAGATCGGCGTCGAGCACCATCCCGGGCGCGATCGCCCGGCTCACCTCGTCCACGGACATCCACGGCCTCCGATGCTCGGGCAGCGCGTCGACCGCCGAGCCATTCATGATCTTGATGGGATTACCGTCCCGGTCGATCACCGCGACGGCGGTGGCGCCGACCTCCTGCGCCCTGCGCAGGGCCTCGGCCAGCGNCACGGCGCCCTCGACGGGCAGCGTCCNGCNCACCAGCCGGCCGGCGGACAGGCCCGGCAGCCGCCCCCGCAGCTGGGCCGCCCGCAGCGACTGAAAGGCCGCGAAGGCCAGGAACGCCGCCAGAGCATACGTGTAGAACAGGCCGAAGCTGTCGCCGGAGATCGTCGTACCCCAGACGACCATGCCGGCGGCCACCACGAAGCCGCCGTAGGCGCCGGCCCGCAGCCCGCGCAGCTTGTCCCCGGTCACCGCCCACACGGCGGCGATGACCACCCGCCCGCCGTCCAGCGGCACTCCGGGGGCCAGGTTGAACACGAACAGCGCCAGGTTGATGACCCCGAGATCACGCAGCACGACCCCGACGTGGGTGTCGCCGCCGATGCCGAGCAGGCCGAGGAAGCACAGCCCGGCGAGCACGCCGTTGGCCGCCGGCCCGACGAAGGCGATGAGGAACTCGCGGCCGGGACTGCGGGGCTCGGGCTCGAACTCGGTGAACCCGGCGAACCCGTGCAGCGTCACCGAACGGACGGTGTGACCGAAGGCGAGCGCGGCCAGGCAGTGCCCGATCTCGTGGACCAACAGGGAGACCAGGAAGCCGACGGAGATCACCGTGGCCATGGCGAGGACCTGGCCGTCCGACGCCGTCGGCAGCCGGTCCCGGATGGAGCCGGAGAGCAGGTAGGCCACCAGGAGGGCGAAGATCAGCGCGAGTGGCGACACCATGATCGGGACGCCGCGGATGCGCCCGATGACGACTCCCGACGGGCGTTCCCCCGGATGCCGCGACGCACCACCCGTGCCGCCATGGGCATCCGAGCCGGTGCCACCGCGCTGATCCGTCATGGAACCGATGCTACGGACCAGATCCGGCCGCGTCTGCCGGCCCTGTCCACGCCTGTGACCAGCGGGGGTGCCGGAGGCCTCCGGTCAGGGCCACCCCGGCGCGCCGATGCCCGCCGCGCACCCCGCGGCGCCGGTCCCCCGGGACGGCACCGCCGGCGACCGGACCGCCACCGCCGCACCGCCGCGCACGTCCGTCGGCGCCGGCCGGGACCGACCGGCGAAAGTGTCGGTGGCGGGTTCTAGGGTCGGGTCATGACCACGACGCCGCCGCCTGATTCCGCGGCATCCAGGGACGCCCCGGTGTCGGCGGCCGCTCCCGCAGCGCCGGCCGGCCGCGCGGCACTGGTCGGCTCCACAGCGCCGGGCGGGCCGCGGGGTGCCGAGCGGCCGCTGATCGGCTCGCTGTCCCCGTCGCGGGCGGCGGACTTCGTCAACTGCCCGCTGCGCTACCGGTTCCGCGTCGTCGACCGGCTGCCCGAACCGCCGAGCGAGGCGGCCAGCCGCGGGACCGTCGTGCACTCGGTCCTGGAGAACCTGTTCGACCTGCCGCCGGCCGGGCGGACCCTCGAGGCGGCGCGCACGCTCGTCGAGCCGGCCTGGCAGGCGCTGCGCGAACGGGAGCCCGCCGTCGAGACGCTCTTCGACGGCCCGGACGCGCTCGCCGCCTGGCTGGATTCGGCGCGCGACCTGCTCGCCGGGTACTTCGCGCTGGAGGACCCGGCCCGGCTCGCCCCGTCGGCCCGCGAGCTCTACGTCGAGCACGTGCTCGACTCCGGGCTGCGGCTGCGCGGCTACGTGGACCGGCTCGACGAGGCCACGACCCCGCAGGGCCTGGCCCTGCGGGTGGTCGACTACAAGACCGGCCGCTCGCCCGGGCCGGCGTTCGAGGCTTCGGCGATGTTCCAGATGAGGTTCTACGCCCTGCTGTTGTGGCGGATCCGCGGCGTGATTCCCCGGGAGCTTCGCCTGTACTACCTCGGGGACCGCACCTGGTTGCGGGCCGCCCCGGACGAGGCGGACCTGCGGGCCACCGAGCGGCGGATCGAGGCGCTGTGGGCGGCGATCGACCGGGCCCACCGCAGCGGGGACTGGCGGGCCACCCCCAACCGCCTGTGCTCCTGGTGCCATCACCAGGCGCTGTGCCCGGCGTTCGGCGGCACGCCCCCGCCGCTGCCGCGCCAGGCCCCCGCCCTCCCCCTCGACGACGCGGCCCCGACCGTCTGCGAGGCGGACGGCTGACGGCCGCCGGGAGGACACCGCACGCGGGCGAGGACGGGAACGTCGATGGGAGGGGTTGTCGGGGATTCCGGATCGATCCCGAGATGCGGATCATCACTCGGTCGTTGGGGACTCCGACGGCGCGATCGAGGTCGTCCGGGCCGGGCGGCCGGCAGGCGAGCCCCGCGACGCGTGCCAGTCCGCGCACCGAAACACCGACAGAGGACGATGGGACGGGCCCTGTACCCGGCGGCGGGCAGGGGCATCGGCAGACGCGCCGAGCTCGCGAGGAGAGGACATCACGATGGCCCGACGGACCGGATCATCCCCAGGCGGGAGGCGGGACGCGGGCCGGGGCGCTCCGGCCGGTCGCCCGCAGCGGGTGGCGCGGACCGCCGAGCGCGGGGCCGATCGCCGCGAGCAGCCCGCCGCCGGCGTCGTGGGCGGTCCCGGCGGCGGCGCGGGAGGCATGGTCCCGGCGGCGCGCGCCGACCGGCTGACGAAGATCTACGGCACCGGGGACACGACCGTCACCGCGCTGCGCGGGATCGACCTGGACTTCCCGCGCGGCCGCTTCACGGCGATCATGGGGCCGTCGGGTTCGGGGAAGTCCACGCTCATGCACTGCCTGGCCGGTCTGGACACGGTGACCCGCGGGCGGGTGTTCATCGGCGACGTCGACCTGTCCCGACTGTCGGACAAGGAGCTCACCCGCCTGCGCCGGGACCGGATCGGCTTCATCTTCCAGCAGTTCAACCTGCTGCCGACGCTGACCGCGGCGGAGAACATCACGCTGCCGCTGAGCATCGCGGGCCGCTCCCCGGACCAGGCGTGGATGCGCACCGTCGTCGACGCGGTCGGCCTCGCCCCCCGGCTGGGGCACCGGCCGAGCGAGCTCTCGGGCGGCCAGCAGCAGCGGGTCGCCTGCGCGCGCGCCCTCGTCACCCGACCCGAGATCATCTTCGCCGACGAGCCGACCGGCAACCTGGACTCCCGCTCGGGCGCCGAGGTGCTGTCGTTCCTGCGGGACTCGGTCACCGAGCTCGGCCAGACGATCGTCATGGTGACGCACGATGCCACCGCGGCCTCCTACTCCGACGAGGTGATCTTCCTCGCGGACGGCCGGCTCGTCGACGCGATCGAGCGACCCACCGCGGACGAGGTGCTCGACCGGATGAAGCACCTCGACGCCGCCCAGCGAGGCCTGCTTCCCGACGGCGCCGACGCGGCCGGCGAAGCGGGCGCCTACGACGACCGGGACGGCCACGACCACCGGGACGACCACGACGGCCGGGGCCGCCACGACGGCCGGGACCGCCACGCGCGTCCCGCGGATCGCGAGCGTCAGGGCGGCCGTGCCCGCCAGGACGGCTACGACGCGACGCCCCGCCCTCGGGGCTACCCGGCAGGCGACGACGACCCCTACGGCGACTACGACTATCCCGACCAGCGCTACGGCAATGACGGCCGGGCGGCCCGACCAGCGTCCTACGACGGCCGCTACGCCGAGCCGTTCACCGGCGAGTTCGCCCCCGTCCCCGGGCCCGAGACCGGGCCGCTGGACGGGAGCGGCCCGGGCGGCGGCCGCTACGGGGGGCCGGCGGGTGACCCGCGGCGCCGACCGCTACCGCGCCCCACCGGCCCACGTGATGACGACGAGCCGGACGGCTACGGCTCCCCGGACGGCTACGGTCCTCCGNACGGCTACGGTCCCCCGGAGGGCTACGGCGCTCCGGGCAGCTACGGCTCCTCGGACGGCTACGGCTCCACGGACGGACAGAGCGCCCCACGCGGGGACGGGCCCGGGTCGGCGGGCTGGGCCTGAGCCGATGCTGCGCGCCACCCTCAAGAGCCTGCTGGCCCGCAAGATCCGGCTGGCCCTGTCCATGCTGGCGGTCGTCGTCGGCGTGAGCTTCGTCACCGGCACCCTGGTCCTGACGGACACGCTCAACCGGACCTTCAACACCCTGTTCGCCGACATCAACAAGAACGTCAGCGTCGCGGTCCGGGCGGTCAACCAGATCGACCCGACGAGCGACGCCGGCCGACCGCCGCTGCCCGCGTCGATCCTCGACTCCGTGGCCAGGGTCGACGGGGTGCGGNCGGCTGTCGGGTCGGTCGACGGCCAGGCGGTGCTCATCAACCCACGGACCGGCAAGCCGGCGAAGGAGGGCGGGGCGCCGGGGCGGGGCACGAACTGGACGGGCGGCCAGCCGACCGCGCCCGAGCAACTCGCCGAGGGCCACGCCCCGGGGCCAGGCGAGATCGCGGTGGATCGGGCGACGGCGAGGGACCTTCATCTCGTCCTCGGAACGCGGGTCTCCGTGCAGACCAAGGGCGCACCGACGACGTACACGCTGGTCGGCACGTTCCGGGTGGCCGGGCAGGACAGCCTCGGCGGTGCCGCCGTGACCGCGTTCGACACCGCCACCGCCCAACGGGTGCTGCTGGCCCCCGGCCAGTTCAGCTCCATCCACCTGGCGGCCGTCCCCGGCCTGGGCCAGTCGGAGCTGCGCGCGCGGGTCGCCGCCGTGCTCCCCGCCGGCGTCGAGGCGATCACCGGCACGCAGCTGTCGGAGGAGAACGCCAGCGCCGTGCAGCAGGCGATCAGCGGCTTCTCGACCTTCCTGCTGATCTTCGCGGCGATCTCGGTGTTCGTTGGCGCGTTCATCATCTTCAACACGTTCACCATGCTGGTGGCGCAGCGGGTGCGGGAGCTGGCGCTGCTGCGGGCGATCGGCGCGAGCCGGCGTCAGGTACAGATCTCGCTGCAGGTCGAGGCAGCTCTGGTCGGTTTCGCCGGGGCGAGCGTGGGTCTGCTGTTCGGCGCGGGGCTCGCCGTGCTGCTCCGGGCGGCCGTCGGGGCGTTCGGGGTGGATCTACCCAGCGGCTCGCTGGTCTTCGAGGCGCGTACNATCATCGCCGCCTACGCCGTGGGNGTCGTGATCACCTCGGCCGCGGCCTTCGTGNCGGCGCGCAAGGCGGCGTCCGTGCCACCGATCGCGGCGATGCGGGAGTCCTATGTGCTGCCGACGCGCTCGCTGCGCACCCGGGCCGTCGCCGGGACCGCCCTCACGGCGCTCGGGGTGCTGCTGCTCGTCCTCGGGACCGCGTCGGCGGGCAAGTCGGGAGNCACCGCCGTGGGAGNCGGTGCCGCGGGGATCTTCCTCGGCATCGCCACCCTGTCGCCGCTGTTGTCCGGCCCGATCATCCGGGTGCTCGGCGCGCCGTTCGTCTCGCTGTTCGGCACCACGGGCCGGCTCGGCCGGGAGAACGCGATGCGCAACCCGCGACGCACCTCCTCGACGGCCTCCGCCCTCATGATCGGACTAGCGCTGGTCAGCGCCTTCTCCATCCTCGGCCAGTCGATCAAGGAGTCGGTACGCACGACCGTGCAGGACAGTCTCGGCGCCGACTTCTTCCTGACCACCCAGGGCTTCGGCCAGGGCTTCAGCGGGCAGGTGGCGCGCGATCTGGCCGGCAAGCCCGGCATCGAGGTCGCGACCGGGCTGNGCGGCGGCCTGGCGAAGGTCGGCGGGCGCGACGCCCAGGTGCTCGCCGGGGATCCGGCCGGCCTGCCCAAGGTGCTGGCCCTCAAGAAGGTCGCCGGTGACCTCCGCGGCCTCGGCGACGGCACGATCCTCGTGGATGACGACGTCGCCGCCGACCGCCACCTCGACGTCGGGCAGAAGATCCCCGTCACCTTCCCCGACGGCACCCAGGACCTCACCGTCGCTGGGACGTACAAGAAGAGCCAGGTGGCCGGCTCGTGGATCATCTCGACCGGCCAGTTCGCCCGACACAACACCGACGATCTCGACCTGTTCGTGCTGGTCAAACGCGCCGATGGAGCCGACCCCGCCGCCGTGCGCGCCGAGATCAACAAGATCGTCAGGNCCTACGCCACCGTGGAGGTGCGCGACCAGTCGGAGTTCGTCGCCCAGCAGGAGAAGCAGATCGACCAGCTCCTGGGCTTCATCTACGTCCTGCTGGCCCTCGCGGTGATCATCGCACTGTTCGGCATCGTGAACACGCTCGCCCTGTCCGTGATCGAACGGACCCGGGAGATCGGACTGCTGCGCGCCGTCGGCATGAGTCGCGGGCAGATGCGGGCCATGGTCGTCATGGAGTCGACGATCATCTCCGTCTTCGGCGCCGTGCTCGGTGTCGCCGTGGGCAGCATCTTCGGCTGGGCCCTCACGAAGGCCCTGGCCTCCCAGGGCATCAGCACGTTCGCCTACCCGGTCCCGACCATCATCATCGTCATCGTCGTCGGTGTCCTGCTCGGCATCCTCGCCGCCGTCTTCCCCGCCCGCCGCGCCGCCCGCATGGACGTCCTGCGCGCCATCTCCGCCACCTGACCCGGCGGCCAGCGGCGCCGGCGCCACCCCAGCCGCAGGAGGTCCGCGCAGCCGCGCCCCGCCCAGCTCGCGCGGCCTCCTGGCGACCTCACGCTGGATCGCACAGCGCCCCGACCCGCCCGCCACGGCCCCGACCCGACCCGCCCGCCATGCCCCGACCCGCCCGGCCGCGCCCTGACCCGCCCGCCATCTGAACGCCCGGCCAGCCCCACCGTCACCCACCCGCCGAGAAACCCAGCCACAAACATGCCAAATCATGCCGAGGGTTAGACACGGTTTCGGAGCAGAAAACCGTGCCCAAACCTCGGCACGATTCTGTAGCCACCCGACTACAAAAAGGCTCCGAGCCTGGCAGCCTCCTCGGNGGGCCGCATCTGTCTGCAGGCCGCGCGGCCCGCAGACGGCCTCCGCAGGACAGGATGTCGGCTCACCCCAGGACGTCGGCTCACCCACAGGACGCCGGCTCACCCACAGGACGCCGGCTCGTCCACAGGGCACCGGCTCGTCCACAGGGCACCGGGCTCGTCCACAGGGCACCGGCTCGTCCACAGATTGGCCGATGCCGCTGCAGGGCGGCCCGACCACGGGCCAGGCTGGGCGGGTGGACCTTCCCACGCTCCCGCACTCGCTGCGTCACCTGGCCCTGTGCCAGGACGGCATGCTCACCTGGGCGCAGCTCCGGCAAGCGGGCATGACCCGACGGCACCTCGATCGCCTGATTCGAGACGCCGGCTGGTCCATCCCGTTCCGCGGTACGGTCCTGCTCCCCACCGCGCACCCGCTGCGCGGTCCCCTTCGGGCTGCGCTGGTCGGGCGGCCCGACGCCGTCGTCTGCCACCTGAGCGCCGCCCGTCTCCTGGGCCTGCCGGGACTGCCTGGTGCCCCTCGTCGATCCGGGCGGGCCGGCGAGGACATTCACCGCTCGGCCTCGCACGCGGGGGCGGCGCCTCGACGCACTCCCGGCGCGGGTCGACCCAGCGCCGGCCGTGGCGGCGCGGCGGAGATCGGAACCACGGCGTTGCTCGGCGAGCCGATCCACCTCCTGCTCCCCCGCTCCGCGCACAGGGCCGCCGGCATCGCCGGTCTCACCCGGCATCTGGGCGCCCTGCGCCCCGGCGAGTGGCACTCGCGGCGAGGCATCCCCGTCACCACCGTCGAGCGCACCCTGGCCGACCTGGTCCTGGACAGCGATCGGGAGACCGCCGTCAGCCTGCTCGACGCAGCGCTGCACGCGCGGCGTGTGCCGGATGCCCGCGCCGTGCTCAGGTCGGCATCCGGACGTCGGGGGGTGGTCGGCCGCCAGACCTGGTTCGCGCTCGCAGACGGGCGGGCGGAGTCTCCTCTGGAGACGCGACTGCGCCTGCTGCTGCTCGACGCGGGCCTGCCGCCCGAGGAACTGCAGTGGCAGGTATGGGACCCCGGCCCCACGCGGACACGGCACGAGCCGACGAGGCTCGGGAAGCCCGACCTCTCCGACCCGACGCCGAGCACGCCGCCGCATCGGGACCCGGGGCTGGGAAGACGCCTGGTCGCCCGGCTCGACCTGGCCTGGCCGAGCCGGCGGGTCGCCGTGGAGGCGGACGGCGCCGCTTACCATGGCGAGCCCCGCGCGCTGTTCCGCGACCGCGTGCGGCAGAACGACCTGCTGTCGGCCGGCTGGACCCTGCTGCGCTTCACCTGGGCTGATGTGCTGGGCGGTCCGGCGGGCGTCGCCGATCTGGTGCGCCGCGCGCTGGCGCTGGCGGACGGTGCGGTCAGGTCCCGGCCGGGCGGGCAGCCAGGAGATCCTGGAGCAGGTCGAGGGTGACGTCGTGCAGGCTGCCGACGATCGCGGCGAGGCCCGAGGGCGGGGTCTCGGTGGCATCCGTCGGCACCGCGGCAGACGGCGCCGCATCCGGCGGCACGACACCGGACGGCACCGCGGCAGACGGCCCGAGCACGGCGACGACGGGCGGGACGGTAGTGGACGGGGCCGCGGTGGACGGGGTCGCGGTGGACGGGGCCGCGGTGGCGAGGTCGAGGCCCGGCATGGAGGGGACCAGGATGGTCGCGCAGCCGGCGGCCACCCCGGCGCGGGCGCCCGAGGGGCTGTCCTCCAGGACGACGCAGCGCCGCGGGTCCACGCCCAGCATGCGGGCGGCGGTGAGGTAGGGCTCGGGGTCCGGCTTGCGGCGGTGTACCTCGTCGCCGGCCACCGTCGTCGCGAACAGCTCCCGGCCGATCACGTCGAGCACAGGATCCATCAGGTCCCGGAAGGACGAGGAGACCAGCGCCGCCGGGACGCCCCGCTCCCGCAGGACGGCGAGCAGCTCGACGGCGCCGGGCTGCGGGACGATCACACCCGGCTCGCGGAACAGCTCTGCGGAGCGCCGCAGCAGGAAACGCGCCGTGGCCGGGACGTCGGCCGGCGGCCGGCCGAGCATCGACACCATGATCGGCACGGCGGTGTCGATGCCGTGGCCGATCATCGCCCGCTTCATCGCCGGGGTGAACTCGCCGCCGAGCCGCGCCGCCGCCTCGTGCTCGGCGACGGTCCAGATCGGCTCCGTGTCGACGAGCAGGCCGTCCATGTCGAAGAAGACCGCCGCAAGGCTTTCCACGTTGTGCTCCCAGCTCGCATCGGGGCGCACCGGATGGTTCCGGGTGCGCGGTTCGACGTGCCCTGCCCGGACGCGGGGCCGCCGCGTGCCCGCCGCCGGCGGCTGCCGCCCGCCGCCGGCTGCCCACGCCGACCGGTCACGTCCGGTCCCGACCGGCGCGACCCGTCTGCGGTCCGACGAGGGCACCGCTGCGCCCGGTACGGACCGGTCCTGCCCGTATGCTGCCGGATCGCGGACGCGCGTCGGACGCCGGGAGGCTGCGCGGGCCCGGGACGCGGGGTCCGGCCCGTCCGGGCGGCCAGGACCTGAGGACCTCGTTACATCGCCAGTCGGCGGGAATGCCGCGCGGGAAGGGGGCGGGGCCCGGCAACATGGTGACCATGGCGCCAGAGGCCTGCGGCACACACCGCGACGAGACGGGCAGTGAACCGTCGGGGCTGTGCGGGCGACCCCGNCGCCATCGGCCCCCTCGCGGACGGGCGGCGCACCGAGGCAGGCCACTGCAGCCGCGGATCGCGACGCGCCCGCGCCCGCGCTCGGGCCCACGACGGGNCCAGAGACCTGGTCACGGCCAGAGACCTGGTCACGGCCAGAGACCTGGTCACGGACGGGAACATGGTCACGGACGGGAACATGGTCGCCCAGTCGTGGGTTGGCGACGATGCTGCCCGCGGTGGCCGGGTGAACTCCGCCTGCGACGGCCGGGTGAACGCGGGCCTCCGGGGAGGTGGTAGGACGGGCGGCGCGGGAGTCGACGGCGCGGGAGTCGACGGCGCGGGAGTCGACGGCGCGGGAGTCGACGGCGCGGGAGTTGACGGCGCGGGAGTTGACGGAGCCGGTGCGGCACGTCGCCGCGGGCCCGCGGCGACGCCGCCGGGACGGGCGGGAGCACGACGGCCGCCGGAGCCGGCGGGTGGGTCGGGAGACGGGTCGGGGAAGGTGCCGGGAGACGGGTCGGGGAAGGTGCCGGGGGACGGGAGTGGGCGGGTGTCGCAAGCTGGACAGTGCTTGCCGCGACCGTTCGCCTTCCCGCGACAGCGGGTACTCGTCGGGAGCCGATACGGTGCAGCCACCGCGTCGATCCGGAACGGATGTCCGATCNGCCCGGCGTCGTTCGCCATCGACAGACCGAGGAAAGGCGTTCCCACGAGAACACCGGCAGACTGGTCCCGCGGAGGTTCACCGCGGGCGAGGGCAGGTTCCCCACCGGATGCAAGGAGGGCTGACGTAACGGATGTCGGCTCTGGGCAGGAGTCGTCTCCGTGAGGACGTACCGTTGCACTGTCACGGGGGCAGTGGGCCGCCGCTGGGCGGCAGGAGGTGGTAGGTGATCGAGTTCTCCGGCGTCGGTCAACTGCGGTCGCCGGTCGTGGTAGCCGCCTTCGAGGGTTGGAACGACGCCGCCGACGCGTCCTCCGCCGCCGTGGAGCATCTCGAGACGGCGTTCAAGGCCCGGGTGATCGGCGCGATCGACCCGGACGACTACTACGACTTCCAGGTGAACCGGCCGACGGTGAGCGGAACCGACGGGGCGTCGAGGAAGATCACCTGGCCGACCACCCGGCTGTCAGTGGCGCGGCCGCCGAAGTCGGAGACGGACCTGGTCCTCATTCGCGGGCTGGAGNCGAACATGCGTTGGCGCGGTTTCACCGATGAGCTGATCGAGGCGGTGCACGCCCTCGGCAGCGACATGGTGATCTCGCTCGGTGCGCTGCTCGCGGACTCCCCCCACACCCGTCCGGTGCCCATCAGCGGCACGGCAGGGGACGCGGCGACGGCGGCGAGGCTCGGCCTGGAGCCGTCCCGCTACGAGGGTCCGACCGGCATCGTCGGCGTCTTCGGCGACGCCTGCGCGCGGGCGGAGCTGGCCTCGGTGTCCTTCTGGGCTGCGGTGCCGCACTACGTCGCGAACCCCCCGTGCCCGAAGGCGACGCTCGCGCTGTTGCGGCGGGTGGAGGACCTGCTCGACATCGAGATCCCGCTCGGGGATCTGCCGGAGCGGGCCAAGGCGTGGGAGCGTCAGGTCGACGAGCTCGCCGCCGGGGACACCGAGGTCGCCGAGTACGTCCGCTCGCTGGAGTCCCGGGAGCCGGAGACTGCGCTGCCGGAGGCCAGCGGGGACGCGATCGCCCGCGAGTTCGAGCGCTACCTGCGGCGCCGCGGGCAGTGATGTCTCTCACGCCCTGACGCCCCGCCGGCCCGCCGGCCCGCCGCGCGATCCGGCCAGCTCCGGCCGACCGCCGTCACCGTGGTCGGCCCGGGCGGACCTGCCCGGCCCGCCCCATGATCGGCTTACGGCATGATCGGGCGGTGACACCGTCGGCCCGCCCGGCGCTCTGGCCTGGCCGTGGCCGGGGTGAACAGAGGTCGCACCGGGACGGGGCGACCCGCCGCTGCCGTGGACGGAGGCCGGTGTCGGTCACCCGGACAGTGACCCGGGCGGCCTGCCCCGAGGCTCCCGGGTCGGGCGGAACGGCACGTGCAACCGGCCCGTCGTGTCCGCGTGGGTCTGCGGACAGCGGTGGTGGCCTTACTCCTCGACGATCTCGGCGTCGATGATGTCCTCGTCGGCGCCCCGGCGGAAGGGGACGCCGGCGGTGGTGGCCGCCGGCTCCCGCTGGGCGGCGCTCGCCGGGTACGGCTCGGCGTCGGCGACCTCACCCTGCCGATGCCGGCCAGGAGGGCGCCGACCGAGCCCGGCGGCGCCCATGCGTCCCGTGACCCGGCCGCCCGCCGCACCGACGCCGACGGCCGGGCCAGGCGCGTCCCCCGAGGATCCGTTTCCGTCCGCTCCGCCGAGCGGACCGACGGCGCCCGCAGCATCCCAGGCCGCCCCACCGGTGCCCGCGGCCGCCGGCCAGCCCGGCCCGCGCTGACCGGCGCCGTGGGGACCGGCTTCGCCGGGGCCGGCGCCGTGCAGTCCGCCGCCGTGCTCACTGGCACCGTGCTGGCCGGTCCCGTGCTGCGGAGCAGCCCCGTGCCGCTGGCTGGTGTCGTTCTGCGGGGCAGGCGCGTGCTGCGGGGCAGTCCCGTACCGGGGGACGGCGCCGTGTGGGCCCGTGGCGGCGGGGGCTCCGGCAGCGGCGGAGAATCCCGGGCCGGCTGGTGATCCCGGGCCGGCTGCCGGTCCGGGACCGTCGGGGCTACCGGGCACCCCGGGCGGCCGGGGTGGGACGCCTACGGGGGCCGTGGACGGCATCGTCGGCCCGTCCAGAACCGACCGGGCCGCCGGATCTGTCGGAGTTGTCGGAGTTGTCGGAGCCGACGGGGCTCTCGGAGTCGTCGGGGCCGCCGCCTCCGGGCCGCCCGGGAAGCCGCCACCGGTGGCCTGCGCCGCGGCGGGGCCGGGGACGAAGCCGTCCTGCGCGCCGGGGACGAAGCCGTCCTGTGTGCCGGCGGCGGGGAAGCCACCGGCGGCGGGGTCGCCGCCGCCCGCTTCCGGCGGAGCCGTGCCGGCCCGGGCGAGGTCGGTGAGGGCGCGGTCGACGTCGTCGGAGCCGAGAATGCGACGCAGCCGCAGCACCGCTCCGATGATCTCGCCCTGTTGGTGGCGAAGCGCGTCGAGGGACGCGGAGTTGCGGGCGATCTCGTCCGCCAGCTCCCGGTGACGTTCGACGGCGAGCCGGCGGCTCTCCTCCACCGCGTCGAGCAGGAGCTTCTCGGCCTGCTCGCGGGCCTCGCGGACGATCGGATGGTTCGCCCCGGCGTCCTCGATCACCTCCTCCAGGGCGGATTCGGCGATCTGGCGGGCGCCGTCGATGATCTCGTCGGCCTCCCGCTGGGCGATGGCGAGCATCTGCCCGATCCGGCCGCCGGCCTGGGCGGCGAACGCCTCGGTGCCGGCGACGCCCGCGTTGCGCTCCCGCTCGTGCCTCAGCGCGCTTTCGGCAGCGGCCGCGCGCGAGGTCACCTGGCTGGCGTACCGCCACAGCGTGGCGAGGTAGTCGTCCACCTGGCGCGGGTCGTAGCCGTGGGCGACCTCGTCGAACGCGGGTCGTTCGGTCGCTGCCCCGGGATCTGTTCCGTGGTGGTGAGCCCCCATCCCTCAGCTCCCTCTGGGTCGGACGGGTTCAAGGTCTACACCGAGCAGTGTGTCAACGAGCCGCGCGACGAGTGCGGGCGCCTCCCCTCCCGCACTTGCCGCACCGCCAGAACCGCGAAGGGACCCACCGGACGAACCGACGCCGACGGAACCGCCGACGGGACCACCGCCGGCGTCGGCGAGTGCCGCGTCGACCCAGGCGTCGACCGCGGCGAGGGCACCGGGGGCGTCGAGGTCGTCGGCGAGCCGCTCACGGACGGTGGCGAGCACCCCCTGCGCGTCCGGGCCGGCGGGCAGGGCGACGGCCGCCCGCCACCGTCCGACCCGGGCCACCGCGTCCGTCAGCAGGCTCGCCGACCACTCCCAGTCCGCGGTGTGGCGGTGGTCCAGCAGGGCGAGGCGCAGTGCGGCCAGGTCCGTCCCGGCGCGGCGCAGCCGGGAGACGAACTCCAGGTTGCCGCGCGACTTCGACATCTTGTGGCCGTCGAGGCTGACCATCGCGGTGTGCACGTAGCTGCGGGCGAACGGGCGGGCACCGGCGGCGACCTCGGCGTGCGCGGCGCTGCACTCGTGGTGCGGGAACGACAGGTCGGTGCCCCCGCCCTGGAGGTCGACGACGCCGCCGAGATGGTGGCGGGCGATCGCCGAGCACTCGATGTGCCAGCCCGGCCGGCCGGGTCCGAACGGGGACGGCCACGACGGTTCCCCGGGGCGCCGGGCCCGCCACAGCAGCGGGTCGAGGGGATCCTTCTTGCCCCCGCGACCAGGGTCGCCGCCGCGCTCGGCGCAGATCGCGAGCATCTCGGCCCGGGACAGGTGAGAGATCTCACCGAACGCGGGTGCGGCGGCGACGGAGAAGTACAGGTCGTCGTCGACGTGGTAGGCCGCGCCTCGGTCGACGAGTTCGGCGACCATGTCGACGATCATCGGGATCGCCTCGACCACGCCGACGTAGGAGTCCGGGGCGAGCATCCGCAGCGCGGCCATGTCCTCACGGAACAGCGCGATCTCCCGCGCGGCGAGGTCGCGCCAGTCCAGGCCGTCGCGGTCGGCGCGCTCGAGCAGGGGGTCGTCGACGTCCGTAACATTTTGTACATAAAGGACTTTATGTCCGGAATCTCGGAGAACCCGCTGCGCGAGGTCATACGTCAGGTACGTGAACNCATGACCCAGATGCGTCGCGTCGTACGGCGTGATGCCGCAGACATAGAGATGGGCCGTGGGAGCGGAATCCAGGGCCCGCACGCTCGACGTGGCCGTGTCGAAGATCCGCAAGGGCCGGCCGGTGCCTGGAAGTGGACGTATCGGAGGAGATGGCCACGCCTGCATGCGTGTCAGAGTAACCGCGAACCGTTCCGCCGGCGGGCACAAGACGGGTAACCATCCCGTAACCGACCTGCGAAAATGAACACAGCCACCGTCATCACCGTCAGTAAACTGACGATGCCGTACACCGACGGTTCAGAACGGCGGCGGCGCACGACGGCGGCCGTTCAGAACGGCGGCGGCGCACGACGGCGGCGGTTCAGAACGGCGGCGGTTCAGAACGGCGGCCACGGGATCGGGGGCCAGTCCCCCGAGGGAAGCGGGAAGCGTCCCTCGTCGAGCAACCGGTCCACGCGGGCGGCCAGCGCGCCGGACTCGGCGACGGTGAGCAGCTCGGCGAGCCGGTCGCCGAGGTCGCCGACGAGCGCCTCGCGCAGGCAGCCGAGCAGGGCCGTCTCCTCGGCGAGCAGGCGGCGGCCCCGCCACGTCCACAGCAGCGTGCGCAGCTTGCCCTCGGTGTGGAAGGTGACGCCGTGGTCGATGCCGTGAATGCGCCCCGACGGCGCCGGCAGCAGGTGCCCACCCTTGCGGTCGGCGTTGTTGATGACGGCGTCGAAGAGCGCGATCCTGCGTAGCTGCGGATCGTCGGAGCGGGTGAGGGCGACCAGGTCGACGGTGACGTCGGTGTCGATCCAGAGCTGGACCATGCCCTCGCCGAACGGGCCGTCGCGCAGCACCGTCGGCGGCACGATCCCGAGGTCGAGGTACGCGGAGACCTCGTAGGCGGCCAGCTCGCGGGCGGCGAGGGTGCCGTCGGGGAAGTCCCACAGCGCCCGTTCGCCGCGCACCGGCTTGTAGACGCAGCGCCCGGCGACCTCGCCCGCGGTGATGTCGCAGTACAGCGTCGCGTTGCTGGCGTCGGCGAGCCTGGCGCTGACCGTCAGCTCGCCGCGGCGCAGCAGGTCGAGCGCGGCGGGGGCGTCGAGACCGCCGCCGTCGATCGGATCGAGTGGCAGCCGCCGCCCCTGAGGGGGACCCGCCGCGGGAACGCCCATCAGCCCAGTGTGTCCGCTACGTGCCGGCTCTGTCGCCGGGTCCGGACGGTGACCGGGGTCTCTCCGCGCCGAACCCGCACGCCGCGCCCCCGGCCAGGCCGCGGGTGCGGGTGGGTGGCGCGCATCAGTGCCGGTGTCCGTTCTGGCGCGGGCAGATGTGGTCCTCGTCGAGCGGCAGGCCGCACAGCGGGCACGACGGGCGCCCGCCGGCGACGAGTCGCCCGGCCCTGCGGGCGAAGGCACGGGCGGGGCCCGCCGCGAGCAGCACCCGCAGCGCGTCGGGGCCGCCCGGGTCGTCGCTGAACCCCGACGCCGACTCCGCCCCGCCGGCCGCCTGCGCCTCGACGACGACCCGGCTGCCGCGCGGATCCCACCCGAGGGCGATCGTGGCGACCCGGAACTCCGCCTCGATCGGCTGCTCCAGCGGTGACGTGTCGACCATGCCGGCGGGCTCGGCCGGCACCGTCGCGACGCCGCGCCGACCCAGCTCGTCGAGCAGCTCCGTGAGCTGCTCGGCCAGCAGGGCGACCTGGGCCTTCTCGACCCCGACCGTGACCAGCCTCGCCTCGGCCCGGGCCTGCAGGTAGAACGCGCGGGCACCGGGCGAGCCGACGGTGCCCGCGACGAACCGCTCCGGCGGGTCGAAGACGTGTATCCGGCGCGCCATGGTCGATCAGACCGCTCCCCCGCCGGCGGGGGGCGGGTAGGACCCGGCGCCGCCGCCGACGACCTCGTCGGGCCCGAGCGCCGGCCCGGGCGCCGCACCGTCCACCGCGGGCGAGCCGGCGGCACCGTCCCCGCCACCCTCGCCGCCACCCTCGCCGGCCTCCCCCGCGGGCTTCGGGGGCGGCGGGAGCAGCTCGGCGACGTCGCCGCCGATGTCGTTGATCCGCCGGACGAACGGTCGCCGCTCGCCGTAGCGGATCACCGTCAGNGAGCACGGATCGACGGTGATGCGGTGGTACATGTCGAGGTGCATGCCCAGGGCGTCGGCGACGATCGTGCGGATGACGTCGCCGTGNGAGCACAGCAGCCAGGTNGCGTCCGGACCGAGCCGGTCGTTCCACTCCCGCACCGCGGTGACGCCGCGCGCCTGGGTGTCGCGCAGCGCCTCACCCTCGGGCCCCGGGAAGACCACGGCGCTGGGATGGCTCTGCACCACCGCCCACAGCGGGTCCTTGGCCAGGACGGCGAGTTCCTGACCGGTCCAGTCCCCGTAGCGGCACTNGCCGAACCGCTCGTCGACGGCGACCGGCTGCACCCCGCCGGGAGCCTGTGGGCCCTCGGGGCGGCGGCCCGCGATCGTGCCCGCCGTCTCGCGGCAGCGCTCCAGCGGGCTGCTGACGATCGCGGCGAGCGGGATGTTCCCGAGCCGGCCCGCCAGGTCCGAGGCCTGCCGCCGGCCGCGCTCGTCCAGGCTGACGCCGGGGGTCCAGCCGAGGAGGATCTTGCCCGTGACGGCGGTCAGGCCGTGGCGGACCAGCAACACAGTGGTCAACCGGTCGGTCCCTTCGAGATCGGACGGGTCCGCGACGCCACCGGACCCGCAGGTGGCCGACCGGGCGGCGCGCGGCCGCGACGCCGGACACGCCGGGTGCGGACCACGGCGCGCCCTGGCACGGCCACCGGTGATACCACGCTACCCAGCGGGCTTCGCCGGGCGTCGAGTGGTGCGTCGTTACGCTTCCCGGCATGCCCGACGAGTACCCGACCGCCGCCGCCCCGGGACCTGGTCCCGCCCGGGGAGCCGCCCCCACCGCCGGTCCCGCCCCGGGAGCAGACCCGGTCGTCGCCGACGCGTCCGCGGACCCGACGGCGGTGTTCGCCGCGTTCTGCGAGGCCGCGCTGTGGCCGGGCCTGGGCCGCACGACGGCCGCCCGCCTGCCCGCCGCCGGCATCACCCGGCCCGAACACGTCGACGTCGGCCGGCTCGGCACCGTCGAGGGTGTCAACGGCCCGCGGGCCCGCCGGCTCGCCGACAGCTTCCGCGCCGCCGCGGGGACGTACGCGGTCGTCGAGCTGCTCGTCGCGGCGGACCTGCCGGCCCGCCTCGCCCGGGGGGCCACCGAGCGGCTCGGCCCGACCGCCGCCGAGGCCCTGCGGGCCGACCCGTGGATGCTGCTGACCGCCACCGAGGCCGAGATCGGTCAGGCCGACCGGTTCGCCCGTCGCCGTGGGCTGCACCGGGACGACTCGCGCCGCGGCCCCGCGGTGCTCACCCACCTGCTGGGCCGGGCGGCGACGCGCGCCGGGGACACCGCCGGCCCGGTCGACGCCGTGTTGCAGGCCGCGGGCCGGGAAGGGGTGGCCGATCCGCGCCAGGCGCTGGACGCCGCCCTCGACGACGGACGGATCATCGCCGTCGGCGACCGGATAGCGCTGGAGCGCTACGCGATGGCCGAGCAGTCCATCGCCGACGGCATCGAACGACTTCTGGCCACCGCCGAGCCGCTGCGGGCCGGCGCGCCGAGGGTGCGCCGCCGCCCGGACGACGACGCCGACGACGCCGACGCCGACGCCGACGGGTCGCCGGCCACGGCCGGCCCACCGCCGACCGCGCTGATGTTCGACGACGAGGACGCCGAGGACGACGACCCGCCGAGCGGCGGACACCGGGCGAGCGGCGCAGAGCAGGCGGGTGGCGACGGCCGGGCGGGTGGCGACGGCCTGTCGGCGGGGATGTCCGGGGCCGTGGACGCCGACGCCCTGGCCAGCCCGGCCGGGGCGGCCGGGGCGACCGGGGCGACCGGGGCGACCGGGGCGACCGGGGCGACCGGGGCGACCGGGGACGATCCGGTGGGCAGCCTGGACGAGGTGCAGCTCGCCGCGGCCCGGGCGGCCCTGGAGTCGGGGGTCAGCGTGCTGACCGGCGGGCCGGGGACGGGCAAGAGCCGCACCGTCGCCGCCGTGGTCCGCCTCGCGTGGGCGGCGGACGCCGAGGTCGCGCTCGCCGCGCCGACCGGCCGGGCCGCCAAGCGGCTGGAGGAGCTGTGCGGGGCGCCGGCGAGCACCCTGCACCGGCTGCTCGGCGCGCAGGGCCGCGGCGGCGGCTTCGCCCGCGGCGAGCACAACCCGATCGACGCCGACCTCGTCGTCGTCGACGAGGCGTCGATGCTCGACGCGGAACTCGCCGCCGCGCTGCTCGACGCCTGCGCCGAGGGCACCCACCTGATGTTCGTCGGGGACCCCGCCCAGCTGCCGAGCATCGGCCCGGGCCAGGTCCTCACCGATCTGCTGGAGTCCGGCGAGATCCCGGTGACGGAGCTGCGCCGGCTCTACCGGCAGGTCGACGGCGGGGCGATCGCGATGTTGGCCGCCGCGGTGCGCGGCGGGGAGCTGCCGCCGCCCCCGCCCGGCCCCGGCCGCGAGGTGGTCGTCGTCCCCTCGAGCAGCTCCGGCGAGGCGGCGCACCGCACCGTCCAGCTCGTCACCGACTCCATTCCGCGGGCGTTGNGCATCCCCGTCGCCGACATCCAGGTCGTCACGCCGGTGCATGCCGGGCCCGCCGGCACCGGAGCGCTGAACGCGGCGCTCAAACGCGTCCTCAACCCGGGCGCGGGCGCGGTGTCNGGATTCGACGTCGGGGACCGGGTGGTGGCGACGGCCAACCACATTGACGTGGGATTCGCCAACGGCGAGATCGGCACCGTCGTCGCCGCGGGCGAGCGCGGGGCGCTGCGGGTCGCCTTCCCGGGCGGGGTCGTCGAGGTGCCCGCGGGGATCCTCGGGGATCTGCGTCACGGCTGGGCGGTGACGGTGCACCGGGCACAGGGCAGCGAGTGGCCGGCGGTCGTCGCCGTCTTCCCCCCGGAGGCCGGCCGGATGNTGACCCGCCCGCTGATCTACACCGCGCTCACCCGGGCGGCGACGCACCTGTCGATCGTCGCCGTGAACGGCCCCGCGGTGCGCCAGGCGGTGCGCAACGCGGGCGGCCGGCGGCGCCTGACGTCCCTCGCCGCCCTGCTCGCCGGGGAGGTCGCCGGCGAGCTCACCGAGGACGACGAGGACCCGGACGACGAGGAGAACCTGGACGACGAGAACCCGGACGGTCAGGATCGCAACGGTCAGAGCCTGGCCGGTCGGCACGTGGGCGGTCGGCACCTGGACGGCCGGGACCCGCGGCGCGAGGGCCTGCGATCCGGTGCCGGGGTGAAGGGTGGGTGACCGGCCGGTGGCGCGGCGATGGCCGGCAGCCGTCCCCGCCGCGGGCGCCTGCGGTACCCCCGACGCGTCGGGGGCCCCCGACGGGAGGCAAGATCGTGCCCTATGAGGATGGGTAGCGTTCCCATCGTGGACGCAGACGCACCCGGGACGGCCGCCACCAGCCGGGAGGCCGGATCCGGGCCGACCGTCCTGCCCGGTCCGCGCTCGCCCCGGCAGGCACCGGACGGCGACGAGCCCGAGGCTTCCCCGGGCGGCACGGCCGTGACGACCGTCCCCACGACCACCGACACCGCCAGCACCACCGACACCGCCGACACCACCGGCACCACCGGCACCACCGGCACCACCGGCACCGCCGATGCTGCCAGCGCCACCGTCCCGCCCAGCAGACAGCGGCTGGGGCGCGCGGCGGGGGCCTGGATCGTGTCGCAGGTTCCGCGGCTGTTGCTCGCCGCGGTCGCGATCGCGGTCGCCGTCGGCGCGGTCATGCGGTTCGCCACGCCGAGCCACCTGTGGCTCGACGAGTCGCTGACGGTCGCGATTGCCTCCCGGCCGGTGCCGGACCTGCTCCACGCGCTGCGCCACGACGGCTCACCGCCGCTGTACTACCTGCTGCTGCACGGCTGGATCCGCGTCTTCGGTGACGGCGACATCGCGGTCCGGGCCCTGTCGGGCGTGCTGTCGCTGCTCACGCTGCCGCTGGCATGGCTCGCCGGGCGCCGGGTGGGGCGCATCGCGTTCACCGCCGGCAACGGCGAGCGGGACGCCCCGGTGTGGGTGGGCGTGGCGACGCTGCTGATGTTCGCCTGTTCCCCGTACGCCATCCGCTACGGCAGCGAGACCCGGATGTACTCGCTGGTCGTGCTGCTGGTGCTGGTGTTCGGGTTCGCGGCGGTGCGCGCGCTGGAACGCTCGACCCTGCCCCGGCTGGCGGCGTTGACGCTGGCCACGGCGGCGCTGGTCTACACCCACTACTGGACGTTCCTGGTGATCTTCACGGTGGCGGCGTTCCTGCTGGTGCAGGCCCGCCGCCGCCCGTACTACCGCCGGGTCACCCTGCGGGCGTTCGCGGCGATGGCGGCCTCGGCGGCGCTGTTCGCCCCGTGGATGCCGTCGTTCCTGTTCCAGATGCTGCACACCGGCACCCCGTGGGCGCCGAAGGTGCAGGCCCAGGTTCTGCTGGACACGGTGTTCGACTGGGCGGGTCCGCAGTCGACGGGGGCGCTGCTCGGCGTGGTGCTGCTCGGCGGGGCGCTGGTCGGTCTGACCGCCCGGCCGGTCGGCCGCCGCGAGCTCGCGGTCCGGGTGACCGGCCGGGTGCCGGGCCGCTACCTGGCGGCGATCTGGCTGTTGCCGCTGGTGCTGGCGTACTTCGTGAACATGTTCGGCGGCAGCGCGTACGCCGAGCGGTACACCGGCATCGCCCTGCCGGCCTGCCTGCTGCTGGCCTCCCTGGNCATCGCCCAGCTTCCGGGCACGCGGGTGCGGGCGATCGTGCTGGCCGTGGCCGTGTTCAGCGGGCTGGTCGGCGGCTGGCAGCTCGCCCGCACCGAACGCACGCAGGCCGGGGAGATCGCCGGGCGGATCGTCGCGCTCGCCCGGCCGGGCGACGTGGTGGCCTACTGCCCCGACCAGCTCGGTCCGGCCGTGCACCGGGCGCTGGCCCGGCACGGCCCGCTGACCGTCCGCGAGATCGTGTACGCGGACAACACCGGCCCGGCGCTCGTCGACTGGGTCGACTACGCCGACCGGATGCAGCGGGCCAACGGCACGACGTTCGCCGCCGAGGTCAACGAACTCGCCGGTCCCGACCACGNGGTGCTGCTCGTGCGCGCCGACGGATACCGGTTCCTGGAAGGTGCCTGCGCGGTGCTGTCCGACCAGCTTGCGACCCTGCGGGACCGGACCGTCCAGGTCGAGCGGCGCGACCTCTACGAGGGCGCCTCGCTGGAACGCTTCTCCACCCTGCGCTGACCGGCGGCGCGCTGCCCGGCGGCGCGCCGACCGGCGGCGGCCTGGGCGGGCACGCCCGTGACCGGGCCGCCGCCGCCGGAACCGAGGGTCGTGGCGGCGAGGACCAGCAGGCCCATCGGCAGCGTGTAGTGGTTGAAGAACGTCTGCTTGTTCATCAGGTCCACGGCGAGCAGGACCAGCGCGGCCCCGAGGCAGAACCCGGTGGCGTCGCCGCGCGCCCGCCAGGCGGCGGCGTACGCGGCGACCAGCGCCACCGCGGCCGGCGCGAAGCCGAGCGTGATCCCGAAGTGCGACGCCCACCCCGGTACGGACAGGGAATGGCCGAGCACCCGGTAGTGCAGGTTCGTCCAGACGGCGTCGTCGACGAAGTCCCCCGGCCCGGCCAGCACCCACGGCGCGACGCCCAGCACGGCGGCGCCCGCGGCCACGGCCGTGCGGCGCGGCCCGAACCGCGGCCAGGCCGCCGCGACCGGCAGCAGCAGGGCGATGTGCTGCTTGGTCGCGAGGGCGAGGGCGAGGGCGAGGACCGCCGTGCGCCCGTGGCCGCCCCGGACGGCCAGCACCATGGCCGCGAGGCAGACGACGAGCAGCGGCTCGGTCCACGNCTGCTGCAACGCGTACATCGACTCGGGCAGGATCACGACCAGCAGCGGCAGCACGGCGAGCGCGCCGCGCGGGCCGGTGGCGAGGCCGCGTGCGCAGATCNCCGCCACCGCGAGCGCCAGGAGCAGGCCGTAGCGGACGTCGCCGAGCAGCAGCCGCGACGGCGCGAGCAGCACCGACGTCAGGGGCAGGTAGGGGTAGACGTCGAACAGGCCGTCGACGGGGTAGGCGGCCCGGCTCGGCGCCCACTGCTGGCGGTACATGTCCGCGCCGTGCGCCAGCCCCGCGGCCGAGACCTGCAACAGGTGGAACACGTCGATGCGGGGCGCGGGCGCCGCCCGGATGGTCGCGACCCCCGCGGCGGCGGCCAGGCCGAGCACGACCCAGAACAGCGCGGGCGAGCCGAGCGCCCGCCGCGCCACCGCACCACCGGCCACCAGCACCGATCTCCCCGGGGCCGGGGACGCGGGCGACGCCGCCGACCCCGGTCGCCCGCGGGCCGGCGGTGCGAACAACGCCACCAGGACGGCGGCGGCGGCGAGCAGACCGGCGACGATCGCGAGCACGTCGGCCACGGCGGCCAGCGGCCCGGTGGCGTAGTAGCGGGGATGGCGCACGATCGGGCCCACCCCGACGGTGATCGCGACGAGCAGCCAGCCGCCGACCCACGCCCGCCCACGGACGGCGCCCGCTCCCACACCCACGCCCACGGCCGCGGGAGCGGAAGCGGAAGCGGCAGGACCGGCGGGAGCGGCGTCACCGGACCCGGATGCGCCCGGCATCTCGGGCGCGGCGGGACTGGCGGGACTGGCGGGACTGGCGGGAACGGCGGAAACGGACCCGGAAGTCTCTGACCGCGGGCGGTGACGGACGGTGGCGAACGTGGCGGCGGCGGTGCCGAGCAGGACGCCGGCCATCGCCCAGGCGCCGTACCGGCCGTCCTTCGCCGCGATGCCCCAGGCGACGGCGCACCAGCCCACGAGGATCGCCGGCAGCGTCCGCCGCGGACCCGGGTCGGCACCTTCGGGCCGCGCCGCGACCGACCGCCGCGGGCCGGATGCAGGCAAACCCATGCCCGCACGATGCCAGAGGCGGGCCGGCGCACAGCCGGCGGACTCGGCGGATGGCCGAGGGACAGGGGGAATAGTCCGGATGTACCACGGATGATCGTGTCGGTGACCGCGAGGGGGTGCGGGCGGGTCACACCCGTCCGCATGCAAGACTTGCCCCCCGAGGCCGGTCCCAGGGTCCGGCGCCCCCGGTGGCCGATGCCCGGCATCCGGCCGCGGGAGTGACCATGAAGGTGCGTTGAGGAGAGGTCCGGCACAGTGACCGAAAAGCCAGAGGTAGTCGTCATCGGAGCCGGGCCGGCAGGTCTGTCCGCCGGCTGGGAGCTGGTGAAACGGGACGTGCCCGTGACGATTATCGAGGGTGACTCGGTCGTCGGCGGAATCAGTCGTACCGCGCAGCGGGACGGCTGGCGTTTCGACATCGGCGGCCACCGCTTCTTCACGAAGGTGCCCGAGGTCGAGAAGCTCTGGCACGAGATCCTGCCGGACGAGGACTTCCTGCTCCGACCGCGATCGAGCCGCATTTACTACAACGGGAAGTTCTTCGACTACCCCCTGAAGGCGACGAACGCACTCGGCGGGCTGGGCCTGGTGGAGGCGGCACGCTGCATCGCCTCCTACGCCGCGGCCCGCGTGCGTCCGCCGGCCGACCAGAGCAACTACGAGAACTGGCTGGTGGCCCGCTTCGGCTGGCGGCTTTATCGCACGTTCTTCAAGACCTACACCGAGAAGCTGTGGGGTGTTCCGGTCAGTGAGATGCCGTCGGACTGGGCGGCGCAGCGCATCAAGAGCCTGTCCATGATGAACGCCATCGTGAACTCGGTGCTGCCCAAGNGGAACCAGACCGACATCACCTCCCTCATCGAGGAGTTCCAGTACCCGAAGTACGGGCCCGGAATGATGTGGGAGACCGCCACCGACAAGATCGTCAAGCAGGGCGGTCGGGTGGTCTTCGAGGAGAAGGTCCGCAAGATCCACCATGAGGGGGGGCGCGCGACCGGCGTCACCACCACGGTGACCGGCGGTTATGGCCCGGGGGCCGGCGCGCCGGAGTCGTCGCGCACCGACATCGGCAGCGAGTACCAGTACCCCGCCGACGAGATCATCTCGTCGATGTCGTTCTCGTCGCTGGTCCGCGTGATGGACCCGCCGGTGCCCGACCACGTCCTGGCCGCGGCCAACGCGCTGAAGTACCGCGACTTCCTCACCGTCGCCCTCGTGGTGCCGGAGTCGGCCGGTTTCCCGGACAACTGGATTTACATCCACTCCCCCACGGTCAAGGTGGGCCGGATCCAGAACTTCGCCTCCTGGTCGCCGTTCCTGGTGAAGGACGGGCGGACCTGTCTGGGGCTGGAGTACTTCGTCTTCGAGGGCGACGAGACGTGGAGCAGCTCGGACGAGGACCTCGTCAAGCTCGCCACCAAGGAACTCGTCGAGCTCGGGCTCATCCGCGCCTCCCAGGTCGAGCAGGGATACGTCGTGCGGATGCCGAAGGCGTACCCGTACTACGACATGCAGTACAAGAAGAACGTCGATATCATTCGGGCCTGGCTGGCCGAGAACGCGCCGAACGTGCACCCGGTGGGCCGTAACGGCATGCACCGCTACAACAACCAGGACCACTCGATGCTGACCGCCATGCTGACCGTCGAGAACATCATCGACGGCACGAAGCACGACGTCTGGGAGGTCAACGTCGAGGAGGACTACCACGAGGAGGTGTCGTCCGGCGGCGCGGCCAAGCGCTGACGCCCGGACCGACCTGCGCAGCGCGACGGCTCGGCCCGCCGGAACACCCGGATGGGCCGAGCCCTCCCGCCGACGAAGGACCTGGCCGGGGCCTTCGGTCGTCGGCGCGCGGCACCTGTCGGCGTGCCGTCGGCGGCCGACCCGTTCAGAATGCGGGACGGTACGCTCCGCGCCCACCCGGCGCGCCCTGGCGGCGGCTTCGGGGGCCAGCCCACCGCCCCGGCATGCAATCCGCGGTCTGCTCCCCGCGTCCGCCCGGCATCGCCGCGGCGCGGGGGCGGCCGCACGAGACCTGCACCGGGTGCGGACTGCCTGGTCGGCCGGATCGTGGCCCGGCTGGCCGCGGCGCACCGCGGGCAACGTGGACGGAAGGGACTGACCGTGACGGATGTCGCGGTCCGGCCGGCGGAGCAGCTCCCCGGGCCGGTCGACCGGGTCGGGGACGCACCCGACCGCGCGGGGCGGGTGTTCGCGGTGGTCGTGGGGGTGCTCGTGGCCGCCTCGGTCATCGTGCGCTTCACCNCCAACCAGGCGCTCTGGCTCGACGAGGCGCAGAGCGTCGCCATCGCGCGACTCCCCCTCGGCGGGTCGGGCGTCACCATGTGGGACGGCCTGCTGCAGGACGGCTCGCCGCCGCTGTACTACCTGGTGCTGCACGNCTGGATCGCCGTGTTCGGGGAGACCAACCTCGCCGTCCGGTCCCTGTCCGCCGTGATCAACATCGCCGCGGCGTGGCCGCTGTTCGTGNTGGCCCGCCGGGTGGTGAACGTCCGCGCGGCGAAGGTCACCGTCGTGCTGTACCTGACCTCGCCGTTCGCGCTGTACTTCGGTACCGAGACCCGGATGTACAGCCTGATCGTGCTGCTCACCGCGCTCGGCGGGCTCGCCCTGGAGCGGGTGCTGCGGGCGCCGTCGGTGCGCTCGGTGCTCGGCCTGTCCCTCGCCGCCGGCTGNCTGGCGCTGACCCACTACTGGTGCCTGTACCTGCTGCTCACCGTCGCCGTGTGGCTGATCGGGCTGCTCACCCTGCGCCCCTGGTACCGCGCTCGCCGCGCCCGCCAGCTCGGCGTGGCCTCGGCGGCCGGGGCGCCATCGCCGCCCGGAGCCGTGTCGCCGTCGGGGCTGGGGGCATCGGGGCTGGGGTCGGCGGGGCCGGGGTCGGCGCCGAACGGGCCGGGCTCCTCGCTGCCGGGGACGGCGTCCCTGGCACGGCCGGGTGCCGGGGTGGCCGACGGCGGCCCGACGGCCCGCCCACCCGGCGCACGCAGCCATCGTTCGTCCGGCCGGTCGGCGTCGTCGGGCCGGTCCCAGACGTCCGGCCGGTCCCAGACATCCGGCCGGTACCTGACGGCGCAGCGGCGCGGGCCGGTCTACGGGCTGCTCGGCGTCATCGGCGGCGCGATCGTCTTCTCCCCGTGGCTGCCGAACTTCTTCGACCAGCTCGCCCACACCGGCACCCCCTGGGGCGAGCCGGCCAGCTACGCGGCGATCTCCCACGCCTACGGCCAGTGGGCGGGCGGCCCGACGACCCTCGGCCGCCTGCTGTTGTTCCTCATCACCGGCCTGGCCGCCGCCGGGATCGCCGGGCGCAGCCCCGGCGGCCGGTTCATCCTGATCGACCTGCGCGGGCTCGAACCGGGCCGCACGATGTTCTTCCTGGCGACGGGCACCCTCGTCGTCGCGGTGACGGCCGGCAAGCTCGTCGGCAACGCCTGGGCCGACCGGTACACGGCCACCGCCTTCGTCCCGTTCCTGCTCGTCATCGGCCTGGGTGCCACCGTCATCGGGGACCGGCGGGTGTTCCACGGGGTCATCGCCGTCGCGGCCCTGGTCGGCCTGCTGGCCGGCACCACGGACATCCGGCGGGAACGGTCGCAGGCCGGCGAGGCCGCCCAGGTGCTCCAACGGCTCGCCAAGCCCGGCGACGTCATGCTGGTCTGCCCCGACCAGCTCGGCCCGGGGCTCGCCCGCACCGTGCCCTCCTGGCTGAAGGTGTACGTGGTGCCGACGTACGCGCCGCCGGACCGGGTCGACTGGGTGGACTACGAGGATCGCAACAAGGCCGCCGACGGCCAGGCGATCGCGCGGCGCGCGGTGACCGAGGCCGGNCCGCAGCACACCGTCTTCCTCGCCGGCTCCGGCTCCTACCGGACCTACGAGGAGCTGTGCACGGTGGTCCGCGGCGCCCTGCAGAACGCCCGCCCGCACGCGGACGAGGTCATGGAGCAGGGTCTGCCGGCGAAGGTGTCCGAGAACTACTCGCTGCTCCGCTTCCAGGCGCAGTGACCAGCGCGCGGGGGACGTCCGCCCACCCCGGTCCCCAGTCGGGCCCAGGCCCGGCAACCGGAACGGGGACGCCCCCCGCGCACGACCCCGCCACCACCCCGCCGGTTCCCACCACTGCCGCGTCTCGGCGGCACACCGCGTCCCGGCGGCGCGTCCTGCTCCGCCAGGACGACCCGTGGTGCCTGCGGGAGGTCGTTCTCGCCTGGCTCGCCGCCCGCCTGGTCGTCGGCGCCGCCCTGGCGATGACGAAGTTCATCGCCGACAACGCCCGCGGCGACCAGGGCGCCCGGCTGCAGACCACCGACCTGCTCGGCTGGGACGCCGGCTGGTACCGGACGATCGCCGAGGTCGGCTACAGCGGCGCCGGCAACGAGAGCCGCCGCTTCTTCCCGCTGCTGCCCACGCTGGTGCGGGTCCTGTCGCACCTGCCGGGCGCCGGTGCCCACGTCGGCATCGTGCTGCTGCTGGTGGTCAACCTGTGTGCCCTCGGGTTCGCCCTGGCGCTGGTGCGCCTGGCCCGCCTGGAGGGGCTCGGTGCGGAGGCGACCTTCCGGCTGATCTGGTTCGCCGCCCTCGCGCCGCCCGCGTTCGTCCTGGTCATGGGATACGCCGAGGCACTGGCCGGGCTGCTGGCGGTGGCGGTGTTCCTCGGCGCGCGCGGCCGCCGGTGGGAGCTTGCGGCCGCGGCCGCCCTGCTCGGCGGACTGTGCCGGCCGCTTGGCGTGCTGCTGGCCGTCCCCGTCGCCGTGGAGGCGGCCCGGGGGCTGCCCTGGCCCGGCCTGCGCCGCCTCGGCCCCCCACCGGCCACCGCCGGCAACGGGACACGGCGGGCCACCGCGGCGGACGGGACGCAGTGGGACGCCACGTCGGCCGGCCGCATCGGCGGGCGGGAGCTGCTGCGCCGGCTGATGGCGGTCCTCGCGGCACCGGCCGGCGCCGCGATCTACGTGCTCTGGTCGGACCGGACCTACGGCGACGGCCTGGCGCCGTTCACCCTTCAGCGCGACGAGGCCCGCCACGGCAGCACCGGCAACCCCCTGTCGGTGCTGTGGCACGCCGCCCGCGGGACCTTCTCCGGCGAGCTGGGCACGGGTCTGCACGTGCCGTGGCTGCTGCTCGCCCTGGTGGGCCTGGTGGTGATGGCCCGGCGGTTGCCGGTCTCCTACGTGCTGTGGAGCGCGCTGGTGCTCGCGGCCGTGCTGACCGGCAGCAACCTCGACTCGGCGGAACGCTACGTCTACGGCGCCTTCCCGTTCCTGCTGGTCGCGGCGCTGGTCACCGCCCGCCGGGAGATCTTCACCTTCGCGCTCGTCGCCTCGACCGCGGCGATGGCGCTCTACGCCACGCTGGCCTTCACCCTCTCCTACGTCCCCTGAGGCCCACGCGCCCCGGCAGGAACCCGCAACAACCGGGTCCCCGCCGCGCCGCAGACCCTCGCGGGAGGTAGCCGGACAGTTAACGTGGTGGGACCGCACGGTGGTCCTGCCCCACGCTCCGTTCCATCGTCCGAGCCGGCTCCATCGTCCGAGCCGGTCCCGTCGTTCGCAACAGTCCCATCGTTCGCAACAGTCCCATCGGTCGCCACGGTCCATCGTTCGCCACGTCGAGGTCAGGTCGCTTTGGCTGGAGTCGAGCTGGAATACCAGAAGCTGTACATGCCGCCGGGCACGGATCNCCGGGCGGCCGTGCAGATCCTGACGATGCACGCCGAGTTCGGCGACTGGGAGCTGGAGCGCCTGCGTCTGTTCCCGGACGGGTCGCGCCGCGTCGTCCTGCGCCGCCGCCGGCGCCCGGGCGGCCTGCCCGGCTATCTACCCACCTGACACCCGCCGCCGACCCCCTGCGGCCTGGCGGCCGTCCCTCGCCCTGGCCGTCATCCTGACGCCGCCCGCCGCCTCGACGCCGACGGCAGCCGTCGGTGCTGGCCGGGGCCGGTCAGCGGCCGACCTCGCGGCGGACCTGGGCGGGCGTGCGCACCTCCACGGCGTCCGGGGTGATCCCGTGGGTCTGTAGATGACGCCCCGACAGCGCCCAGCCGGCCGGGACCGCCGGCGGGGCCGGCCGGCCGGCGTGGCCCGGGCCGGCGGACTGGTCGAGGGACCAGACGTCGGCGCGGAACCACAGATCGCGCCACCGGGCGTCCTCGTCGGCCCGCAACTGGACGAAGCGGCGATGCAGGACCTGGCGGGCGACCTGCGCCGCGGTATCCGAGCTGTGCTCGAAACCGCCCGACGGCTCCGTCCGGTCGGCCACCCACCGGCTGCCGTCCGAGCTGACCTGGACCAGGTAGGCGAAGGTGACCGGCGGGCGGTCCGGCTCGACCTCGACAGGCGGGCGGAGGCCGAAAGCGGACAGTGCGTCGTCGGTCACATCCACCATGATGTCACGCAGCGACCTCACCAATTACACGATGCGTGACACTTCGCGGCGGAACGACCGGGAAAGTCCCCGCGATTGCCCTGCCCCGACCTGCCCTGACCTGCCGTGGCCTGGCCTGGCCCGGGACCCGGAGAGCCGAGCCGGAACGACATCGGCGCACGGGGACTGTCCACGACCGTGAGCCGCCGGTCGGCACTCGCGCCGATGAGCACGATTGTGCTACCCGCGGCCGCGTCCACCGGCACCCACCGCCCCCGAACCGCCGCCCGTCCGGCGCCGCCATCCCTCGCCACCGGAAAAGCATCAATCATTAGTCGGATAATGCTATGGTCCCTCCCGAGCTTCTAGTGACGGACGTCACTGAGCGACCCTGNCTGATCGTCCGAACCGGTGGAGCGAGCGTGGTAGACCATCTGAACTTCGTCCTTCTGGGCCTGGGGAACGGTGCCGTGTTCGCCGCTCTGGCGTTGGCACTCGTCGTGACCTACCGAAGCTCGGGGGTACTCAACTTCGGCACCGGCGCCCTGTCGTTACACGCGGCGTACACCTACGCCCTGTTACGCGACGGGAAGATCCTGGTGCCGGTTCCCGGACTGCCGGAGACGATCGGCCTGTCCGGGCCGGTCGGGCTCTGGCCGGCGATCCTCATCACGGTCCTGTTCGAGGCCGCGCTGGGCGTGCTGCTCTACGTGCTGGTGTTCCGCCCGCTGCGGGCGCACCTGGCCGTGGCCAAGGCGGTCGCCTCACTCGGGCTCATGGGTCTGTTCACCGGCGTCATCACCATGCAGGTGGGCGGCGACCAGATCCTGGTCGCGCCGATCCTGCCGCGCCGGACCTGGGAAGCGGGCGGGGTGAGCCTGCTGTCGGACCGGTTCTGGTTCGTCGCCGTCATCCTGCTGATCGCCGCCGTGCTCGCCGCGGTCTACCGGTTCACCAGGTTCGGCACCGCGACCCGCGCCGCCGCCGAGACCGAGATCGGCGCGCTCGTCAGCGGCCTGTCACCGGACCTGATCGCGCTGGCCAACTGGGCGATCAGCGCGGCCGTCGCCGGCATCGCCGGCATCCTGATCGCCCCGCTGGTGCCGCTGGTGCCCGGGACCTACACGCTGTTCATCGTCCCGGCCCTGGCCGCCGCCGTGCTCGGCCGGTTCACCCTGCTCGCGCCCGCCGTCCTCGGTGGCATCGGCATCGGCGCGCTGCAGTCCGAGGCGGTCTACCTGCAGAGCCGGGCCGACTGGTTCCCCAGCAGCGGCGTCGCCGAGCTGATCCCCCTGGTGATCGTGCTCGCCGTGCTGGTCATCCAGGGCCGGCCGCTGCCGACCCGCGGCATGCTTCTGGAGCGGACGCTGGGCCGCGCGCCGCGTCCGCGGTCGGCCTGGAAGCCCGCCGTGGTGCTCGTGCCGCTCGCCGTCGTCGCGATCTACGTGGCGAACGACAGTTACCGCGGCGCGCTGATGGAGACNTTCATCGCCGGCGTGCTCGGGCTCTCGCTGGTCGTGGTGACCGGCTACGTCGGGCAGGTCTCGCTCGCCCAGCTCACACTGGCCGGCGCCGCCGGGTTCCTGCTCTCGACGTTCAGCCACGCCTGGCACATACCGTTCCCGATCTCGCCGATCCTCGCCGCGCTCGGAGCCACCGTCATCGGCGTGCTGGCCGGCCTGCCGGCACTGCGGATCCGCGGCATGCTGGTCGCGGTCGTCACGCTGACCCTGGCGGTCGCCCTGGAGGCGCTCTGGTTCCGCAACAACGACCTCAACGGCGGCACCGGCGGCGCCCCGATCGCGAACCCGTCGATCTTCGGTCTGGACCTGGGGATCGGCACCGGCAAGGCGTTCCCGCGCCCGGAATTCGGGCTGCTGTGCCTCGCGGTGCTGACCGCGGTCGCCATCGGCGTTGCCCACCTGCGGCGCAGCAGGCTCGGCTCGGCGATGCTGGCGGTCCGCGCCGACGAACGGTCGGCCGCCGCGGCCGGGATCAGCGTCGTCCGGGTCAAGCTGCTCGGCTTCGCGATCGCGTCGTTCATCGCCGGCCTCGCCGNCTGCCTGACGGCCTACAAGCAGACCACCGTCACGTTCACCTCGTTCAGCGCCCTGCTCGGCCTGAGCGTCTTCACCACCGTGTTCCTGGCCGGGATCACCTCGGTGTCCGGCGGGCTGCTCGCCGGGGCGCTCGGGATCGGCGGCGTGTTCTACGTCTTCCTGTCCCGGACGATCGACATCGGGGAGTGGTACGGCATCGTCAGCGGCCTCGGCCTGATTCTCGTCGTGATCCGCAACCCGGACGGCATCGTCGGACCGGCGCACCTGGCGGCCGAGAAACGGCGCCGAAGCCGACGGGGCGCCGGCCCGACCGCCCCGGCCCCCGCGGCGGCGGACGCTGGTCCGTCCGTGGACGGCGTCCCGTCGGTGGACGGGGGTCTGCCGGTGGACGGGGGTCTGCCGGTGGACGGGGAGCGCATGCTCGTCGGAGCGCGGCTGTCCATCTCGGGGGTGGGCGTCACCTACGGCGGCGTGACGGCGTTGTCCGACCTGACGATCGACGTGGCGCCCGGAACAATCGTCGGCGTGATCGGCCCGAACGGCGCCGGCAAGACCACGATGATGGACGCCACCTGCGGGTTCACCGCCGCGGCCGGCGAGATCACCCTGGCCGGGCAGCGGCTCGACGGCCTGCCGCCGCACCGCCGGGCCCGCCACGGGCTCGCCCGCACCTTCCAGGGCCTCGACCTCTACGAGGACCTCACCGTCGAGGAGAACCTGATGGCCGGCCAGCACGCCGCCCGGCCGGGTGCGCCGTCGCTGGACGACCTGCTCGTCTCGCTCGGGCTGTGGGAGCAGCGTGGCCGGGGCGTCGGCGAGCTCTCGCAGGGCCAACGCCAGCTCGTCTCGATCGCGCGCGCGCTGGCCAGCGGACCGCAGGTACTGCTGCTGGACGAGCCGGCCGCCGGGCTCGATCCGACGGAGAGCGCCTGGCTGGCGGTGCGGCTGCGGGCGGTGCGCGACCGCGGCGTGACGATCGTGCTCGTCGACCACGACATGCGCTTCGTCCTCGACCTGTGCGACATCATCCACGTCCTCGACTTCGGCCGGCAGATCGCCGGCGGCCCGCCGCCGGCGATCCGGGCCAACCCCAGGGTCGCCGAGGCCTACCTCGGCTCGACCCACGCGGCACACGCCACCGAAGCGGCGCCCCCGAACCAGACGGCGGACCCGAACCAGACGGCGGACCCGAACCAGACGGCGGACCCGAACCGGACGGCGGACCCGAACCACGCGGCGAAGGAGATGGCGTCATGAGCGTGGCGTTGGCCTGCGAAGAACTCTGCGTCGGCTACCAGCGCACCACGGTCGCCCGAGGCATCGGCATCACCCTCGGCCGCAACGAGATCCTGGCCGTGCTGGGGCCGAACGGCGCCGGCAAGACGACGCTGTTGCTGACGCTCGCCGGGTTCCTCGCGCCGACCGGCGGCTCGATCAGCGTCGACGGGCGGGACGTCCGGGCCGGCTCGGCCCGCCGCATGAACCGCGCGGGCGTGGTGCTGGTGCCGGACAGCCGGGCGCTGTTCACGAACCTGAGCACCCTGCAGAACATCGCGATCGCCGCCCGGAAGGGCGGCGCGACGGTGAGCGGGGTCCTCGACCTGTTCCCGCAGCTACGCACCCGCGCCAAGGTCAGGGCCGGGATGCTCTCGGGCGGCGAGCAGCAGATGCTCGCGGTCGCCCGGGCGCTGGTGCAGGGGCCGCGGCTGCTGCTCATCGACGAGATGAGCATGGGCCTGNCCCCGATCGTCGTGGAGCAGCTCATGCCGCTGGTCCGCACGGTCGCCGACGAGACCGGGACCGCGATCGTCCTCGTCGAGCAGCACGTCCACCTCGCGCTCGACGTCGCCGACACTGCCATGGTCCTCGTGCACGGTGACGTCTCCCTCACCGGCAAGGCCGCCGAGCTCCGCGACGACCCGGGCGCACTCGAAGCCGCCTACCTCGGCACGACCGGGACCACCGGCAGCTCCGACCCGGCCGGCAGCTCCGACCCGGCCGGCACGGCGAGGAGACCGGAGGACCCCGCGTGACCTTCGGAACGCGGTTTCGTCAAACCAGCGGAGAGCCGGGTCGGCGGCGCACGGAAGGTGCCGGCCGCACGTCTCCGCACAACCAGCAGGAGGGTCGAATGGGCCTGTTACGCACGGTTCGCCGGAGCGGCTGGCTGATCAGCGGCGCGCTGGCACTGTCGCTGGCCGCCACGGCCTGCGGCGGCGGTGACAGCGGCGGCGGGTCCGACGGCGCCGGCGCGACCCCGGCCGCCCAGGTCCTCGGCGCGCCGAGCCCGGCCGAGGGCGCTCCCGTGACGATCGGGCTCATCAGCGCGTCGGCCTCGGACAGCGTGCTGTCCGCGCAGTTCCAGCGAATCGAGCAGGGCATGCAGATGGCCCTGAAGTACGCCAACGCCTACCGCGGCGNCATCGCCGGCCGCCCGATCGCGCTGTTCATCTGCCAGGGCGGCGAGACGCCGGCCGGCACCCAGGACTGCGCCAACCAGATGGTCAACCGCGGCGTCGCGGCGGTCATCAGCCCGTTCACGGCGAACGGCGCCTCGGTCGTGCCGGTGCTGACCGCGGCCAAGATCCCCTACGTCTCGCTGAGCGGCACCTCGACCGAGGAGCTGACCAAGCCGGGCGCGTTCTCGCTGACGGGCGGGTTCTCGGTGGGGCTGGCCGCGTTCGCCGCCTACGCCCACGACCACGGCGTCAGGAAGATGGCGATGCTCGCCACCGACGGGCCGGCGGTCCTGCAGGCGGTCAACGGCATCGGCGGCATCGTCTTCCGCAAGGCGGGCGTCGGGTTCCAGACCATCGCGGTGCCCGTGGGCACCGCCGACATGACGCCGCAGATGCAGGCGGCGGTCAAGGGTGGCGCGGACGCGATCAGCATGGTCGGCGACCTGACGTTCTGCACCTCCTGGCTGCAGGCCTACCAGACGCTGAACCTCGACCTGCCGCGCTACATCATCAACACCTGCATCGATCCGACCACCCTGAAGGCCTACAAGCCGGTCATCGCCGGCTCGGTCATGACCGCGACCGCAACCACCGACACAGCGACCACGGATGCGACCCTCTACGGCGCGATCGCCAGGACCTACAACTCGAAGGTCGACCCGGACCCGGCCGTCAGCGCGAGCCAGTCCGCCGGCGCGATCACCCTGCTGTCCTTCGTCAACCTGTTCAAGGGCTTCACCGGCGACCCGACATCTGCCGCCATCACCCAGCAACTCAGGTCCGCGAAGAACGTCCCCCTCTTCCTGGGCGACGGCGCGACCTACACCTGCGACGGCAAGGCCGTTCCGATCCTGCCGAACGTCTGCTCGTCGGAGGTCCAGATCGGCACGGTCAAGGACGACGGGACGGTCGAGGACGCCAAGGTGATCGAGACGACCAGGCTGTTCACGCCCTGAGGGGAGCACCGCCCGTGGGGGGCCGGGGGAATCCCTGGCCGGCGGGTCCGGGTGGCCTGATGCCGCCGGGGCCGGGCGAGCGCCGGCTCGGTCGCCGTCACTCGCCCCGTCCGGCGGGCGCGCCCTCGGGTCGCGACGCGTCGAGCAGGGCCGGCCAGATCTCCGAGGCGACCTTGTACGCCGTGTAGAACGTCGCCCGGTCGTAGACGCCGGTCAGCTTCGCCCGGAGCTGCTCACCGACCTCCTCGGGCGTGCCGACGACGGAGAACGCGCGCAGCATGTCGTCGTCGATGNGGTCGCCGAGCTCCGCCCACCGGCCCTGCCTGGTCAGGCGGGTGAGCTCGGGCTGCAGGTCCCCCCAGCCGTGCAGGTCGAGCACCCCGCGGTAGGCGGGCNTCGACGCGTAGAAGGCGATCTGACCGCGGGTGCCCGCCGCCGCGGCGGCGAGCTCCACCTCGTCGCGCCCGACGGTCACGAAGGTCGGCCCGGCGAGGGTGAAGCCGTCCAGCGTGCCCTCACCGTCCGGGCCGACCCGGCCGGCCTTCGCCCGGCCGCGGCGCAGCGCCGGGAGGGTGACCTCCTCGATGTAGCGGGAGGTGGTGAACGGGTGCAGGAAGAAGCCGTCGGCGACCTCGCCGGCGACCTCGGTCATCAGCTCGTTGACGCCGGCGAGGTAGACCGGCGGCGGGCCGTAGGCGTGTGCCGGCGGCGAGAAGAACGGCGTCATCAGCGTGTGGGTGTAGAAGTCGCCGCGGAAGTCGAGCCTGGTGCCGTCCTGCCAGCACGCCCAGATCGCGCGCATCGCCAGCACCAGCTCGCGCATCCGCGCGGCCGGGNGCGACCAGGGCATCGAGAATCGGCGCTCGATGTGCGCCTTGACCTGCGAGCCCAGCCCGAGCACGAACCGGCCCTCGCTGGCCTGCGCCAGGTCGAAGCCGATGTTCGCCAGCGTCATCGGGGTGCGCGCGAACGCGATCGCGATCGAGGTGCCGACCGTCGCGGTGCGGGTCGCGTTGATCGCCTGTAGGGACGACAGGAACGGGTCGTGCTGGGTCTCACCGATCCACAGCCCGCCGTAGCCGGCGTCCTCCAGCGTCCGGGCCGTGTCCTGGACGGTACGCAGGTCGCCGCCAAGGTTCGAGTCGATCCTCATCGTCGTCCTTTCCTGGCCCTCGACCCGTCGGCGGGGCGAGCCGACAGTCGTACCAGCGGCGCCGCAGCCGGGCGCGGTCCTCGGCGAGGCTCGCGACACTGTCGGTCGTCGGGGCGCTGTCGGTCGTCGGGGCGCTGTCGGTGGTCGGGGCGCTGTCGGAGACCACGGTGGCCGCTCCCCTCAGCTGGCGAGCAGACGCCACGTGGGCGGCTCGCCGTCGACCTCGCGGACGAGGCCCCGGCGTTCCAGGACGCGCAGGTGGGCGAGCGCCTCGGCGAGGGCGGCGCGCTTCATGAAGCCCTCGATCCGGTCCCAGGGACGGGACCAGGTCATCTGCCGGCAGACGTCCCAGGCGGTCGCCGTGCCGTCGGCGGCGCGCAGGGCGGCGAGGACCTCGCCGAACCGCTGGTCGTGGTGGTCGCGCAGCGCGGCGAGGCGGCCGGTCAGGTCCGGGAACCGGTGCTCGTGCGCGGGCAGTACCTCGGCGGCCGGGAAGGTGTCGGCGTCGTCGAGCCGGTCGAGCGAGGACAGGTAGTCGCCGAGCGGATCCGCGTCGCCGACCGGGGAGAACGGGATGTTCGGAGTGATCCGCGGCAGCACGTGGTCACCGGAGAGCAGCACCCGGTTGGCCGGCTCCCAGAAGCACAGGTGCCCGGGCGAGTGCCCGGGGGTCCAGACCGCCCGCAGGTCCCAGCCGGGGATGTCGGGCCGGTCGCCGTCCGCGAGCAGCACGTCGGGCAGTGCCGGCGCGGGCATCGGCCCCGGCGGCAGCGCCACCCGGTTGAGCGCCTCGATCTCGCCCGCCGGCGCGCCGGCGCGCGCCAGCAGCCGGTTCAGCCCGGCGAGCATCTCGGCCGGCTCGCGGGGGAACTGGCCGAGCAGCGCGGCGTCCGCGGGATGCAGCGCCACCCAGGCCCCGGACTCCGCCCGGATCCGGCCGGCGAGGCCGTAGTGGTCGGGATGCATGTGGGTGGGCATGACGCCGCGGATGTCGCCGATCCGGTAGCCGGCGACGGCGAGACCCGCGCCGAGCGCGTCGAACGCCTCGGCGGTGTCCCAGCCCGAGTCGACGAGGTACCCGCCGGCGTCGGTCTCGAACAGGTAGACGAACACGTGCCGCAGGCCGGCGGTCGGCAGCGGCACCGGGATGCTCCAAAGCCCGGGCCGCAGCCGTTCGACGGGTGGCAGCGCGATGCCGGGCGGCTGCGTCAGCGAGGTCATGGGTTCCTGGCCCTCCGCGAATCGGCGGCCACGCTCCCGGCCTCGGTCCGGCCGAGGTGGTGCCTGCCGGCCCGGGGCGGACACGCGCTCGCCCCGACGGTCCTTCCGCCGCTGTAATCAGTACTACATTTCATCTGCTACCTTGCGAGTGGAGGACGCCGGCGACGTGACCGGCGTCACCCGCGCCGGGCCGCCCGGGCCGCGCCGAGAAGCGGGGTCCGGGCGGCGGGGTCCGGGCGGCGGGGCGCCGGTCAGCTCGCCGGCGCCGCCGCGGGCGGCAGGGGGACGTGCGGGAACAGCTCGTGGAACGCCCCGATCCGGATGCGCTCGCTGGCGACCGGGTCGACGCCGTCGAACAGCTCGTGCAGCGTCTTCTGGGTGTGGCCGAAGGTGCCCTCGAAGTGCGGGTAGTCGCTGCCCCACAGGACGTTGCGCCAGCCCATCGCCACGTGCGCGGCGACGGCCGAGCCGTCGTGCTGGAAGGACGCGTAGACCTGGTCGAACAGGTACTCCGACGGCGGCCTGGACAGCACCGGGCGCACGGCGGCGCTGTGCTGGCGGTAGCCCTCGTTCATCCGGTCGGCGATGAACGGGCCCCAGGTGGCGCCGCCCTCGGAGACCAGGACGCGCAGCTCGGGGTGGCGGTCGAGGGCGCCGGCGGCGATGAGCTGGGTGACGGCGCGCTGGCCGCCGTAGGTCGTCTCGACGTAGTTGAGCACGGCGCCGCCGCGGCCGCGGTAGTAGACGCCGGTGCGCTCGGTCGGGTCGTGCGGCTCGGTGCCGATGTGGAAGGCGACGACCGTGCCGGTCTCGGCGAACGCCGCCCACATCGGGTCCCACTCCTCGTCGTTCCACAGCGGCCGGCCGAGCGGCGGGCGGGTCGGCAGGAAGCCGGCGGCGAACCCCTGCGCGCTGGCCCGGCGGATCTCGGCGACCGCGTCGTCGACGTCGAGCAGCGGGATCGACGCCGCGCAGACGAAACGCGGCGAGGAGCGCTGGAAGTCCAACGCGAACTCGTTGAGCGCCCGCACGCCGTACCGGACGACCTTCGGCGTGCGGATGTTGAAGGTCCAGATGCCGAGCGACGGGTAGATCACCTCCGCCCAGATGCCCTCGTCGTCGAGGTCTCGCAGGCGGTGGGCCGCGTCGTTGCCGCCCAGGGCGCGGCGCAGGAAGTCGTCCTCGGTGGAGTCGACCGGCCGGGCGTTGATCCCGAGGCCCTTCTTCTTCGGCGCACCCGGCGCCGGGCGCGGCAGCTCCCGGCGGAACTCCTGGCCGTCGATGTGGATCGTCTCGAACGCGCCGCCGGGGTCCTTCACGCTGCGCGGCAGCAGCGCCTTGACGTCGTCCGGCAGGGACGAGAACAGGTCCGGCGGCTCCAGGATGTGCGAGTCGCCGGAGTTCGCCCAGATCTTGCCCTCGGTCAGGTCGGTCACGGTTGCCGTCTCCTTCATGATCTCTGCTTCCTCCACGGGCCGCGCCGACTCTCGACGGAGCCNGCCCGTCAGACCCTGCGGTCGACGCCCGCCCACAGCTGCGCCCGGATGGCGGCCTTGGACAGCTTTCCGGTCTCGGTGCGCAGCAGCGCCGCGCGGAACTCGACGACCCGCGGGCACTTGTAGCTGGCGAGCCGCGCCCGGCAGTAGGCNATGAGCTCGGCGGCCAGCTCGTCGTCGGCCCGGACCCCCGGCTCGGGCTGGACGACGGCGCGGACCTGCTCGCCCCACTCCGGGTCGGGAGCACCGACGACGGCGACGTCGGCGACGGCGGGATGACCGAGCAGCGCCGCCTCGACCTCCGCCGGGTAGACGTTCGTGCCGCCGGTGATGATCATGTCCTTGGCGCGGTCGGACAGGAAGAGGAAGCCGTCGGCGTCCAGGTGGCCGATGTCGNCGATGGTGAACGCGGAGCCGCGGTACACCTGCTCGGTCTGCTCCGGGTCGTCGCGGTAGGCGAACGTCCGGGCGCCGGCGTCGATGTAGACGGTGCCCCGCTCGCCGGGGCCGAGCTCGCGGCCGTCGGCGTCGAGGATGCGGACCCGCACGCCGCGCACGGNCCGGCCGACGGTACCGGGCCGGGCCAGCCAGTGGTGCGGCTTGGCGATGGTGGCGGCGCCCTCGGTGCCGCCGTAGGTCTCCCAGATGACCGGGCCCCACCAGGCGAACATCTGCCTCTTGACCTCCGGCGGGCACGGCGCCGCCGAGTGCACGACCACCTGGAGGCTGGACAGGTCGTAGCGGGTCCGGACGTCGTCGGGCAGGCGCAGCAGCCGGACGANCTGGGTGGGCACCAGGTAGCCGGTGGTGATCCGGTACTTCTCGATCAGCCGGAGCGTCTCCTCCGGGTCGAACCTCTTCATGATCACTAGTGCCTGGCCGACGTGGAGCGCGCCCATGAAGAAGCCCTGGCAGCCGCCGTGGTGCATGCCCGCGGAGATCAGGTGCGCACCCTGCAGCGGCAGGAACCGGAACGCCTGGCTGAACAGCTTCGTCGCGTCGGCCATGTCCGCCGGGTCGACGTCCGGCATCGACGCGTTGCGGGCGATCGCCTTGGGCCGCCCGGTCGTCCCCGAGGTGTAGATCAACGGCGTCCCGGCCCGGCGCTCGGCGGGCTTCGTCGTCGGGTGGCCGGCGACGAGGTCCTCCTGGCGGCGGTAGCCGGGCAGTTCGCCGCCGACGCTGACCAGCAGCGGCGCCGAGACCACCCGGCCGGCGCGCTCGGCGTACTCGGTGGAGACGACCAGGGCCCTGGCCCCGGCGTGCGCGACGATCGTCTCGATCTCGGCCGCGGCCGCCATCGGGTTGAGCGTGGTGAGCCGCCAGCCGGTCTCGCTGGCCGCCAGCATCCAGACGATCATGTCGAGGCCGTTGGGCAGGACGGCGGCCACCACGTCGCCGTAGGCGAGGCCGGCGGCCCGCCCCGCGTGCACCACCTGGTGCGCCCGACCGGCGAGTTGCGCGTAGGACAGCACCTCGCCGGTGGGGCACGCGGCGATCGCCGGCTGGTCGGGATGGTTCTCGGCGATGTGCCACACGCCCAGCGGGCGGTCCCAGGGATGCTTCATCGGCCCACGCTTCCCGTCCCGGGTTCCAGCAGCTGACACCCGGCTCTAAAAGAGGCTTATATTTACTCTACTAAACGGCGAGTGGTCCGCGTCAACGGTTGGCGCGACCCACCTCGCCGGCCAGGCCCGTCCGGCGGCCGGGCCGTCCGGCGGCCGGGCCGGGGCCGCAACCAGCGACGAGTTGCCAGGAGGCAGGCATGGCGATCGCGATCAGCGAGGAACACCGGGAGCTGGCCCGCACGACGCGGGCCTTTCTGGCGTCGCACGAGGCTCGCGCCGCGAACCGCGCACTCCTGGAGGCCGACCAGGAGCCGCTGCCGGAGTTCTGGACGGAGTTCGCCGACCTGGGCCTGCTCGGCCTGCACCTGCCCGAGGAGCACGGCGGCGGCGGCGCCGGACTGCCGGAGCTGGTGGTCGTCGTCGAGGAGCTGGGGCGCGCGGTCGCGCCCGGCCCGGCCGTCCCGACCGTGGTCGCCGCCGCGGTGATCGCGGCGGCCGGGACGCCGGCGCAGCAGGCCAGGTTCCTGCCGGGCCTGGCCGCGGGCGGCACCGTCGCCGCGCTCGCCCTCGGCGGCCCCGGCACGGGCAACGACCTGACCCTGACCGGCGGCGTGCTGTCGGGCGGGGCCGGGGTGGTCCTCGGCGGCGGGCTGGCGTCGCTGTTCGTGCTGGTCGTCGGCGACGATGCCGTGGTGGTACCGGCGGGCGCGGCGGGGCTGACCGTCGAGGTACCCCCCGCGCTCGACCCGTCCCGCCGGTCGGCCCGGTTGACCCTGCGCGACGTGGCCGTCGGCGCCGACGACGTGCTGACGGGCGCGGCCCGCCGCGCCGAGGCCCTCGCCCGGACCCTGTTCGCCGCGGAGGCGGTCGGCGGGGCGCTGGAGGCGGTCGAGGTCGCGACGGCGTACGCGAAGGTGCGCGAGCAGTTCGGCCGGCCGATCGGGATGTTCCAGGCGATCAAGCACCATCTCGCGAACATGCTGGTGGCCGCGGAGCTCGGCACCGCCGCCGTCTGGGACGCCGCCCGTGCCGCGGGCGACGGGTCGCCGCCGGCGCAGTTCGAGCTGGCCGCGGCGACGGCGGCGACGCTGGCCGTCGCAGCGTTCGCCGCGAACGCGTCGCTGAACATCCAGGTGCACGGCGGCATCGGTTACACCTGGGAACACGACGCGCACCTGCTGCAGCGCCGGGCGACGACGCTGGAGTCCGTGCTGCGCCCGGGGGCGGCCGCCGCGGACGTGACCCGGCTGGGCCTGGCCGGCGTCGCGCGCGTGTCGACGCTGCAGCTGCCGCCGGAGGCGGAGGCGGCCCGCGCCGACGTGCAGGCGTTCGCCCGGGGGGTGGCGGCGCTGCCGGCGGCGGAGCAGCGCGAGCGACTCATCGCCACCGGGTACGTCCAGCCGCACTGGCCGCGGCCGTGGGGCCTGGCGGCGCCCGCCGGGTTGCAGCTCGTCATCGACCAGGAGTTCCAGGCGGCCGGGGTCCGGCGGCCGGCCTACGGCATCACCGGCTGGGTGATCCTGACCCTCGTCCAGCACGGCACGTCCGACCAGATCGACCGGTACGTCCACCGCGCACTGGCCCAGGAGGAGATCTGGTGCCAGCTGTTCAGCGAGCCGGCCGCCGGCTCCGACGCCGCCGGCATCCGGACGAAGGCCGACCGGGTCGAGGGCGGCTGGCTCGTCAACGGCCAGAAGGTCTGGACCAGCGGCGCCCAGTACTGCCAGCGCGGATTCGCCACCGTGCGCACCGACCCGGCGGCGCCGAAGCACGCCGGGGTCACGATGATGATCATCGACCTGACGCATCCCGGCGTCGAGGTCCGGCCGCTGCGGCAGGTCACCGGCACGNCCGAGTTCAACGAGGTGTTCCTCACCGACGTCTTCGTCCCCGACGCCGACGTCGTCGGTACGCCGAACGAGNGCTGGTCGGTGGCCCGGGCGACGCTGGGCAACGAGCGGGTCAGCATCGGCGGCGGGGTCTCCGGCGGGTTCGAGGTCGCCAACGTCTTCGACCTGTACCGGGAGCGGGGCGCGCACGTCCCCGCGGCGGCCGAGCGGGTCGGCCGGCACGTCGCCGAGGGCCACGCCCTGCGCCTGCTGAACCTGCGCCGCGCCGAACGGGCCGTCGTCGGGGGCGAGCCCGGCCCCGAGGGCAACATCACCAAGCTGGTCCTCGCCGAGCGCGGCCAGACCGTGGCCGCCCTGTTCCTCGACTTCGCCGGCCCCGAGGCGGCGTTCGCCGAGGGTCTCGGCGCCGCGGCCGGCACCTCGGCCCTCGCCTGGCGGGGCATGACGATCGCCGGCGGCACCTCCGAGATCACCCGCAACCAGATCGCCGAGCGCATCCTCGGCCTGCCCCGCGACCCCCTGCTGCGCTAGCCCCACGGCCGAGCCGAGCGGGCCGCATCACCNAGCGGGCCGTCAGAAGGCGACCTCGGCGACGGTGCGCAGCGCCCTGTCGTCGGCGAAGCGGATCAGCAGGCCGGTGGCACCGGAGCTCTCCCACACGGCCAGCTGGTCGGCGATGGCGGCCGGCGGCCCGACGAGGGTCAGCTCGTCGACGAGGGCGTCGGGGATCGCGGCGGCCGCCTCCTCGCGGCGGCCGCCGAGGTAGAGGTCCTGGATCGTGTCGGCGTCCTGCTCGTAGCCGTAGCGCCGGATCAGGTTGGCGTAGAAGTTCTCGGTGCGCGCCCCCATGCCGCCGAGGTAGAAGGCGAGGTTCGGGCGGACCTGGTCGCGGCAGGCGGCGATGTCGTCGCCGACGGCGACCGGGACCGCCGGGCGAATGTCGAACGGCGCCGCGCCGGCCTCGGCTCCGGCGGCGGTGTTGCGGGCGGCCGCGGCGGCGATCAGGTCGCCGTAGATCTCCTTGAGGCGGTGCGGGCTCCACATCAGCGGGAGCAGGCCGTCCGCGATCTCGGTCGCCATCGCGATGTTCTTCGGGCCCATGGCGGCGAGGTAGATCGGCAGCTTCGTCCTCGGGAAGCCGGGGCGTAGCGGCTTGCCGAGGCCGGTGGCGTCCGGGCCGTCGTAGGGGATGCTCAGGTGGTCGCCGTGGAACTCGATCCTGCCCTGTTCCTCCAGCAGCCTGCGGATGACCGTCACGTACTCCCGGGTACGCGCCAGCGGGAACCGGAACGGCCGGCCGTGCCAGCCCTCGACCACCTGCGGCCCGGACACCCCCAGGCCCAGGCTGAACCGGCCCCGGCTGAGCTGGTTCAGCGCCCAGGCGGTCATCGCCGTGTTCGACGGCGTGCGCGCGTCGAGCTGCAGGATCGACGAGCCGATGCGCAGGCGCTCGGTGTGCGCCGCGACCCAGGTCAGCGCGGTGACGGCGTCGCCGCCGTAGGCCTCGCCGGTCCAGAACGAGTCGTAGCCGAGCGACTCGATGAACCGCGCGTGCTCGGCGAGCCTGCGGCCGTTGTAGCCACCGGACATGACGCCGATGCGCAGGCTGGTCGTCATGACGACTGCTCCGTCCGCTCGGCCACCGACTCCTGCTGGCGGATGCGTTCGATCTCGTACTCGATCATCGCCTCCAGGGTGTCGCGGGGTGGGGCGGGCAGGGTGACGACCGGCTCGTCGCGGGTCGGGAGCAGGACGACGGCCGTCGCGGGTGAGGTGACGACGCCGCGCTGGTTGGTGCACTGGAGCTCGATGTGGACCTCGCTGCGCCCGTCGACCTGCCGCTTGTCGACGACCTTGCCCCCGACCCACGTCGTGTCGCCGACGAAGTTGAACCGGCGGTGCTGCGCGGAGAGCTTCCACAGCCAGCCGTCGTCGCCGACCCAGTCGGTCAGCAGGTGGCACAGCCACGTCTCGCGCATGCCGCCGTAGTCGTAGGAGGTCGCCAGGCCCAGTTCCTGCGCCCGCTGCGGCTCCCAGTGCAGCCGCTGCACCGTGTCCGGGATGTTGAGGGCGTTCGGCGGGTAGAGCCCCGGGGCCTTGCGGCGGACCTGGTAGGCGAGCCGGAAGGTGCCGGGCGGGGTGAGCTGCATGCCCCAGCCCAGGTGCCAGACGACCACGTCGGTCGTCGTCAGCGGGCCCTTCACCTTCGTCGGCAGCTCCTCGCCGATCTCGACGTCCTCGAAGTAGCGGGGGGTGCCGCCGCGCCGGGTCTCCGCCGCGTACGCCGCGTCGATCTCGGCGAGCTGCTCGGGGGTGTACGGCTCGGGCAGCTCGCGCTCCTTCCTGCGCTCCCGCGAGGTGTGCCGCTCCGCGTTCACCCACGTGCCGCGCTGCAGGCAGGTGAGCTCGCCGCGGTCGTTGCTGTAGATCGTCTCGTTCGTGACGTGGGCGGTGCGGCCGCCGAACGAGCTGCGCTTGGCGGTGACGCCGACCTGGGAGTGGATGGTCCGGGCCCGGTCGCCGAGGGCGAACGGGCGCCACCACTCGAACTCCATGACCGCCTGGTAGGACCCGAGGCCGGCGAACGGGTCGCCCTTGAGCAGCGCCTTCGTCTCCGGGTCGGCCGCGCGGACGATGTTCTCGCCCATCGTGTAGAGGAAGGTCGGCGGGGCGATCAGCGTGCCCCAGCGGGTGTTCTTGGCGTACTCCGGGTCGCAGTACAGCGGGTTGTCGTCGCCGTAGCCGTAGGCGAAGTGCCGGGCGGCGTCCCAGGTCACCTCGTGGTTGTGCGGCCGCCCCGCGCCGGGGCGCAGCACGCCGACGCGCCGGCGGGACCGCGCGAGCGCCGCGTCGGTGAGCACCCCGAACCTCTCCGCGCTCGTCTCCCCGCTCGTCTCGTCGCTCGTCTCGTCGTCCGCGTCGCCCACCCGCGGCGCCCCGTCGNCATCGACCGTCATCCGTCCGCCCTCCACCTTTGTTCAAAAAGTCAGGGTGCCGATGTACGGGAGATCTGTCCGTGGCTCAGTCCGCACACCGTCGATGATCCAGGCTTCCGGCATCTGCGGTCTCTCCCGTCCCGACCTCGCCCGCGTCCCGGGCACATCAATAACTACTATCATTACTCGAATTCTTTCCGCGGCGGGGCGGGTGCGGCCCGACGAACGCCGCTGGTCGCGGCCCTGCCGCTGAGCGCAGCGGGCCCGACGGACGCCCCGCTCAGCGGCGTTGGGTGCCGACCCTGAGCTCGCGATAGGGCACGTTGCGGCCGGCGTCGGCATCCTTGGGCAGGCCGAGGACCTGCTCGGAGATCACGTTGCGCTGGATCTCGTCGGTGCCGCCGCCGATCGCGCCGGCGAAGCTCCAGTAGTAGGTGGCGTGCAGCCGGCCGTCGTCCGGGCCGTCGGCGTCGACCAGGGTCGCGTCCGGGCCGACGAGCGAGAGCATCAGGTCGCGGTAGCGGCGGCCGTGCAGGCTGATCGCCAGCTTCAGCGTCGACCCGGCGGCACCGGGAAGCCGGCCGGCCTGGGCGGCCGCCCTGACCCGCTGCGCGTTGAGCCGGATCACCTCGGCCTCGACGTAGTAGTCGGCGAGCGCCTGGCGGATCACCGGGTCGGCGCCGCGGCCGCGCTCCCGGGCCAGCGCGATCATCGCCTCGGGGGGCAGGAAGAAGCCCGCGCGCTGGTTCGGTGCCGGGGCAGCGAGGACGTCGGCGACCACCCGGTCGAGGTTGCCCGACCGACGGCCGCCCTCGACCAGCCGCAGGCCGGCGAGGCCCTCCCCGCCGAGGCCCGAGCGTTCGAGCAGCAACGTCGTACGGGCGACCCGCCAGCCGTCGTCGACCGCGCCGACCACCCGGTCGGCGGGCACCCGGGCGTCGGTGAGGAAGACCTCGCAGAAGTGCGCGTCGCCGCTCATCTGCCGCAACGGTCGGACCTCGACCCCCGGCTGGTCCAGGTCGATGATCAGGAAGGTGATCCCGTCGTGCTTGGGGACGTCGACGTTGGTGCGGGCGAGCAGCATGCCGCGGTCGGCGCTCAGCGCGCCGGACGACCAGACCTTCTGCCCGTTGACCACCCACTCGTCGCCGTCGAGCACCGCCCGGGTCGACAGGCTGGCGAGGTCCGAGCCGGAGCCGGGTTCGCTGAAGAGCTGGACCCACGCCTCCTGCCCGGTCGCCAGCCCGGGCAGGAGGCGGGCCCACTGCTCGGGCGTGCCGTGCGCCAGCAGGGTGCCGGCGCCCAGCCCCTGGCCGATCCCGGCCGGGGCCCCGATCACCCGCGCGGCGGCCAGCTCGGCCAGCACGTCGCGGGCATCGTCCGGCGACAGCCCGAGACCGCCGAGGCCGGCCGGCCAGGAGGGGTAGGCGTAGCCGGCGTCAGCGAGCCGCCGCCACCAGGCGGCGAGGGTCAGCGAGGTGTCCCAGTTCGCCCGTAACCACGCGCGCACCCGCGCCCGCGGGTCGCCCGCGTCACCGCCGTCCGCCGCCGTCCGTTCGGTCGTGTGCTCCGCCGCGTGCTCCGCCGTCACGTGGTCCTCCCGGGGTCGAGGCGAACACCCGGCGCCGGGCTTCCGCCGGCCGGCTCACGACGCAGCCAGGCCACGCCGAAATCCGACTTCTCATTACTCTATTAAGTGGCTAGAGTAGCGGCTCGAACGCGTGCCGCCCAGCCCTGGCGACCGGAGCCTGCCGACCAGAGGCTGTCGACCGGAGGCTGTCGAGCCCGGCGGTCGGGTCACGAGGCCGGACCGGTCTGGTCNGACGTCAGCGGGACGCACATCAGCGCGCAGCAACGGATGGAGGAACGGTCCATGCAGGTCGCTGGGAAGAAGGCCATTCTGGTCGGTGGCGCGTCGGGGATGGCACGGGCGACGGCGCAGCGTCTGCGCGAGCAGGGCGCGAGCGTCGCGATCCTCGACCTGCCGAAGTCGGCGGGCTCGGAGGTGGCGGCGGCGCTGGGGGCGACGTTTCACCCGGTCGACGTCACCGACGACGCGGCGGCCGAGGCGGCGGTGGCGGAGGCCGTCGGCGCTCTCGGCGGGCTGCACATCGCGGTCAACACGGCCGGCGGCGGAGTGGCGAAGCGGACCATCGCCAAGGAGGGCCCGCACCCGCTGGCGGAGTTCCGTCGCGTCGTCGAGCTGAACCTGATCGCCACGTTCAACCTCAACCGGTTGCAGGCGTGGGCGATGAAGGACAACGAGCCGGAGGAGGACGAGCGCGGCGTCATCATCAACACCGCGTCGATCGCGGCGTTCGAGGGCCAGATCGGCCAGGTCGCCTACACGGCGGCCAAGGCCGGCATCGCCGGGATGGCACTGACGATGGCCCGCGACCTCGGCGGTGTCGGCATCCGGGTGCTGACGATCGCCCCGAGCCTGTTCAGCACCGGGCTCACCGAGGGCATCCCGGACCGGGCCGCCGAGGCGCTCACGAAGGACGCGGCGTTCCCGAAGCGGATGGGCCGTCCCGACGAGTACGCCAGACTGGCGCTGGCGATCGTGGAGAACCCGATGCTCAACGGCGGCACCATCCGCCTCGACGCCGGCCAGCGCTTCGCCCCCAGGTAGCGGGCGACCGGGTCGCGCGCGGTGCGCCGACGCGGAGCCGACGCGGAGCCGAGGTCAGGAGCAGAGGTCAGGAGCAGAGGTCAGGAGTAGAGGTCGACGCGCTGCTTGTTGCGGCGGTCGGGGTAGTGCATGAGCAGGTTCCAGTGCTCCTCGGCAGCGGCGGAGTCGCCCGCGGTGACCAGCCCGAGAAACTTCCGATACGACCTGATCGCGCGGCGGCGCTCGGCGGCGGTGGCGTGCTGGCCGGAGCGGCGGTAGTACTGCGCGATCACCTCGTGCAGGAGCTGGCCGAGGATCGACAGGGACGTGTTGCCGGCGTTGCGCAGCAGCGTGTGGTGCACGGCGGCCGCGGCCTCGCCGAACGCCGTCCCGTCGTCCTCGACGCCGGCCGCGGCCGCGGCGGCGTCGATCGCCGCGGTGAGCTCGGCGAGCGCCTTGGGCGTGTGACTCGCGGCCAGCCGGCCCGCCAGCGGCGGTTCGACCACGGCGAGCGCGTCGTGGACGTCGGTCAGCGCCACGCCCTCGATCTGGAGCAGCAGGGCGAACATCCTGGTCATGTGCTCGACGGTCGGGGTGGTGACCCGCGGCCCGCCGCGGCGCCCGCGCAGCACGGTGACGAGGCCCTCGGCCTCCAGGATCCGCAGCGCCTCCCGCAGGGTGGTGCGGGCGATGNCGAAGACCTCCATCAGCTCGTCCTCCGGCGGGAACCGGTCACCCGCCTTCAGCTCGCCGCGGGCGATCTGCGACCGGATCGAGGCGGCCACAACCTCGGAGGTCCGCGCGCTGCGTTCGACCCGGCGCGGGATCCGAATCGGCTCCACCCCGGCCGCGGCAGCGGCGGCAACGGCCTCGGGCGAGGTCATCGGCACTCCTTGAACAATCGCAGGGCCCGCCGCGGTGGCTCGGGCACGTCGCTGGGCTCCTGGGCCCAGATTATCAGCGCAGTGATTGGTCCCTTTCGGGCTGACCCTGGCCCGCGCGTCCGCCGGGGGGCACGACCGGGCGATCAGGGGCTAGGACACAAAAAGAGATTATGGTTTACTCGCTTTCCGAGCGGTCGTCCTGGCGGACGGGCCGACCGGTGGACGGAGGCGCCCCTGATGGAGTTCGTCTTCACCGAGGAGCAGGACGGGCTGCGGTCCATGGTCCGGGACCTGCTGGCCGAGACCTCGCCCGAGGCCGAGGTCCGTCGGCTGATGCAGACCCCGGACGGGTTCGATCCGGCCGTCTGGCGTGGGCTCGCCGAGCTCGGGCTGACCGGGCTCGCGATCCCCGAGCACTACGGGGGCGCCGGCTTCGGACCGGTCGAGGTCGGAGTCGTGATGGAGGAGGCAGGCGCGGCGCTGCTGTGCGCGCCGTACCTGTCGACGGTCGTGCTGGCCCCCGAGGCGCTGCTCGCGGNCGGCGACGAGGCCGCGAACAAGGCGTACCTGCCCGGCATCGCCGACGGGTCGCTGCGCGCGACCTTCGCCGCCGGGGAGCATCTCGCCGCCGGGGGGCATCCTGCCGGCGCGTCGGTCGCGGCGAGCGTCTCACCAGCGGACGGCGGCTGGCGGGTGACCGGCACGGTCGGGCACGTGGTCGACGGTGCGAGCGCCGACGTCGTGTTGGTGGTCGCGGCGGCACCGGGCGGGCCGAGCCTGTTCGGCGTCGAGGCGGACGCCGCCGGACTCACCCGGACGCCCACCGCGACGATGGACGCCACCCGCCGGCAGGCGAGGCTGGCCTTCGACGCGGCACCGGCCCGGCTGGTCGGCGCCGAGGGAGCCGGCGCGGGGGTGCGGGCCCGGGTGCGCGACGTCGCCGCGACCCAGCTCGCCGCCGAGCAGGTCGGCGGCGCGCAGCGGGTGCTCGACATGGCCGTGGAGTACGCCAAGCTGCGGGTCCAGTTCGGCCGGCCGATCGGCTCCTTCCAGGCGATCAAGCACCGGTGCGCCGACCTGCTGCTGCGGGTCGAATNGGCCCGCTCGGCCGCCTACCACGCGCTGTGGGCCGCGGCCGACGGCGCGGCGGACCTCCCGGTGGCGGCCCGGTTGGCGGGGGCCTACTGCTCGACGGCGTTCTACACCTGCGCCGAGGAGAACATCCTGATCCACGGCGGCATCGGCTACACGTGGGAGCACCCCGCGCACCTCTATCTCAGGCGGGCCGCCGCCGACCGGGTCATGTTCGGCGACCCGGCCACCCACCGCGCCGCCCTCGCCGACCTGCTTGGCGTGTGACGCCCGCCGCCGGCGCTGCCATGCCCGTCGTCCCGTAACCCCTCCTCCCCCAGCCGTCGTCCCGCAGCCGTCGTCCGTGCACCGTCGTCCCGCAGCCGTCGTCCGTGCACCGTCATCCCTGCACCGTCGTCCCGCCGCCGTCAGGCGAACAGTCCGGGCGGCCGGCGCACCGACTCACCCTGGAGGCCAGCCCGCATGAGCCCCATCCCGCACGACCAGGCCACGGGAGAGGGTCCGTTAGCCGGACTGTCGGTCGTGGACCTGTCGACGACGATGGCGGGTGCGTTCGCCACCCAGTTCCTGGCCGAGGCCGGCGCCGACGTCGTCCTGGTGGAACCGCCCGGCGGGAGCCCGCTGCGGGCGGAGGCGGCCTGGCCGGCGGTCGCCGGCGGCAAGCGCAGCGTCGTGCTCGACCTCCACGACCCCGCGGACCGGGCCCGGCTCGACGGGCTGACCGCCGGGGCCGACGCGCTGGTGACGACCATGCGCCCGCGCGCCGCCGAGCGGCTCGGTCTCACCGCGTCCCGGCTCGGCGCGCTCAACCCGCGCCTGGTCAGCGTGGCGATCACCGGCTGGGGCTCGACCGGACCGTGGGCCGACCTCAAGGGCTACGAGGGCATGGTGATGGCGAAGCTGGGCCTGTTCCACGCCAAGCAGGGGATGGTCACCCGCCCCGGCCCGGCGTTCGTCTCCGTCCCGTTCGCGAGCTGGGGCGCGGCGCACAGCGCGGTGCAGGGGCTGCTCGGCGCGCTGCTCGAACGGGAGTCCAGTGGCCTGGGCCAGCACGTCGAGACCGACCTGGTGCGCGGCGTGCTCATGCTCGACACGTGGGCCTGGTTCCAGCGGCTGGTCGGGCTGCGCTGGCCGGACGCCTACACCACGGTCGACGCGGCCACCTCGGACGGCGAGCCGGGCGGCGCTCTGATCTACCCGCTGCTCGTCGGTCCGACGAAGGACGGCCACTGGCTGCAGTTCGCCCAGGTCCAGCCGCGGCTGTTCGGCGCGATGCTNCACGAGTTCGACATGATCGAGATGCTCGCCGACCCGAAGTGGAAGGGCTTCCCGTTCCTGGAGACCCCACGGCTGCGCACCGAGCTGTGGGAGTACATGTTGGCCAAGGTCGCCTCGCGCACCCTCGCCGAGTGGCGCCACGTCTTCGACACCAACCCCGACATCAACGCCGAGATCTTCCGCGCCGGCGTCGGCGCGCTCGATCACCCACAGATCCGCCACGACGGTCGGGACGCCGTCGTCGAGGACCCGGAGCGCGGCCCCGTGCGCCGCCCGTCGACCCTGGTCCACCTCGATGGCGGGCCGCTCGCCGCGCCGCGCCCGGCGCCCCGCCTCGACGAGCACGGGCCGGGCCTGCGCGCCACCCACGCCGCTGGCACCCCCACCCCGGCCGCCATCGCGCCCGCCGAGTCCGGTGCGGCGACGTCAGGTGCGGCGACGTCAGGTGCGGCCGACTCCGGTGCGGCCGACTCCGGTGCGGCGGAGCCAGGTGCGGTCGAGGCCCGTGGCGACGAGGACGCCGGGTCGTCGGGCCTGCCGCTGGCCGGCCTGACGGTGCTGGAGTTCGGCGTCATGTTCGCGGCGCCGTTCGGCGCGACGATGCTCACCGACCTCGGCGCGCGCGTCATCAAGGTCGAGTCCCTGGAGGGCGACGAGATCCGCCGGATCCTGCCGTTCCCGGAGGCCGGCGGCGCCCGCGTCCTGCAGGGCAAGGAGAGCGTCGCCCTCGACCTCGGCACCGACGAGGGCCGGCGGCTGGTCCGCCGGCTGGTGCGCCACGCCGACATCGTGCTGCAGGGCTTCCGCGCCGGCGCGGCCGAACGGGCCGGGATCGACGCGACGACGCTGCGCGAGATCAACCCGGACCTGGTCTACGTGAACGCGCCCGGCTACGGCACCGACGGCCCGTTCGGCCACCGTCCGGCGTACGCCCCGTCGATCGGCGCGGCGATCGGCCTCGCCCTCGCGGAGGCGCCGGACGCCGCCGGCGCCACCGGCACGATGCGCGACGTCAAGCTGGCCGCCAACCGGCTGTTCGCCGCGTCCGCGGTGCTCAACCTGCAGGCGGACGGGATCGCCGCGCTCGGCGTCGCGTCGACGATGCTGCTCGGCGCGCTCGCCCGCCGCCGCGGCCGCCCGCTTCCCCCGGTGACCGTCACCATGCTCGGCACCGGCACGCACGCCCTGCTGGACCGGGTCGTCGACTACGCGGGCCGGCCGGCGTCCCCGACGGTCGACCCGGACGGCAACGGCTTCCACGCGCTGTACCGGATGTACCCGACCGCCCGCGGCCTGCTGTTCCTCGCCGCCCCGAGCGACCGACAGTGGCGCGAGCTGGCCGCCGCGCTCGCCGACGCGGCCAGTGCGGACACGGCCAGTGCGGACACGGCCAGTGCGGCCGGCACCGGCCTGGCGGACGCCGTCGCGGCGCTGGGCGACGACGGCTACGCCACCGCCGCCGGGCGCGCCGCGCGCGACACCGAGCTCGCCGCGCTGCTGGCGACGATCCTCGCCACCCGCGCCGCCGCCGACTGGGAGCGGCTGCTGACGGCCGCCGACGTGGGCGCCGTCGAGGTCGCCGAGGTCGCGCCCGAGCAGCTCCTGCTCACCGACGACACCCTCGGCGCGGAGTACGGCGCCCAGGCCGACAGCCCGGTGTTCGAGGAGCACCTGCGGATTGGCCCGCCGGTGCGTTTCTCCCGCTCGGCGACCCAGGCCCGGGGCGGCTGCCTGACCGGCGCCCACACCGACGCGGTCCTGCGCGAGCTTCTCGGCCTCGGCGACGCCGAGCTGGCCCGGCTGCGCGAGGCCAAGGTCATCGGCTGACGTCCGCCCCTGTGCTGCCCGCGGCCGGCCGCCGCGGCCGGCCGCGGGCAGCCGATGCCTTCTTCCATCCCACGGCGCAGGAGGGTGACGCAGCAACCATGAAGGACCAGACCGCGATCGCGGGTATCGGCTACACGCCGTACTACAAGCGGGGCCAGTCGCTGCCGCAGACCGAGACCGAAATGGCCGGCAAGGCCATCCTGGCGGCGTTGGCGGACGCCGGACTGACCGTCGACGACCTGGACGGTTTCACGATCTACTCCAGCTCGATCGACCCGGCCTCGGTCGGCTCGATCCTCGGCGTGCCGGAGGTTCGGTTCGCCGCGACACTGACCTCCGGCGGCGGCGGGATGGCCGGGTCGCTGGGTCTCGCGGCCGCGGCGATCGTCTCCGGCCAGGCCGACGTGTGCGTCACTGTGATGACGCTGCAGCAGGCGTCCCGCCGCCTCGGCGGCACCCAGGTCGACGGTGGGGGCGCGGGCGGCGGGGGCGGAGGCGGGAGCCCGTACGGGTCCGGCCGGATCCCGCAGGGGTTCGTCCTGGCCGCCGGCAGCGGCCTGATGTCACCCGGGCACAGCTTCGCCCTGCTCACCCAGCGGCACATGAAGCTGTACGGCACGAAGCGCGAGCACCTCGCCGAGGTGGCGATCTCGCAGCGGGAGAACGCCCGCAAGCGGCCCACGGCGCTACGCCGGGAGCCGCTGACCCTCGACGACTACTTCAACGCCCCGATGCTCTCCGACCCGCTCTGCCTGTTCGACTACACCATGGAGTCCGACGGCGCGATCGCCGCGGTCGTCACCTCGGCGCAGCGCGCCCGTGACCTGCGCCAACCGCCTGTCTACATCATGGGTTCGGCCAACGGCGGCGCCGGCCGGTGGGGCAGCGCCATCTTCAGCTACTTCCAGATGCCGGACGAGTACTTCGCCTCCAGCGGCCACCGCACCGTGGCCAGGCGGATGTACGACATGGCCGGCGTGGGACCCCAGGACGTCGACGTCGCCCTGCTCTACGACCACTTCTCNCCGCTGGTCATCATGCAGCTCGAGGACTACGGGTTCTGCGGGATCGGCGAGGGCGGCCCGTTCGTCGCCGAGGGCACCATCCGGTTCGACGGGGGCAGCATCCCGGTGAACACCCACGGCGGCCACCTGTCCGAGGCCTACCTCATCGGGATGACGCACGTGCGCGAGGCCGTGGAGCAACTGCGCGGCGTCGCCGTCAACCAGGTGGCGGGCGCCGAGATCGCCCTCGTCACCGGCGGCCCGGCCGGCCTGCCCGTCAGCGGCACCCTTCTGCGGAGGTAACGGTGACCGAGCTCCAACGGGGCGTGTTCCCCGCGCGCCTGGCCGACCCGATGGCCGACGAGCGCACCCAGCCGTTCTGGGACGCGGCCCTGGCCGGCCGCCTGAGCATCGCCCGGTGCGACACCTGCGGCACGTTCGTCTTCCCCGCCGAGCCGTTCTGCTTCTCCTGTCGGGGCGCCGCGTTCACCTACACCGACCTGCCGGGCACCGGCACGATCTACACCTTCACCGTCGTGCGCCACCCGCTCGCCCCGCGGCTCGCCGAGGTCGTGCCGTACGTGTCCGGCGTCGTCGAGCTGGACGGGACCCAGGGGGCCGGCTGCCGCATCATCGCCAACATCGTCGACGTCGACCCCGAGACGGTCCAGATCGGCGACCGGGTCCGGATCCGCTTCGACCGGATCACCGACACCTACGCCGTGCCCCGTTTCGGGCCCGACGCCGGCTGATGCGTGGCGGCGCTCGCCGTCGCCACGCACCGACCGGCGACCAGCTCGCCTCGCAGGTCAGCAGGCGCGCAGGAAACGGTCGAGGACCCGGACGCCGAAGCGCAGGGACTCGACCGGGACCCGCTCGTCCACGCCGTGGAACATCCCGNAGAAGTCCAGGTCGGCGGGCAGCAGCAGCGGGGAGAAGCCGAAGCAGCGGATGCCCAGCCGGGAGAACGACTTGGCGTCCGTGCCGCCGGAGAGCATGTACGGAACCGCCCGGGCGATCGGGTCCTCCGCCCGCAGCGCGGCGCCCATCGCCTCCACCAGCGCCCCGTCGAAGCCGGTTTCCACGGCGTCGTGATGGACGACCCACTCGCGCCGGATGTCCGGCCCGAGGATCTCGTCGAGCTGGCGGACGAACTCCTCCTCCTGGCCCGGCAGGAAGCGCCCGTCGACGTAGGCGGTCGCCTCGCCGGGGATCACGTTGACCTTCTCGCCGGCCTGCAGCTGGGTGGGGTTGACGGTGTTGCGCAGCGTGGCGCCGATCATCCGGGCGACCGGGCCGAGCTTGCTGACCGTGGCCTGCAGGTCGTCGAGTTCGAACTCGATGCCGAGGGCGTCCCCCAACTCGTTGAGGAACACCCGCACCGTCGGGGTGAGCACGAGCGGGAACTCGTGACGACCCAGCCGCGCCACCGCCTCGCACAGCGCCGTGACCGCGTTGTCGTCGCTGATCATCGACCCGTGCCCGGCCCGGCCGGTCGCGGTCAGCTTCATCCAGGCCAGGCCCTTCTCGGCCGTCTCGATGAGGTAGAGCCGCAGATCGTCCGAGACGGTGTAGGAGAAGCCGCCGACCTCGCCGATCGCCTCGGTGCAGTCGGCGAACAGCTCGGGATGGTGCTCGACGAGCCAGCGGGCGCCGAGCCCGCCGCCGGCCTCCTCGTCGGCGAGGAAGGCCACGACGAGGTCACGCGGTGGCTTGNGGCCGGAGCGGGCGAGGTCGCGCACGACCGCGAGGGTCATCGCGACCATGTCCTTCATGTCGACGGCGCCGCGCCCCCACAGGCAACCGTCGACCTCCTCACCGGAGAACGGCGCGACCCGCCACTGGCTGGCGTCGGCGGGCACCACGTCGAGGTGGCNGTGGATGAGCAGTGGCGCACGGGACGGGTCAGCGCCCTCGATCCGGCCGATGACGCTGGTGCGCCCCGGCTCCGACTCCAGGATGGTCGGTTCGATCCCCACCTCGGCGAGCTTCGTGGCGACGTACTCGGCGATCGGGCGCTCGTGGCCGTCGCCACCGCCCCGGTTGACCGACTCGAAGCGGAGCAGGTCCCGACAGAGCTCGACCACCTCACCCTCGGCGTCCGGTGCGGTCACCGGCAGCCGGATGCCACCGGTCGGGTCGGGGGACGAAGACGGCGCGCTAGGCATGCCTCCAGTCTGCCCCGCCCGGGATGCGCACGCCGGACGCGGACCGTACCGTGAAACACTGTCGTAGCCGACCAGCAGCATTGCGTCGCCGCGTCCCCGTCCGAGCTGGCCCCACGGTGATCGCCCGCAGCATGCTCTGCGGCGGGACCGCGTTGCGCGGCGGCGACCGCGACACGCCCGTGGGAGGCCCCTGTGACCGTCTACCTCTGCCCGCGCTCCGACCTCGACTGCGCCGAACGCTTCCTCAGCACCGGCGACCTCGACTACCACCTCCACGTGACCCACGGCTACCGCGCCTTCTGGCGGATCGTCGCGAGCCTGCGCCCGGACCACCCGCTGCCGATCGGCCCCCGCCCGGCCCGCCACGTCCCCGACGGCCTGGCCGAGACCCCGGGCACCCCCACCCTGGTCGCATCCCCGGGCACCCCCACCCTGGGCGAGTCCCACGGCACCGCCGTCCCGGGCGAGCCGGCGCCCACCCCGCAGCTCGAACGCGCGCCGGCCCCCGGCGCACGAACCGCGGCCCGCCGAGGTGCCCGCGCCCGCACCCGGGGGGACATCCGCACACGCTCGCGGGCAGGCGCCCGAACGGAGAAGGCCGGCCGCGCCGACGCACGCAACCGGACGGCCGAACCCAGCCGCCGCAGGCGGCGCCTCCGCATCTCCCGATGACCTCGGCCACCTCAGCGGGCACGGCCGGGCTTGACGCCCGCCCGGCGGGCCCGACGCCCGCCCAGCGGGCTTGACGCCTGCCCAGCGGGCTTGACGCCTGCCCAGCGGGCTTGACGCCTGCCCAGCGGACCCGGGCCGGTGCCGTCAGGGAGCGGCGGGCACCGGGGCGCCGCCGGGCAGGCCGGCCGCCAGATGGGCCTCGTAGGACGGCCGCCAGGCCGCCGCCGCGGCGGGTCCGTGCGGGCCGTCGCCGGGCCGGTCCGCGACGGCCCGGTCGAGCTCGCCGAGGCAGACCGCCCAGCCGGCGGCATTGCGCGCGGCGGCGGATCGGTCGTCGAGCACGTTGACGAGCACGAGCCGGGTGGCCGCCTCGCCGACCGGTTCGAGTGTCAGGTGCAGCTCGTCGCCGCCCCAGGTGAACGCCAGCCGGCGCGGCGGTTCGAAGGCCAGCACCCGGCCGGACATGTCCGCGAGACGGGGGTCACCGAAGAAGGTGACGACGCCACCAGCCTGCGGCTCGACCGTCACCCGCGAGGGGAACCAGAAGGCGAGCTCGGCCGGGTCGCTCACCGCCCGCCAGACCCGCTGCGGCGGCCGTGGGTAGACGCGTTCGAACCGCACCGCGGGTCGGCCGTCCTGCTCGAAGAAGCAGCCGAGATCCATCAGGTCTCCTCCGTCGGGCCGTGGGTGTCGTGGATCACCGGACCTGGACATGCTCCCACCCACGACCCGAGCTGGTCGCCCTCGACCGCGGGGCGCGGAGGACACACGGAGGTGACCCGCCGCGCCACGACGGGCGTCCGGTCTGCCCTTTGTGACCGATACGGGTGGATGTGGCACCGGGGCTGCGCGGGTGATCGACACGCCGCGGTTACATCGGTGTCTTCGAAGCATGTCCGGAGAGAATCCGATGATGTCGGCGGCGCGCGCCATGTAGCGAATGCGAAAAGTTTCCGGGTCAACTACCGTCCACGGCTATTCATCACCACCGCGGCTGGTTAGCGTTCCCGCGACCGCATCGGGCAGACGAATTCGCGGCCAGGATGGGTGGTGGTGGGACGATGACGGCTCCGCCGGGCGAGATGATGGTCGATTCCGTTGCCGCCCCGGCCGTCGTTCCGACGGAGGGTCGCTCGCTGTGGCGATCCGGATGGATCAGACTGAGGCGCGACAAACCGGCGGTGACCAGCGGAATCTTCCTGATCCTCCTCGCGCTGATCGCCATATTCGCGCCGGTCATCGTCGCGCTGCTGGGGCATCCGCCGAACGAGCCGCACTACGACCTTCTTGATCCGAACACCGCCGCGCCGCGGGGGCGGTTCGGCGGGATGAGCTGGCATTATCTGCTCGGGGTGGAGCCGGTCAACGGCCGGGACATCTTCAGCCGGACCGTCTACGGCGCGCGGGTGTCGCTGCTGGTGGNGCTGCTGGCGACCGCGACGGCGGTCATCATCGGCACCGTTCTCGGGATGCTCGCCGGCTATCTCGGCGGGCTGTGGGACACGATCATCGCCCGGCTGATGGACCTGCTGCTGTCGGTGCCGTCGGTGCTGTTCGCGATCGCGATCGTGGCGGTGATTCCGAACAAGGCGTTCGGCTTGTCGGGCTCGGGGCTGCGTATCGCGGTGCTGGTCTTCGTCATCGGGATATTCGCCTGGCCGTACATCGGGCGCATCGTCCGCGGGCAGGTGCTGTCACTACGGGAAAGGGAGTTCATCGAGGCGTCCCGCTCGCTCGGTGCGGGGACGTTCACGGTGATGTTCCGGGAGCTGCTCCCGAACGTCGCGGCGCCGGTGCTCGTCTACGCGACGCTGCTCATTCCCACGAACATTCTCAACGAGGCGGCGCTGTCCTATCTCGGGGTCGGGGTGCGACCACCGACGGCCTCCTGGGGTGACTCCCTGGCCGTCGCCTCGCACGGCTGGTACAGCATCGAGCCGATCTTCATGCTGGCCCCGGGCCTGGCGATCTTCGCCACCGTGCTCGCGTTCAACCTGCTCGGCGACGGGCTACGCGACGCCTTCGACCCGCGCGGCGGCCGGTGATCGCGTCCCACCCACGGCGCCGCCGCGGCGCTGCTCGCCGGCTTCCCGCGCCGGTCATCTCGCGGGACATCCGGGCCGACCCGCCCGCGACACGGCGGGCCCGGCACACGTGTGAGGGAGATACATGAAACGGCGTGCACATCTCATCCGGATGGGGGCGCTCGTCGCCGCCGCCGGGCTGGTGCTGGCGGCCTGCGGCGGCAGNAGCGGGGGCGGCGGCTCCAGCGGCGGTGCGGCCGGCGGCGGCGCGACCTCGTCGTCGGGAAGCGGTGCGTCGGAGGGGGCCAGCGACGCGGTCCTGCACACCTCCGACAAGTCCGGCGGGACGCTGCGCGCCCTCAACGACTCCGACTGCGACTACTGGGACCCCGCCCGCACGTACTACGCGAACTGCTGGGACCAGCAGCGGTGGATCTCCCGCCAGCTCGTCACCTACGTCCCACAGCCGGGCACGCCCAAGCTCACCGGTGACCTGGCCACCGCCGTGCCGAGCTCGTCGGACCTGAGGACCTGGACGTACACGCTCAAGGACGGGCTGAAGTTCTCCGACGGCACGCCGATCACGTCGAAGGACATCAAGTACGCCGTCGAGCGGGTCTTCGCCACCGACGTCATCAACGGCGGCCCGACCTACCTCATCGACTACCTCGACGACCCCAAGGCCCCCTACCCGGGCCCCTACAAGGACACCGACCCGAACAAGCTGGGCCTGAAGTCGGTCGAGACCCCGGACGACAAGACGATCACCTTCCACCTGAACAAGCCGTTCGCGGACTGGAACTTCGTCATGGCGCTGCCGGGCGTCACCCCGGTGCCGAGGGCGTTGGACACCGGCGCGAACTACACGTTCAAGCCGGTCTCCTCGGGCCCCTACCAGATCGAGAAGTACACCCCGAACAAGATCATCACCTTCGTCCGCAACCCGCACTGGGACCCGAGGACGGACACGGTGAACAAGGCGCTGCCGGACCGTATCGAGGTCACGATGGGCCTCGACCTCGACGACATCGACAACCGCCTGCTGGCCAACAGCGCCGACTTCTACGTCGGCCAGACCGGCGTGCAGATCAGCGCCCAGAACAAGATTCTCGGTGATCCGTCGCTACGCAAGGACCGGACCACCAACGACGTCACCGGCTTCATCCGCTACCTGTCGGTGATGACGAAGGTCAAGCCGTTCGACAACATCCACTGCCGCAACGCCGTCGCCTACGCCCTCGACAGGACCGCCCAGCAGCTCGCCCGCGGCGGCCCGGTCGGCGGCGGCGCGGTCGCCACGACGATGCTCACCCCGCCGCTGAAGTACTACACATCCTTCGACCTGTTCCCGACCCCCGGCAGCAAGGGCGACGTCGCCAGGGCCAAGCAGGAGCTCACCGCCTGCGGCCAGNCGAACGGCTTCTCCACCACGCTGGCCAGCCGCAGCAACGGCAAGGAGGTCGCGCAGGCCGAGGCGGTCCAGGCGTCGCTGGCGAAGATCGGCATCAAGGTGACGATCAACAAGAGCGCCCCGTCGCAGTACTTCTCCTCGACGATCGGCATCCCGGCCAACGTCCACAAGAACGGCATCGGCCTGGCGATGGCCGCCTGGGGCCCGGACTGGCCGACGCCGTACGCGATGCTGAGCTCCATCGTCGACGGCCNCAAGATCCTCGCCGCCGGCAACAGCAACTACGCCGAGCTCAACGACCCGACGGTCAACGCCGGCCTCGACGCGGGCACCNCCACCACCGACGAGGCCAAGGCCCAGCAGGCCTGGACCGACACCGACAGGGCGATCGTGAAGTCCGCCGCCTACATTCCGCTGGTCTACGACAAGGCGCTGAACCTGTTCAGCGACCGCACCACGAACATCTACTTCACCTCCGCGTACGGCATGGCGGACTTCGCCCAGTTCGGCGTCGTCAAGTGACTGACCGGGTCCGCGTCGGCGGTGCTCCACCGCGGGTTGTCGCCGACGCGGGCCCGGTCTCCACCCACTGTTCGAGGGAGGTGACGTGGCCAGGTTCATCCTGGGCCGGCTGATCGGCGGCATCGTCATCCTGTGGCTGGTCAGCGTGCTCGCCTTCGTGCTGTTCTTCGTCGTCCCGAAGGCGCTGGGCAACAATCCGGCGGTGCTGTTCGCCGGGCGCAGCCCGGACCCCGCCACCATCGCCGGGGTGACGAGGAAACTCGGCCTGGACCGCTCGTACGTCGACCAGTACTGGGCTTTCCTGCGGGGCGTCTTCGTCGGCCGTCACTTCGACTCCGGCGCGGATCGAAGCTGGTGCCCGGCGCCGTGCCTGGGCTATTCGTTCCGCAACGACCAGCCGGTGTGGTCTCAGATCGTCGACGCGCTGCCGGTGACGGCCTCGCTGTCCTTCGGCGCGGCCGTGCTGTTCCTCGTCGTCGGCGTGAGCACCGGGGTGTTCTCGGNGGTGCGTCGCGGCGGCCTGTTCGACCGGATCGCGGCCGCGGTGTCGCTGGCCGGTGTGTCGCTGCCGGTGTATTTCACCGGCCTGCTGCTGTTGCTGCTCGTCAGCTACAAGTGGCACATCATCGACAACGTCCACTACGTGGACTTCACCCACAATCCGGCGCTGTGGGCGTGGAACCTGATCCCGGCCTGGCTCGTGCTGTCGCTGCTCTACACCGCCAACTACCAGCGGCTGACCCGGGCCAGCATGATCGAGACCCTCGGTGAGGACTACGTCCGCACGGCGCGGGCGAAGGGCCTGCGCGAGCGCACGGTGATCGGCAAGCACGCGCTGCGCCCCGCGCTGACGCCGATCGTCACCATCTTCGGCCTCGACCTCGGAGTGCTGTTCGGCGGCGNGATCCTCACCGAGCACACGTTCGGCTTCCGCGGTCTCGGCGCCATCTCCATCGACGCGGTGAACACCCAGGACCTGCCGGTGACGATGGGGGTGACGCTGTTCGCGGCCTTCTTCATCATCCTGGCCAACGTCCTGGTCGACGTCACCTACGCGATCATCGACCCGAGAGTGCGACCGTCATGACCGACCCGACCCCCAGCGGCACACCGTTCCTCCAGGTGCGCGACCTCACGGTCAGCTTCCGCACCGACGACGGCGTCGTGCACGCCGTGGACAAGCTGAGCTTCTCCGTCGAACGCGGCCGCACGCTCGGCATCGTCGGCGAGTCCGGCTCCGGCAAGAGTGTCACCAGCCTCGCGATCATGGGCCTGCACCGGCGCGGCCGGCGGGTCGCCATCGACGGGCAGATCCTGCTCGACGGCGAGGACCTCGTCACCGCGCCGGCCGAGCGGGTCCGCGGGCTACGCGGCCGACGGATGGCGATGATCTTCCAGGATCCGCTGTCGTCGATGCATCCCCAGTTCACCGTCGGCGAGCAGATCGTCGAGGCGTACCGGGTGCACAACCGGGTGAGCAAGGCCGCGGCCCGCCGGCGCGCCGCCGAGCTGCTCGACCTCGTCGGCATCCCCGAACCCACGCGGCGCCTCGACGACTACCCGCACCAGTTCTCCGGCGGGATGCGGCAGCGCGCCATGATCGCGATGGCGGTCTCGTGCAGTCCGGACCTGCTCATCGCCGACGAGCCGACGACCGCCCTGGACGTCACCGTCCAGGCGCAGATCCTCGACCTCATGCGCCAGCTCCAGAAGGAGTTCAACTCGGCGATCATTATCATCACCCACGAACTCGGCGTCGTGGCCGAGATCAGCCACGACGTCCTGGTGATGTACGCGGGGCAGGTGATGGAGCACGGCGGCGTCGAGGAGGTCTTCGCCCACGCCGAGCACCCCTACACCTGGGGGCTGCTGCAGTCGATCACGCGGCTCGACCACCAGCTCGAGACCACGCTGCGCACCATCCCCGGCAACCCGCCAAGCCTGATCAACGTGCCGGCGGGCTGCCCGTTCCATCCCCGCTGCACCTACCGCGAGCTCGCCGGTCCCGCGACGAGCACGACGCGCCCGCCCCTGGCCGAGACCTCCCCCGGCCACCGGGTCGCCTGCCACCTGCCGGTCGCGCAGCGCCGGCGCCTGCTGCGCGAGGAGGTGCTTCCCACGCTATGACCGACAACCTGACCAAGGACCTTCCCGCCCCGCCGGCCGCCGCGGACGCCGGGTCGGCCGGCGGGGACGAGCTGGTGCGCGTCACCGACCTGACCAAGCTGTTCCCGGTGCGCCGCGGCAGGCTGGTGCGCCGCGGCGCCGGTGCGGTCCGCGCCGTCGACGGGGTCGGCTTCGCCATCGACCGCGGCACGACGCTCGGCCTGGTCGGCGAGNCCGGCAGCGGCAAGTCGACGACCGGACGGCTCCTGTCCCGGCTGCTCGAACCGACGTCCGGCTCGGTCGTCTTCGACGGCCGGGACATCAGCCACCTGTCCACCCGCGCGCTGCGCCCACTGCGCCGCGACATCCAGATGATCTTCCAGGATCCGTACTCGTCNCTGAACCCCCGGCACACCATCGGCGCGATCGTCGCCGCGCCCCTGCGCATCCAGAAGCAGGTGCCCCGCGGCGGCGTCCGCGCCCGGGTCCGGGAACTGCTCGAACTCGTCGGCCTCAACCCGGAGCACTACAACCGCTACCCCAACGAGTTCTCCGGCGGGCAACGCCAGCGCATCGGCATCGCCCGTGCGCTGGCCACCCGCCCCAAGCTCATCATCGCCGACGAGCCGGTGTCCGCCCTCGACGTGTCGATCCGCGCGCAGATCATCAACCTGCTCGACGGTCTGCGCGCCGAGTTCGGCCTGACCTACCTGTTCATCGCGCACGACCTGTCGATGGTGCGCCACATCAGCGACCGCGTCGCCGTCATGTACCTCGGGCAGATCATCGAGCTTGCCGACCGCACCGACCTGTTCTCCGGCGCGCTGCACCCCTACACGCACGCGCTGCTGTCCGCGGTGCCGATCCCCGACCCCGCCAGCGTCCGCCGCCGCGAACGCATCCGCCTGCGCGACGAGGTGCCCAGCCCGCTGAACCCGCCGGTGGCCTGCCGCTTCCACCCCCGCTGCTGGAAGGCCCAGGAGATCTGCCGCACCGAGGCCCCGCCCCTGCTCGCACGCGCCCCCGGCCACCAGGTCGCCTGCCACTTCCCCGAAAAACGCGCCGTCGTCTGACCCCTGCGACGTGCGTCAGCCGTCGGCAAGCCCGAGCGGGCCCCGCAACGCGTCGATCAACGTCTCGTGGTCCGCCGCAGATGCGGGTCACCCCGGCAGGCAGGGACCGTATCGCCTGGCAGATGACCACCGCGTGTCTCATAGTTCAATTAAGGCACAGCTCGTTTTAGAATAGTCCTATGACGATTACTGATCCTTTCGTCTCTGCTGGTTCAAATATCGGGCTGTTGCGTCCGGTGGGGTATGTGCGTATCTCGTTGGATCGGGAGGGCGCGGGTCTGGGGGTTGCCCGTCAGACTGCGGACTTGAACGATGTGGCGGATCGTCTGGGGATGCCGCGTCCGGAGGTCGTGACGGACAACGATGTGTCGGCGTATTCGCGGAAGCGGCGTCCGGGGTATGAGGAGGTGCTGTCCGGGATCGCGTCGGGCCGGTGGAACGTTCTCCTCATCTGGCATGTGGACCGGTTGACCCGTAACCCGAAGGAACTCGAAGAGATCGTCGATTTGGCGAATCAGACCGGGTTGCGTATCGAGACGGTCAAGGGCGGTCGGGTTGNCCTGTCGACCGGTGAGGGCNGGTTGCATGCTCGGATTCTCGGGGGGTTGGCGCGTTACGAGTCGGAACATCGGTCGGACCGGATCCGGCGGAAGATGTTGCAGAACGCTGAGGCGGGTTTGCCGCATGGGGGCATGCGGCGTCCGTTCGGTTATGAGCCTGACGGGATGACGGTCCGCCCGGATGAGGCGGAAGTGATCCGCTGGGCGATGGGCGGAGTGATCGCGGGCCGTACGCTGNGGGCGCTGGTGGGCGAGTTGAACGATGCCCAGGTGGCGACGTCGACCGGGGTCCCCTGGTCGGTCACGGTGCTACGGAAGGTGCTGATCGGCGGACGGATCGCCGGGCTGCGGGTGCATCAGGGCCGGGTCCTGGGCCCGGCGGCGTGGCCGGNGATCGTGAGCATGCCCCGGTGGGAGCTGTGCCGGGCGGTGCTGACGGACCCGGCGCGCCGTACAGCATCGGGAAACAAGCCGAACCGGTTGGTGTCCGGGATTGCGCTGTGCGGCCGGTGCGGGAAGGTGATNCGTGCGGGTGGGAACCGTGNCGGGGCGCGGATGTACCGGTGCGCGTCGGCGAATCACCTGCGGCGCCGCGGTGATCTCGTCGACGATGTGGTGACCCGGTTCGTGGTCGNCTGGCTGGCCCGGGATGGAGTGACATTCGACGTGCCGGACATCGCGGTTCCCACGCATGACCTGCGGGCCCGCGCCGATGAGGTCCGGCTGCGTATCAGTCAGGTCGAAGACGCCCTTGTCGGTGATNCCACCGATGATCTGAAGGATGTTTCCGTGGACGGGTTGAAGCGGAACCTGGCCCGGTTGCGCGGGAATCTCGAAGACCTGGAACGGGANGAGAAACTGACGGCTCTGCCCTCGGCGTTGCACGGGGTGACGGCGGAGAATTTCCCGGGTCTGCCGTTGGACCGGCGGCGCAGCATCGTCGACTACCTGTGCAAGGTCACGGTTCTACCTACCAGTAAGGGTGGGCATGCGGGGGAAGAGTCCATCGACGTGATTCCGCACCCGGAACGTTTCCCGGCTGCGGCTGCGGCGTAGCGGCGTCGCCCACGACATTCCCGCGAGGAACGACCATGCGGGGAGAGGCAAGAAATAGGCGGCCCGGGACGGTGTTACCAGCACCAGCCCCGGGCCTTGATCCCAATCCTGAGTGAACAGGAGAGGAACCCGTGAGCATGATGCCAGAGGTGCGGATCGGTGGGGTGGCCGGTCAACGGTCGGTGTGGATCTTCACGCGCATCCGGGAGAGGCGGCGGATGTGCATCTTCCGGCGGCGGGTCCGCGGTTCTCGGTGTCGCGGCCGACGTTGATCCTTCCGGCGGGGGNGCGGGNGAGTGTGGCGTCGGACATGCCGTATGACGTGGCGGCGCGGTGGTGGGACTCGGTGACCGTGTCGGCGACGATGGCAAGCCAGTGGTACGCCTCGCACGTCAACGGCTGGCCCGGTGGGAAGCAGCAGAACAGGTAGACGCCAACGGCGCTTCGGACGGCCGGTAACCCTGCTGGGGTTACCGGCCGTTGTCATGTCCGGGCCCGGTGACCCGTCCGCGGGGCTGCCGGGGTGCTCGCCGATGCCGGCGGCTCGACCATGCCGACCCTCGGGCCTGCGGGCGGTCGGGGGCATGGGAGGTCCGGTGAACTGCTGCCCTGCACAGTCCTCGGGCTGAGCTGATCTCCTCCGTCGGTCGGGCGGCGCAGCCCTACCCCGGGTTCTCCCGACCGGNCAAGGGCNCCAACGACACCCATCCCGTGCTGGGCGCTGTGCGTCCCTTGNGCGGGCGGGAGGTTCCGGGGTAGCCCTCCGGGGACCGGGCGGCGGAGGCGATCAGCGGACGTCACCCACCCCGCTGCCCACGCAACCGGCGGCCCCTCCCCTCCTCCAGAGAGAGGGCCGGGGTCCGGGGCAGCGCCCCGTGGTTCAAACGGCGACCGCGAGCCGTCCCGCGCCTGTGACTGTTTGTTGTGCGGTGGCAGATCTAGGACGCTGCGCAATGGNTAGAATGGCGCACGGAGCGTGGCAAGGTGCCTCATCCATCGCGTTCGTCACCAGCCGGCCGTAGGTACGGGCCCGGCCGACGGCCGGTGAGATCCCAAAAGGATCAATATCCGACGGACGCAGGGGGAAAGGTGGACGACCCACCTCCACCGGAAGACGATCTTGAAAGGCTAGTCCTGGACGTACAGTCCTGGCTGACCTTCTCGGGGATCGCCCTCCGGACCATGGGCCGAGATACCTCCGCAAACATCGCGGAGGTCTCGGCAGCCATGCTAGGGCTCGTAGCGCGTGTCTGGTTTGCCCACCGGTCGCGCTAGGTGCCCCGGGGCCTCTCAGGTGTGCCTTGACCCGCGTGCCTGGGAGGCTCCTTCGCTGTCTGCGGCTACAGACAACGTCAGTATATGACTCAACCACAGCATCGGCAGTCATCGACAGTGACCGGTTGGGAGACCGATGTTGACGGCGTACCTCGTACTACAGGCTTGATCCTGACGGATCATGAACCCCTACCCNGTTCCTACTAGGTAGGCGGNGTCCCCACATCGCGACGGTGGTCANAGAATGTTACCCCGATGTTGTGACGTAGCGTAGCCAAGTCTGATGGCGACGCTCCGACGGGCCGACGCTCCGACGGGCCTGCGGGGGCGACGCCCCGGCGGGGTGCCGACCGGAGGGAGGCGGGGCCCCGTCGTGGTGCGGCGACCCTGCCGGCACGGCGGGTGCGTCGAGCGCGGCGTGTGCGGCGCGGCGGCCCGAAGGGCCGCCCTTGAAACCCGCATATAAAGTCTGCGATGGATCTTCTGTTCCTGTTTGTGCCGGTCAGACGCTTGTGGCTCCGGTGGCTGCTCGGAGGTGTTCGGCTAGGTCCTTCGCACCGGGATGGCCGGCGGCGTGTACCTCTCGGCAGACTTCGGCGAAGCTGTCGCCGAAGAGGGCGGAGGACGTCAGGGACGTCGCGTCGATCGCGTCGTGCGCGAGACGGACCGCGGCGTCGGGGTCTCCGGCTCTGGCGTGGGCCACGGCAAGGCTTGCCTGAAATTCCAGTAGGTCACGGGGCATATCCGGGTCGACATGGTCGATGGCGGAGCGGACGTGCGGGATTGCGGCGGCGGGGTCACCACTGAAGATCATAGAGACGCCGGTTTGGTAGGTGATGTGGTGGGCGGATACCCAGTAGACGTGGGGTGGGTCCTCGTCGGGCCGGGCCTGCGCGATGTGGTCGCGGGCTTCGTCGGCGGCGCTCCGGGCTGCCTGCCGATCCTGGGCGCGACCGTGGGCGACGGCGAGTTGTCCGGCGAGGATGGCGTTTTCGGTGGCGGTGAGCCGTCCGCGTGCGCCGGCTCGGGCTGAGCGGAGGAGTTCGACGCCGGTGCGGGGGTCGCCCCGTCCGCATGCCTGTTCGGCCATGCAGCGCAGGATGTTCGCGCCGATGCCGGGGTTGTCGGCTTCGTGGGCGGCGCGGAGGCCGAGCAGGTAGAACCGTTGGGCGGTGCCGTGGGCGCCGGTGTCCTGGGCGGTCCAGCCGGCCATGCGGGACAGTTCGGCGGCGATGGCGTGCAACGCTTTTCCGTCCGCCTGGCTGTAGCTGGCGTTGCGGAGGAGTCCGACGGCGAGCCGTAGCTGTTCGACGGTCATGCCGTAGACGGCCTGGCCACCGAGTTTGTCGTCGAGGCGGCGGAGGAGATCAACGCCGCTGTTCAGGTCGGCGATGACGCTCGCGTCGGCTTGGCGGCCTGCCAGGGCGGCGGAGATCCGCGCGGGGTCGGCGACCAGCCATTCATGGGCGGCGGNGGCCAGTGCGACGCCGGAGACGGTGAGGAACTGGCGGCGTGGGAGTGGGGAGGCGGTCAGGGTGGCGGTCACCTCCTCGAACACCGCGGGCAGCGTGCCGGGCTGCCAGAGCCGTTCCAAGCCGATGTTGGCTGGCACGGCGCCGGTTCTCCTATGGTGACCCAGCCGGCCGGGGGTTTCCACCCCGTCCCCGGTGAGCGACGGGTCACTCTGGCGGATGGCGGGATGGTGCGGGCCGCTGAGCTGGGGCGGGGCGAATCCGAGGGCGGATCGGGTGGTGCGGTACAGAGCGGCGTAGGCGCGCTGGTAGCCNATCCCGGGGTAGACCTGGCCGCGTTCGTGCCGGCCGATCATCTGGAACGTCGCGGCGGGCGGTGTGGTGCCGTCGGGGAAGGACAGGTTACGGATCTTCTCGGCGGTCTGTTCCATGGTCAGGCCGACGGCGTGGCGGTGTTCCCGGAGCAGGGCCGGGTTCCACTGCGGGTGCTCGGTCTCTACCACCGTCGCCCCCTGCCCGTGTGACCGTGTTGCGCCGTGTGGTGAGGACGCTAACGGATCACGAACGGTTCCGCCCCGTGTCCACGCGGATACCCGAAATCCGAATTCGGATCATGGCTAAATGGCTCAATCGATGACTAGATCTGGGCGATGGCGTACGGATGGCTCATGGATGACTAACCCGGGTTGGAGCCGGGCGGTCGAGTGCTCCNGTGCCATCTCCCCGCAGCGTGCATGACGTAGAGCTGGCCATGCATGACACACGGTTAAAGATGCTGCTAGCGGGTGCGCTGTCGTGCTGTCGGTCTGNGGGTTGGACTTGTGGTGACGGTTCCGGTCGGGTTGACCGCGTATCCCCGGCCGGGGCCGTCGTTCACCGTCCGGCGGGAGAGGGGAGGTTCTGGCGTGGGTGCCTGGGAGGACGAGCATTTCGCGCGGGTCGAGTGTGAGTTGGGGGTCTGGGGCCGGGACCGGCTGCTGTGGTTGCGGTCGTCGCGGGCCGGGCCGGGGGCGGTGGAGGTGGCCGCGGTGCCGGGCTGGTCGCCGGTGTCGAGGCTTGCCGGGCCTGGGGTGGCGGTGCGGCACGGCCGGGGTCCGATGGCGGGGGCGGCGTTGCTGTTCGAGCTGTCGGAGTGGGCGGCGTTCGTCGCCGGTCTGCGTAGCGGGGAGTTCGCGCGGCTGCGTCGCACGGCGCTGGCCTCTGCGCCGCACCGCGAGGGTTCTGCGGAACCGCGGCAGGCGGCGGCCGGCGATGGGTGAGGCGGCCGGTGCGCCGGTGCTGTGGTCGGTTGCCGTGTTGCAGGGCTCGGCCCGGGTGGTGACGGGGATGGTGGGCCCGTTCCCGACGCCTGGGGCGGCGGAAGGCTACGCGCAGGAACACCGTTACGGGGACTGGCGCATTGTGCNGCTGGTGCTGTTGCCGCTCCCGGTGGAGGTGACCGGCCCATGAGCGACCTTCTGCCGACGCAGGACGACGGGTATCACTCGCTGGTCGACATGGAGGTTCCCGACCGCAACGGGCTGCTGGTCGCGGCGCCGCTGTCGTACGACGTGGGCCGGGGTTGGGCGCCAGTGGAAGCGGAATTCATCCCGGTGTCGGCCGACCGGCTGATCGAGGTCGCCATGGGCCTGGTGGCCATGGCGGACGTGGGGATTGTCGCGATCCACTCCCAGGACACCGCCGCGGACGCTACCCGGTTGGCGTTCACGGTCGGATTGCGGCTGGGGGTGTTCGCCCGGCCGTTCGGACTGGTCCTCGCAGGAAAGGAACCGGTCGGACCTGAGATATCTACCCATGGCCGTCGGCTGGTCGTCCACGACGTTGAGGTTCTCGCCGATCCGGGGCAGGGGGTCGGTGTTCCGGATGCGGCGCCGTGGGTGCGCCGGCAGGTGTGGGAGGTCATGCCGGCTGGCCGGTATGCGGCGTGGCAGGCGGCCGGTCGCTCCGGCTGACCGAACCTGGTGGCGGCGGAACCCCTCTCCCCCTCGACCGTCGCCACTATCGGGAGGACCCTGCCCCTCCAGCGGGGTCCTCCATCCTCGTGACCAGCACCCGATTCGGCTGCGCACGGTGGAGGGCTGGGCCAGCACCGCGTTCGTCGAACGCGCGATCTTGGAGGGTGCGGAGTCGTCGCCCGACCTGTCGGCGCTGGCGTCTCAGTGATAAGGCTGGCACGGAACGACGCATGCCCCTACCCTCTGCGTCGGGTACATACGCCTAGATTGACCGATATCGATCACTTCGGTGAGGGCTGACCCTGGGCAAGGTCACCATGTCGGGAGGAAGCGGTGCGCGCGAACAGCCACACCTGGACGGCTCTGGGTGCCCTGCTCNCCGCCGCGACCCTTCTGGCCACCGGCTGCTCCGCGAGCGAAAGCACCCCAGAGCCGACCCCGACCGCCAGCAGCTCGACGGCGGCAACCACCCCCCCACCGGCCGCTTCACCGTCACCAAGTCCTTCCTCGACCTTCGGGAACACCGGGGATCCGATCGACGACGCCTACGAGCAGTTCTGGCTGGGGTTTCTTAACGCACAAACACTCGGCGATCCGACCTATCCGGACATGACCCGGCGCGCCACCGGTCAGGCCCTCGCCTGGGCCCAGGAAGTGGTCCGCGCCTACGTGGCCAACGGCTGGGTCCGCTCGATCAAACCGGGCTTCGCGCTCCACGAACGAGTCACCAGCAGATCGAAGCAGCAGGCACGAGTCACCGACGTGCAGGACTGGACACTGTGGCCACTGGTCGTCCGCAGCACCGGCCAGCAGGTGCCCAACTCGACGCCCCGCCAGTGCATTACCGCCGACCTCACCCGGCAGGACGGCACCTGGCTCGTCACCACGCTCGTGTTCACGCAGAGCGGGTGCTAGCCGGGGGCAGGGGGCATTCGCACCGGCGGCCGTGGGCCTGGCTGCCAGTCTTCTCCTTCTCCCGAACATCGTCACGGCGCTAACGGCCTCGCTCTCACCATGCCCCGCGTCTTGTGTGGCGGCTGGTCACGTCCGCCCCGGTGGGATGTCGTCTTCCGTCATCCTGCCCGGGGCTTTCCTGCATTGCGGGAACCCAAGCGTGTCGTGATGCGTTGATATGGGTGGCTGAGCTACTGCTATCGCCATTACTTAGAACGGGTCACGCCAATAAGACGGGCTGCCAATAGCTGGCCGGGCTCGGGGCGTCAACGACCGCCCTTGCCCGTTGACCTGTGTGCCGCCTGGCGTTAGCCGGGCTGGACCGGGTCCGCCTGGAAGCGGTATCTCCCTATGCCCCAGGGTGTTCCCGACTCTCGTGGTGTTCCCGTCGTTGCTGGTGGTTGTTCTTCTCCGATTCGCCTGACCGGTCATACCGATCATGTTGATCGGGGTTCCGGTGAGGTTCGGCGGGTGTTCTCGTCCGCTGGTCAACCCGGCGGTGTGGTGCATGTGCGGTGTAACAATCGGCGGGAGTCGGTGTGTCCGGCGTGCTCGCAGGTTTACAAGCGTGATGCCCGGCGGATTGTGCTGTCCGGGCTGGCCGGTGGCGGCGGGGTGCCGGACACGGTGGCGGGTCATCCGGCGTTGTTCGTCACGCTGACCGCGCCCAGCTTCGGCCCGGTGCATTCCCGCCGCTCGCCCGGCAAGGACGGGCAGGCGCGGGCGTGCCGCCCCCGGCGGGGCACGTGTCCGCATGGCCGGGCGGCGGGGTGTCATGCCCGCCACGGTGACGGGGATCCGCTGCTCGGGTCGCCGTTGTGCGCGGACTGCTTCGACTATCCGGGTGCGGTGGTGTGGAACAGTCTCGTTCCCCGGTTGTGGAAGGCGACCCGGGACGGCGTCGAGTCCGCGGTGGCCCGGTCGGCGGGGCTGACGGTGGCGGGGCTGCGCCGTCAGCTGCGGATCACGTTCGTGAAGGCGGCGGAAATGCAGGCCCGCGGCCTGGTCCACCTGCACGCCGTGATCCGACTCGACGGATGGATTGAGGATCCCGAGCAGATCGCGGCGCCCCCCGCGTGGGCGACCACGGACCTGATCGGCGACTGCCTGCGCGGCGTCCTCGCGGACGTGACGGTGCCCGCCCCGGACCCGGATGATCCGGCCGGAACGCGGGCGGTGCGCTGGGGTGCGCAGGTCGACATCTCCCCGATCGTCCTGGACCGTTCGACCGATNCCGGGCGGATTGCGAACTACCTGGCGAAGTATCTGACGAAGAGTGTGCAGGCCGGGGGGATGCTCGACCGGCCGGTGCGTAGCCTCGCCCACCTGGAGCGCCTCCCGCTGAACGCCCACGGGCGGCGGCTGGTCGAGACCTGCTGGCAGCTCGGNGCGGACGAACGGTATGCCGCAGCGCTCGATGAGGCGGCCGGACGGCTACCCGCGCGGACGGTGGGGCTGCTGCGCTGGTCGCATCAGTGGGGCTTCGGAGGTCACTGGCTCACGAAAGCCCGCCGCTACTCCACCACGTTCACGGTCCTGCGCGACGGACGGCGCGTCTGGGCTCGCACGATGATCGCCGCACAGTCCGGGCGGTCTCTCGTCGACGCCTTCGGCCGTCCGGACGGCGATCCGGCGACGGTCACCGTCCGGGCCTGGCAATACGCCGGGCGCGGCGGCCCGGACAGTCCACCACCACGGGTGGTCGGGGCGGGAAGCGTCCGCGGGGTGCAGCGGTGAACGGGCCGGGAGTACAGCCGTCCCTGTTCGACGACGTGCCGGGCGAGAACGACCCGGACCGGCGCGACGCCGGCCAGGACATGAGCACCGAAGGTCCCTGCTCGACACCAGCCCCGGACGTCACGCACGTCCCNCAGCGACCGGCACCGGCGGACGGGTGGGCGGGCGGGCGGCCCCCGGCCCGTTCGCGCGTTGAGGATCATGTGGCGCGGCTCCTCGCACGCGCCCCGCGGCTGACCGACCGGCAGAAAGCAGACCTGCGGNGGCTGCTCGGTCCTCCACCCCGGTGGGCATCATGATCGAACGGTGGTGCCTCAACCGAACTGTGAGCTGCTCGACCGTGAGCTCGCCGCTGGCCAGAGCCGCGCCGGTGGCCTGGCACACCTCGTGGACATCACGGGCGAGGGCGACCTGCCGGCGCGCCTCTCTGGGCGCGAGGGACAGCCGGTCCCGTAACCAGCCGGCGGTGTCCACCGCCCCCTGCCGCAGGGCGAACCCCCGAACCTGCGCCTCGACCAGCAGGCGACCTCGCGCGGCCGCCACCCGCCCGACCAGGCGGCAGACCCCCTCCATCAACGCCTCCAACTCGGCGTCCGACAGCCGCCAGGTCGCATCCGACAGCAACCCGTCGAGCTGCCCGCCGATCACCGCCAACCGGGCCGGCGGCGCCGGCCCGTCTTCCGTATCGTCCTCGAAGCCCATGGATCAACGGTAGGTCGACACACCCCCAATGTCGAACGTATGTTCGTCTGCGTGAACAGACTGCCTCGGCACCCGCACGGGCGATCCCTACCGTGGGCAGCCCTCGGCCGGCAGGATGGGCGGAATCCTCTCGGTTCCGCTGTTCCTCGACTCGAAGGGTGGCGCACCCATGTCCCCGCACGCGGCTGATGCCCAGCCCCTCACCGGATCGGCACCCGGATCGGCGCACGCCGGGCACCCCACCGGTCCGTCGTCCGGCACGGCATCGGAGCCGGAGGTGCTGGTGCGGCGGGAGGGCCCGGGCGGGCGGCTCGGACGGCTCACCCTGAACCGGCCGCGCGCGATCAACGCGCTGACGCCGACCATGGTCGGCCTGCTCGACGCGGCGCTGCGGGACTGGGCGGACGACCCGACGGTCGCCGTCGTCGTCCTCGACGGCGCGGGCGAGCGCGGGCTGTGCGCCGGCGGGGACATCCGGGCGATCCGCGAGGCGGTGCTCGCCGGGGCACCCGAGCGGGCGCTGGCGTTCTGGGCGGGCGAGTACCGGCTCAACGCCCGCATCCGCCGGTTCCCCAAGCCGTACATCGCGATCATGGACGGGATCGTCATGGGCGGCGGCATCGGCGTCTCCGCGCACGGCGGGGTCCGCATCGTCACCGAGCGGTCGGTACTGAGCATGCCCGAGGTCGGCATCGGCTTCATCCCCGACGTCGGCGGCACGTGGCTGCTGTCGCACGCCCCCGGCGAGCTCGGCACGCATCTGGCCCTCACCGCCGCCCGCATCGGCGCCGCCGACGCGATCACCGCCGGCCTGGCCGACCACTACCTGCCCGCCGCCCGCCTCCCCGACCTGCTCGACGCACTCCGCCGCGCGCCCGACCCGGCCGACGCGCTCGCCGCCTTCGACTTCACCGCCCACACCCCGCCCCCCGGGCATCTCACCACCGACCGCGCGTGGATCGACGAGCTCTACCGCGGCGACAAGGTCACCGAGATCCTCGCGGCGCTCACGGCGAGCCCCGTGCCGGCGGCGACCGCCGATGCGGCGGAGATCGGCGGCAAGTGCCCGACGTCGCTGGTCGTCACGCTGCGCGCGCTGCGGGCCGCGCGGTCCATGACGAGCCTGGAGGCGGCGCTCGACCAGGAGTACCGGCTGGCCGGGGCGAGCCTCGCGACGGCGGACCTCGTCGAGGGCATCCGGGCGGCGGTCGTCGACAAGGACCGCGACCCCCGATGGTCACCGGCGAGCCTCGACGAGGTCGACCCGGCCGAGGTCGACCGGTTCTTCGCCCCCGTCGACGTCGAGCTCGGCCTCGCCGCTGCCCAGTCCGCTGCCGCTGCCCAGTCCGCCGCCGGCCAGTCCGCCGCCGCGCCCGCCCGCTGACCCGGCGCCCGCCCGCCGACCCGGCGCCGGCCGGCCGTTCGGGTGAACGGACGGCCGCGGTGCTATCCGGCCGTGGCGGCGGCGCACCGTGTCGCCCTACCGACCCAGGTGGTTACGGAACGTTTACTGTCAGCCCCGGCGAGACCGCGCCCGGCCGCGCCCTGGCGGACGCCGCCGCAGACCTGCCGACGGGAGGACGATCATCGTGCCCACGATCACCACGCGGAACGGCGCCGAGATCTTCTACAAGGACTGGGGCGCCGGCCAGCCGGTCGTGTTCAGCCACGGCTGGCCGCTGACCGCCGACGTCTGGGACAGTCAGGTCAAGCTCGTCGCCGACCACGGGTACCGCGGGATCGCCCATGATCGCCGTGGCGGCGGCCGGTCCAGCCAGACCTGGGATGGCAACGACATGGACACCTATGCCGACGACCTCGCCCAGGTGATCGAGGCCCTCGATCTGACCGACGCCGTCCTGGTCGGTCACTCCACCGGAGGCGGCGAGGTGGCCCGCTATCTGGGTCGGCACGGCTCCTCCCGGGTGNCCAGGGCCGTGCTGCGGGGCGCGGTGGCGCCGCATCTGCTCGGCACCGACAGTGATCCGGGGGGCGCGCCGATGGCGGTCTTCGACGGACTGCGCGCGGGGCTGTCCGCGGACCGGGCCCAGTTCTACCGGGACCTCAGCGAACCCTTCTACGGCAACAACCGCGACGGCGCGAACGTGTCCCGGGGAACCCGCGACGGCGCGAACGTGTCCCGGGGAACCCGCGACGCCTTCTGGCAGATGTGCATGACGGTCGGGGTCAAGGGTGCCTTCGACTGCATCGCCGCGTTCTCCGAGACGGACCTGACCGAGGATCTGAAGAAGATCGACGTCCCGGTCCTCTTCTCGCACGGCGACGATGACCAGATCGTGCCGATCGAGGCCTCGTCGTACCGCTCGGTGAAGCTGATTCCCCACGCCACGTTGAAGGTCCACCCCGGCGCTCCNCACGGCCTGACCGGTCGGTTCGAGNAGGACTTCAACCAGGAGCTGCTCGACTTCATCGCCGGTTGAGGAGGCGTCGTGACCAGCGCGGACGATCTGACCAGACGTAACGCGAAGTTCGCCGCCGCCGGATTCAGCGCCGACCCGAGCATCAGTCCCAGCGGCAACCTGATGGTCGTCTGCTGTGTCGACCCCCGCGTCGATCCGACTCGCGTGCTGGGCCTCGAACAGGGCGAGGCCGCCGTGATCCGCAACGTCGGCGGGCGGATCACGCCCGCGACGCTGCGCACGATGGCGTTGCTCGGCGAGGTCGGCCAGGCCGACCGCGACGGCCGTCCCGCCGGCGACTGGAATCTGGTCATCCTGCACCACACCGACTGCGGCATGACGGACCTGGCCGCCTTCCCGGCGCTGCTCGCCGACTACTTCGAGATCCCCGCCCGCGACCTCGACGCCAAGGCGGTCGGCGACCCGGTCGCCTCGGTTCGCGTCGACGTCGGCATCATCGAGCGGGAGATCCGCGCCAGGGGCTTCCTGGTGTCAGGACTCGTCTACGACGTCNCCACCGGGCTGGTCGACACCGTCGTCGGCCCCACGCCGGTACGCAGCGAGTAGATCGCCGCTCAGGCGGTGGTGCGCGCTCCTCGCCCGGCGGGGCACCGCACTATTCGAGAATGTCGGCGTCGGCCGGTGCGGCGGACGGGCGATGGTCGGCGGGGCCGGGTCCGGCTCCGGGCCCGGGCGGGCGGCGGCGCAGCAGGTAGATGTCCATGATCCAGCCCTTGCGGCGGCGGGCGTCGGCGCGGGTGCGGGCGATGGAGCGGCCGACGTCGGCGACCCGGCCGTGCATGAGCATCTCGTCCGGCGTGCCGAGGTAGGCACCCCAGTAGATGTCGAGGTCGGGGTCGTCGAGGCTGCGGAAGGTGGTGTCGGCATCGAGCATGACGACGACGTCGTCGACCCCGACCGGGAATCCCTCGGCGAGGCGCCGACCGGTGGTGATCTCGACGGGGCCGCCGATCCGGTTGAGCACCACCCGGTGGCTCGCGGCCAGCGCCTGCACGCTGGTGATCCCGGGGATCACCTCGTAGTCGAACGCCACCCGCCCGCGCGCGGCGACCCGCTCGACGATGCGCAGCGTGCTGTCGTACAGCGACGGGTCGCCCCAGACCAGGAACGCGCCGCAGCCGTCCTCGGACAGCTCGTCGAGGATCATCCGCTCGTAGAGCTCGGCGCGGCGGTCGTGCCAGTCCTCGACGGCGGCGGCGTAGGCGGCCGCGTCCGCGGGGTTGCGGTCGCGGCGGGGGTCGCGGGCCTCGACGACCCGGTGGTCGCCGGCGCCGAGGTGCCGGTCGAGGATCTCCCGGCGCAGCCGGACGAGGTCGTCCTTGGCCGGGCCCTTGTCCAGCACGAAGAACACCTCCGCGCGACCGAGTGCCTTGACCGCCTGGATCGTGAGCTGGTCGGGATCCCCGGCTCCGATCCCGACCACCAGGATCGTGCGCATGCCCACTGCCCTTCCGGGGACTACTCCCCCACCGGCCCGCCACCCGCACCCGCACCCGCACCCGCACCCGCACCCGCACCCGCACCCGCACCCGGGATGATCTTGCCGGGGTTGAGGTTGTGGCCGGGGTCGATGCCGTCGAACAGCGCCGTGAGCAGGCGCACGCCGGCCGGGGAGATGTCGTCGCCGAGCCACGGGGCGTGCTCGACGCCGACCGCGTGGTGGTGGGACAGGGTGCCCGCGAGGTCGAGGAAACCCTGCTGGATCGCGGACTTCACCGTGTCATAGCCCTCGATCGCCTCGAGGGTCACCGGCGAGGAGTAGGCGAACGTGAAGTACAGGCAGGCGCCGGAATGGTACGAGTGCGACAGGTGGCACATGATCCAGCCGTCGACGCCGATCTCCGCGAACGCCTTGTTGGCCCGGGCGACCACGCCGCGGTACAGCGGGCCGAGCTGGGACCAGGAGGCCGACGTCTCCGACACGTCCGCGACCGCGCCCTGACCGAGCAGGAAGTCGCGGATGTAGGGGGTGTCGAACTTCTTCTGGTCGTAGAGCTGCCCGGGACCGGTGCCCACGCAGAGGCCGCCGTGGCGACCGACGATCTCGCCCACGAGCTTGCGCTGGGCCTTGACGTGCGCCGGCGTCCCCTCGAAGCCGATGAACGACAGGCACATCTGCTCCAGGTCGTAGTTGCGGACCCGGCGCAGGTACTGCTTCAGCCCGGCGGAGACCAGGCCCGAGGCGAGCGAGCCCTTCCTGCGGGTCGCGAAGGAGAACCGGGTCTCGTTCGCGTCGGACACCCGGGTGACGGTCGGGCTGGCCTCGCTCTCGGCGATCTCCCGCATGGCCACCAGGGCGTCGTCCCAGGTGGGGAAGAAGTAGCCGAGGATGACGCGTTCCTCGGGCACCCGGTGGACCTGCACCGTCGCCTCGGTGATGATGCCGAGCCGGCCCTCGCTGCCGAGGATCATCTCCCGCACGCTCGGCCCGGTCGACTGGCTGGGCACGGGCCGGGTCGCGAGGACGCCGGCGGGGGNGACGACGCGGACCGCCCGGGTGATCTCGGCGATGTCACCGTACTTGTCGGACTGCATGCCCGACGAACGGGTGGCGATCCAGCCACCCAGAGTGGAGTGGGAGAAGCTGTCCGGGAAGTGGCCCAGCGTCCAGCCCTGGGCGTTGAGCTGCTCCTCCAGGTGCGGGCCGAGCGCGCCGGCCTGAATGCGGGCGAGCCGGGCNTCGGCGTCGATCTCCAGGACGCGGTCGAGGCGCCCCAGGTCCACGGAGATCACCGGTCGGGTCTCCCCGCGCGGCGCCTCCAGGCTGCCGGAGATGTTGCTGCCGCCGCCGAACGGGATGACCACCGCGTCGGCGTCGAGCGCCGCGGCGAGCACGGCCCGCACCGCCTCCTCGCCGTCCGGGTAGACGACGGCGTCGGGCAGCCGGCCGAGGTCGGCGTTGCGGATCCGGACCAGGTCCCGCAGGCTCTTGCCGTAGGCGTGCACCACCCGCATGTGGGCGTCGGTGTGGACGTGTTCGGCGCCGACGGCGGCGGTGAGCGCCGCGCGCAGCGGCTCCGGCAGCGTCGGGTCGGGGATCGTCAGGTCCGCGAAGGCCGGCGGCTGCGCGGGCGGGCGGGTGATGTCCAGCCCGATGTTCGTGNGCACGAACGGCGCCAGGTCGGGCTTGTCGCTGTGGCTGAAGGAGACGCTCTCCCGGCCCCAACCCCACCACTTCATGTGCTCGACCAACGCTGGCTCCTCGACGACGACGGGCGTTCGGACGGATTCGGTACTCACGACGGATGCAGCCGGCGACGGGGACGGCGGCGGCGGGCGGGACGGCGGCGGACGGCGGCGTGGACCGGCAGCGGCGGAAGCGCGGCGGCGCCGCCCGCCGGGCGGGTCAGGTTCCCGCGAGCCGCGCGACGACGGGTGCCAGCGCGGTGAGCGAGTCGAGGGCGACGCCGATGGTGCTGATCCCGAACCGCTCCCGGCGTTCGACGAGGTCGTCGACGATCTGGTCGACCGAGCCGCACAGCGCGTGCGGGGTGGCGTACGCCTGCTCGGTGGTCAGCCCGAAGCCGGCGGCGAGCTGATCGACGATCTCACCGCGGTTGTCGGTGACGATCGCCAGGTGGATGCGCACCTGCANGGTGAGCTCGTCCCACCGGGCGCCGGCGGCCTCGCGGATCCAGCCGATCTTCTCCTCGGTGGCGGCCGTCGTCGCGTTCGGGCCGAGGGAGGCGTCGATGACCCCGCCGGCCATGTTCATGTTCAGCCCGATGATGTCGGCCTCCCGCGCGGCCAGGGACAGCAGCCGCCGCCCGCCGCCGCCGATGACGATCGGCGGGTGGGGGCGCTGCACCGGCTTCGGCGTGCCGCTGAGCCCCGCGACCTGGTAGTGCGCGCCGTGGAAGGTCAGCGGGCCGTCGGCGAACATGCCCTTGATGACCGCGAGGGACTCGGCGAGACGGCTGATCCGCACCCCCGGCGGGTCCAGCGGCAGGCCGGCGCGCTCATAGTCCGAGGTCATCCACCCGGCGCCGAGGCCGAGTTCGAACCGGCCCCCGGACAGCGCGTCGAGGGTGGCCGCCTCCTTCGCGAGGACGACCGGATGCCGGTAGTCGTTGCTGAACACCATCGCGCCGATGCGCAACGTGGTTGTGGCGTCCGCCGCCGCCATCAGCGCCGCGATCGGGGCGACCTGCTCGTCGAGGTGGTCGGAGACGGTCAGCGTCGTGTACCCCAGATCCTCGACCTGCCGGGCGAGGTCCGCCCACGACCGGGCGTCGACCTGCTCGGGTGAGGAACACTGGATGTTGAACCGGAACGGCCGTTTGTACGGCCCGCCAGAGATCTCCGTCACCGCTGCCACTCCTCACTCCACCGATCCGGCCCCCGCCGACATCATCACGCCCTCACCGGCCACCCGCGTCACCGGCCACACATGTCAGAGGGCCACACACGTCAGGCGGCCGTACATGTCAGGCGGCCGCACACGTCACTGGTCCGCGCGGCGCAGGGCGCGCAGCTCCTCGCCGGCCGCGCGCACCTGCTCCGGGCTCGGCGGCGGCTCGCGCAACGCCTGCACGGCCGCGCGGCGCTCCTCACCGGTCAGCCGGTCGAGGTACAGGGTGCCGTCGAGATGGTCGACCTCGTGCTGGAAGCAGCGGGCCAGCAGGCCCTCGCCGGCGTACTCCACGGCCGCGCCCGTGACGTCCACTCCGCGAACGCTCGCCCGCAGCGCCCGCGTCGTCGAGAAGTGCAGGCCCGGCACGGACAGACAGCCCTCCTGGCCCTCCTGCTGCTCGCCGTCGGCGGCCAGCTCCAGCACCGGATTGACCACGACGCGGGGCACGCGGGGCACCGTGACGTCACGCGGGTCGTAGCCGACGTCGAACACGAACACCCGCAGGCCGACGCCGATCTGCGGGGCGGCCAACCCCACGCCGGGCGCGTCGTACATGGTGTCGATCATGTCGTGGACGAGCCGCGCCAGGGCGGCGTCGAACGTCGTCACGAGGGCCGTCGGGGTGCGCAGCACGGGGTCACCGACGGTCCGGATGGGGAGCACGGCCATGGNGGACACTGTGTCACAAGCCGGCCCACCACCGGGAGCCCGCCGCCGGACGCCGGTCAGACGTCGGTCACCTGCCCGCAACAATGGCCGCCGGGCCGCGGGGCGACCGGATCGGGAACGGGCGGGGATGATCGGTACAGTCTGCGGGTCATCGCCCGGGAGCACCGCCAGCCGGCCGATCGTTGTCCGGAGGTGGACGTCGTGGAGGACCGCCGGCCCGTCGGAGCCGCTGCGGCAACGGCCGCCGCCGGTCACGATGCGCTCCCCGGGCGGCGGGACGATCTCGCCGCGGCCGGGATCGCCGAGCTGCGCGCGCTCGGCGAGCGGGTCACCCCGGCCCGCCGGGCGGTGCTGCGTGTCCTCGCCGGAACCAGCGAACACCTCTCCGTCGACGACGTCCTCACCCGCGCCGACGAGATCGTCCCGGGGTTGCACCGCACCACCGTCTACCGGGCGCTGGAGACCCTCGGCGAGCTCGGCCTGGTCACCCACGTCCATCCCGACCACGGGCCCGCCGTCTACCACCTCGCCTCGNCGCTGACCGGCAGCGGCCACCTGCACGTGCGCTGCCGCCGCTGCGGCCAGATCAGCGATGTGCCCGCCGACCTGCTCGACGGCGTCGCCGATCGGCTCGCCCGTCAGATCGGGTTCCGGCTCCAACCCGACCATGCCGCGCTGACCGGCCTGTGCCGGCCCTGCGCCGCCGCGGCCGATCCGCCGGACCACCCACGCTGACCTGGGCCGACTCGCGATCCCGGGGCCGGCGTAGGCTCACCCGAGGGCGTAGTTCGTCCCTCGTAGGAGACAGCGCTGGTAGGGACGGTGGCGGTCCGCCGTCCGAGGGAGGCCACGAACGATGCCGGTGCAGCCCAGCCCGGTGGTGATGGGCATCGAGACGTCCTGTGACGAGACCGGGGTCGCGCTCGTCCGCGACGGCGTCCTGCTCGGCGACGCGCTGTCGACGAGCATGGACCAGCACGCCCGCTACGGCGGCGTGGTGCCGGAGATCGCGGCGCGGGCCCACGTGCAGGCGCTGGTCCCGTGCGTGCGCGCGGCGCTGGCGTCGGCCGGGCTGACCGCGGCCGACATCGGTGCCGTCGCGGTCACCGCGGGCCCCGGCCTCGCCACGGCGCTGCACGTCGGGGTGTCCGCGGCGAAGGCCTACGCCACCGCCCTCGACGTGCCGCTTTATGGGGTGCACCACCTCGCCGGCCATCTCGCCGCGGATCTCGTCGACGGCGAGCCGTTGCCCGACCCGCTCATCGCACTGATCGTCTCCGGCGGGCACACGTCGCTGCTGCGCGTCGGTGACCTGGCCCGGGATCCGATCGTCCACCTCGGCGACACCCTCGACGACGCCGCCGGCGAATGCTTCGACAAGGTCGCNCGGGTGCTCGGCCTGCCCTACCCGGGCGGTCCGGCGGTCGACCGCGAGGCGGTCGGCAACGACCCGGCGGCGCTGGCGTTCCCCCGCCCCCTGACCGGCCGCACCGACTCGCCGTACACCTTCTCCTTCTCCGGGCTGAAGACCGCCGTCGCCCGCTGGGTGGAGGCGCACCCCGACTCCACCGTCCCCGCCGGGGACGTGATCGCGTCGTTCCAGGAGGCGGTGGTCGACGTGCTCACCGCCAAGGCGATCCGCGCCTGCCGCGACCACGAGATCGGCGACCTGCTCATCGTCGGCGGGGTCGCGGCGAACAGCCGGCTGCGGGCCCTGGCGGCGCAGCGGTGCGAGGCGGCCGGCCTGCGGCTGCGGATCCCGGCCCGCAAGCGCTGCACCGACAACGGGGTGATGATCGCCGCCCTCGGGGACCTGCTGGTCCGCTCGGGGGCCGCCCCGTCCCGCCCGGACCTCGCGGCGATGCCCGGCGCCTTCCTCGACCAGGCCCAGCTCGGCGTGGTACAGCCGACGCAGCGCGCCGCCTGACGCCACGCCCACCGCCCCCGCCCCGCCACACGCACGCACGCACGCACCCGGGAGACCTTCGACGATGCATCTCGGTCATGACGAACTGCAGCCCCCGCACGCGCACGGCGGTGGCGGCGGGCCGGTGCCGCTCGGGCGGGCGCCGCGCATCGGCGTCGGCGGCCCGGTGGGCAGCGGCAAGACCGCGCTCGTCGCCGCGCTGTGCCGCTCGCTGGCGCCGAGCCTGCGTCTCGGCGTCGTCACCAACGACATCTACACGACCGAGGACGCCGACTTCCTGCGCCGCGCCGGGGTGTTGGACCCACAGCGCATCCGTGCGGTGGAGACGGGCTGCTGCCCGCACACGGCGATCCGCGACGACATCACCGCCAACCTGGACACGGTCGAGGATCTGGAGGCCGACACCGGCCCCCTCGACCTCGTCCTCGTCGAGTCCGGCGGCGACAACCTCACCGCCACGTTCAGTTACGGACTGATCGACCGGCAGATCTTCGTCGTCGACGTGGCCGGCGGCGACAAGGTGCCGCGCAAGGGCGGTCCCGGGGTCACCCTCAGCGACCTGCTGGTCATCAACAAGACGGACCTCGCGCCTCTCGTCGGCGCGGATCTCGGCGTCATGGCCCGCGACGCGGCGGCGGCCCGCGGCCCCCGCCCGGTGCTGTTCACGTCGCTGACCGCCGACCCCACGGCCGGCGACGTGACAGCCTGGGTGCGGGCCCAGCTCGCCGACCTGTCCCCGCACGGCCCCCGCGGCGCCACCCCGGCCGCCGCCGGGTAGGCCGCGAAGGACCGGCGGGCCGCGGTCACCGTGAGCGGGCTCCGGTCCGACCGCCGGACCAGCCCGGGGCCGCCCGCCGGCCGCCGGGCGAGCACGAGGGGAGTCGCGATGCCAGCAGCCGTGCCGCCGGTGCACCGCAGGACGATCGAGATCGAGGTCCACCAGGCCGACGACCTGCTGATCGCCCGGGCGAGGCTGCGCGACACCCGGCCCTGGCATCCGGACCCGGCCCGGGTGCTGCTGCACGACATGCAGCTCGCCCTGCACGTGCGGGCGGCGGACCTGACGATCGTCGCCGTCGAGTCGGGGATGAACGCCTTCCCGCACACCGAGTGCCCGCTGATCAGGCCGAGCTTCGACCGCCTCGTCGGGCTGTCGGTGCGCCGCGGGTTCACCCGCGCGCTGCGGGAGACCGTGTCCGGCGTCCACGGCTGCTCCCATCTGCACGAGCTTGCCCGCGCCGCCGGCCCCGCCATCATCCAGGCGACGCTGAGCGCCTCCGACGCCCGCCGCCGCGGTCTCACCCCCGGCGCCGAGCCCCCGGACGCGCCCGCATCGACGGAAGCCCAAACGGCGGACACCCAGACGACGGACGCGCAGACGACGGACGCGCAGACGACGGTTGCCCAACCGCCGGAGGCACAGACGGCGGATCGGGCCGGGGGCTCGGGTCCTGTGGTGAGCGGACGGCAGGCCGCGGCCCTCACCGGGACCTGCCACATCTGGGCGCCCGACGGCATCGCCACGCGGAAACTCGCCGCCGGCTGGCGCCCGGGCTTCGACCCCTATCCCGCTCCGCCGCTGACCGCCTACGAACCCACCTGAACCGCCCCACCCCACGGCCTCAGCCGGGCGTCTTCAGCCGGCCGGCGGCTCCAGCCGGCCGGCGAGAAATCGTTGCCGAGCGAACGACAATGTTGCTCCATTCCGCGCGTCCGGAACGGCCGCGAGAAAGGAGAAGTACGGACTAATTCCCGCGTGTCGCGAGCACGACGAAATGCGGCGGAAATCGGGTTTNGAGNGCAGTCTCGTAAGTGTTCCAAACCCCCCATCCGCCCGCACTCACGCGATACGGGAGACCTCCTCATGGCACTTTCCTGGCCCCTTCAGAAGTCCGGTGACGCCGGACTCACCGTGCAGCTCGTGCAGTACCTTCTCGGCGCGCACGACCTGCGCGTCCCGGTTGACGGCGCCTACGGCCCGCGGACCGTGACCGCCGTGCGCGAATTCCAGACCCGGCACGGGCTGACGCCCGACGGGCAGGTCGGCCAGCGCACCTGGCCGGTGCTGATCGTGCCGGTGCGCTCCGGTTCGCGCGGCCAGGCCGTCCACGCCGTGCAGGACGCCTCCCACACGCTCGACCCCCACTACCAGCCGAAGCTGGCGCTCGACGGCGAGTTCGGGCCGCGCACCGCCGCCTGGGTGCGGCACTACCAGGGGGCGGTCCACGCTCTCGTCGACGGCGAGGTCGGCCCCACCACCTGGAACCACCTGGCCAAGGGGGACCGGGCGAGCTGACCGCGCCCGCCCACCCGGAGCCCGGAGCCCGGAGCCGACCGGATCCTCCCCCGCGACCGCGGTCCGCGGGCGGGGGCCGGTCGGCCTGGCGTCCGAAGGCAGACCGGGTCCCCGGCACCGCGCCCCGCGAATAGCGTGCGCGGAAACGGAGCCGCGTGTGTTGCCTGCTCCGTGTGGATAAATCGGACGCCGAACCGTACAGAAGAACCACGGTCGCGGCTCTCCCACACACCCGCCCCGAACCCCGGGCGCCGGGCGCCGGGCGGAGCTGCTATCCGGCTGTCGCGTCGCCGTCGCGGCGGGCCAGGCCGTGCAGCAGCAGGCCGGCGAGCTGGGCGTAGGCGTCGGCGTCGGCGAGGCCCGTCTGGCGTTCGATGGTGCCCTGCTGGATACCGACCATCGCGAGCGTGGCGACCTGTCCGACGAACCGCGCGTCGACCTCCCGGAAGACGCCGACGGCCACTCCCTCGGCGACCAGGGTGCGCAGTTTCGCCGCGGCGATGCTGGTGTTGCGCTCGTAGATGGCGCGGGCGGGCGGGAACGCGGCGAGGTCGGCGCGGAAGGCCGCGGAGGCGGGGCGCAGCTCGGCGGCGACCCCGTCGAGGTAGCGACGCAGCCGGTCGGCCGGGTCGGGCGCGCTGCGCAGGCTGTCGTCGATCCGCTCGGCGGCGCTGCGGAAGAAGTGCACGACGACGGCGACCGCGAGCTGCTCCTTGCTGTGGGCGAGGGTGTAGAGCGTCGACTTCGAGCAGCGCAGCCGGCCGGCGAGGTCCGCGAGGGTGAACCGGGCGAACCCCTCCGCCAGGAAGATCTCGACGAGGGCGTCGAACAGGTCCGACTGACGACTGGTCCTCGGTNCGCCGGCCGCCGCGGCCGACCAGGTGTCGACGTCCCAGTTCACCGTCATGATCGATCAATCTACCTCAGCTCTGAACAGTACCCGGGTACCCCGTGCGGTACTGTAGGCTCCGTCGCACGGCACGCGTCGGCGACGCCCCGGTTCCTCGGTGACATCCCTGGAGGCACGCCATGCCGGCCGACCGCCTACTTCCCTCCCCCGAGGCCGGCGAGCTGATCGATCTCGTCCGCACCATCGGCGAGAAGGAGATCGAGCCCCGCGTCGTCGACGACGAGGCGAAGGCCCGTTTCCCCCGCGAGGTCTTCGCGATCCTGGGCGAGGCCGGCCTGCTCGCGCTGCCCTACCCGGAGGAGTTCGGCGGCGGCGGCCAGCCCTACGAGGTCTACCTACAGGCCCTGGAGGAGATCGCCTACCGCTCGGCGTCGGTCGCCGTCGGGGTGAGCGTGCACAGCCTGAGCTGCTTCCCGCTGGCCTACCACGGCACCGACGACCAGCGCGCCGCCCTGTTGCCCCGGCTGCTGTCGGGCACGCTCCTCGGCGCCTACTGCCTGTCCGAGCCGCACGCCGGCTCCGACCCGGCCGCGATGACGACGGCCGCCCGCCCCGACCCCGACGGCGGCTACCGGCTGTCCGGGACGAAGGCCTGGGTGACGCACGGCGGCGCCGCCGACTTCTACACCGTGTTCGCCCGTACGTCGGAGGACCGCTCCGGCGGCATCTCCTGCTTCCTCGTCGACGCCGGCACCGCCGGCATGGACGTCCACCCGCCCGAGCGCAAGATGGGCCTGACCGCCTCGCCCACGACCCAGATCGGCTTCGACGCCGCGCCCGTGCCCGCCGACCGCCTGATCGGTACGGAGGGCAACGGCCTGCGGATCGCCCTGGCGGCCCTGGACGCCGGCCGGCTCGGCATCGCCGCCGCCGCGGTCGGCCTGGCGCAGCGCGCCCTCGACGACGCGGTCGCCTACGCCAAGGAGCGCCAGGCGTTCGGCAAGGCGATCATCGACCACCAGGGCCTCGGCTTCCTGCTCGCCGACATGGCCGCCGCCGTCGAGTCGGCCCGGGCGACGACCCTGGCCGCGGCGCGCCGCCGCGACGCCGGCCTGCCCGCCGGCAAGGCCGCGAGCATCGCCAAGCTCGTCGCCACCGACGCCGTCATGAAGGTCACCGAGGACGCCGTCCAGGTCTTCGGTGGCGCCGGCTACACCAAGGACTACCCCGTCGAGCGCTACATGCGCGAAGCCAAAATCATGCAAATCTTCGAAGGAACCAACCAGATCCAGCGCCTAGTGATCAGCCGCCACCTCGCCCGAGGCTGATCAGAGGGCCTTCACGCTGGTCAGAGCTCCAGTTCGGGTCCGGTCGTCGGTTCGGGCTCTGCCAGGGTGATGTCCAGCGGTGTCCGGTCCAGTCCGGTCGTTTCCGGCTGGCTGCGGATAGGGCGCGGATGAGAATCCGCCGGCTTCTGAGTCGGCGAGACCTCGACCGTCTCGCTCTCGGCGGCCAACGCCGCGTCGATCCGCCGCCGGGCGGCCTCGTCCCCACCGGAGATGCACCTCGCGTAGACGAGCAGACACACCCGCACGGAGTGGCCCGCGCCACACACCGCAGCGATCCGTCGCATCTGGTCGACACCGATGTCGTCATCGCCGCTCTCATGACCACCAGCGACAACCACGGACGCAATGATTCGGACCCGCCGCAGCGGGTCCTACCTGCCCGCCGAGCATGTGGCGCCGCGAGCTTCTAGAACAAATATTTACCTATAGATGGAAGTCGCTCCAGCTAACCACCGGCACGCCGAGAAATCTGCGGTCTGGTCCTGCGCCTCGCACAGGAAAATCCGACCTGACGCCATCGCCGGATCCAGGGAAAACTCGTCGGGTTGGCCAGCATCCGGGGCGACTGCTGACCGAGCAGCCCCGGACACCACTCGTCAACCCGCATGGCGGCGATCAGGTCGGCTTCGGTCCGACTCAGGACCCCGGCGGCGACCGCGTCGGCCAGGACCTGATCCGGACCCGCCGTCACCGTCGGCTCGCGCACCAGGGGTCGCACTCACCGTTAAGACCAGGGCCGTTCGCCCGATTTTCCGCTTAGATACCGATTCGGGTACTCCAAAAGAGGAAACGGGAAACGCTTCTGCACCGCCCACCCGATAGCAAAAAGCGGGACACTTGTGGTGGCGATGAGATCCCGGTAGGAAGCGGAGGTTCCGTGTGGCGGTGCGATCGCACGCGTTCGGCCGAGAGCTTCGGCGGCGACGGCTGGCAGCCGGACTTTCCCTGACCGGTCTCTCCAGGTCCGTGCACTACAGCAAGGCCCAGCTCAGCAAGGTCGAACGAGGACTCAAGGATCCCAGCCGCGAACTTGCTGGCCTGTGTGATGCGTGCCTCGACGCGAATGGCGCACTGATCACCCTCCTCGAAGACCAGAGNCGCGAACCAGCACCGTTGGCGGCGGTGGAGAAGGACGAGAGNCGTGACGAGGTGTGGCGAATGCATCTTTCTGTAGGGGGAGCAAGCTGGTTTCAATCGATGGGTCGCCGGCAGGTTCTGCTGGGCGGCGCGGCGTCACTGGTGGGGGCAGGCTCGGCGGGAAGCGATCGACCCATCGCTGTACACGATGTGGGNGCGCTGGAGGGNTTCGAGGTCCTTTTCCAGCAGTACCGTCAGATCGGGCAGACAACGAGCTCCGGGGCCCTGTTGCCGGTGCTCATAGCCCAGACGCACGTGCTGCGCGACATCGCGACCGGCACGGACGGNGCGGAAAGACGCAGGGCTCTGCGGCTGACGTCCCGGTACGCCGAGTACATCGNCTGGCTCACGCAGGAGGCCGGCGGCGACGACGACGCCATGTGGTGGACGGAACGAGCAGGCAGCCTGGCTGCAGCGGGCGGAGACCCGGATCTGGCGGCCTATACGTCCGTGCGACGGGCGCTGGTCGCCATGTACCGCAACGACGGGGACCAGACCATCGCCTTGGCGCGCCACGCACAGGACGTGGNCCTCCCGCCCCGCATCCGCATGCTTGCTCTCCAGCGAGAGGCTCAGGGGCATGCGATCAATGGTGACCACACGGCGAGTATGCGATGTCTGGATGCGTCCCGTGATCTCCTGAGCCAGGCGGAACCGACAACCAATGGACCGGTTCTCGGCACGACGAACCTGACCGATCCAACCTCGATGATCACCGGCTGGTGCCTGTTTGATCTCGGTCGGCCGTCGGAGGCGGCGGATGTCCTGGNGGCCGAGCTGGAGCGGGNTCCCAGCCATGCGTTGAGAACGCGCGCGCGGTTCGAGGTCAGGCAGGCACGGGCACTCGCGGTAGCGGGCGAGGTGGACCAGGCATGTCATCTGGTCGCCCCATTACTTGGTCCCGCAGGTGTCCTGAACTCGGCGACGATCCGTACCGATCTATCCAATCTCGCGAGAACCCTCCGTCGCCACCATCGCCGCCGTTCGGTCCAGGCACTCGCTCCGAACCTCAGCAGTGCCCTGAATCCCGACCGCCGATAGGAAGGACGACAGTGCGCACCGCACTGGGGAGCATGAATCCAACGATCTTCATCAACTATCGAACCGGAGACGGCGAGAAGACGGCGCAGATCATCGACACTGCCCTGTCCGCGCGGTTCGGTAGCGAACACATCGTGCTGGCGCCGAAGAGCATCCAGCCGGGTGAGAACTTTGTCGAGGGACTGCTCAGCAGGGTTTCCGCGGCCAGCGCGATGGTGCCGGTCGTCGGCTCCACCTGGGCTGATTCTCCAAAACTGCGCGACCCGAACGACTGGGTCCGCCGCGAGATCCTCCTCGCGATGCAGCGAGGGATCTGGATCGTGCCGGTCCTCGACAACCGCCTGGTCGAACGTCTCGACCCCGACCGCCTCCCCCCGGAGCTGGCCCGCTTCGCCGAATTCCAGTCCATACGCCTGGACCCCCAGACCCTGGAAGCCAGGCTGCGAGACCTCGGAGATCTGCTGACACNCCACGTGCCGGGCCTGCGGGATCTCGACCAGGAGAAACCAGGCCGTGAACAGGCCGATCCGGCCTGGACGGCGGCACGTGGCGATGCCTGGGAGAACAACACAGTCCAAGGAAACATTGTGCGTACGATCAAGGGCGGNCCGGGGCCGATCAATCTCGGTACCATGTACACCGGCCCTTCGCACCATGTCACCGATCACTCACAGCACACCGATCACTCCTATCGGGTCGATAATTCCCACCATGTCGCCGGCGACTACCACNACGTTTCCGGTGGAGGGGTCGTCAACACCGGCGACATCCATGGAGCCGGATCCATAGGCGGCTCCGGAAACGTACACAATGCCGGGGGCGGGCGTCCAGAATTGCAACCAGACCCGACCGAGCGGCGGGATGAGGAATCACGATGACCGGCGGGCCCTCTCCGGATCCTGAGAATCACAGCCAGAATATTCCCGGACCGTCGGTAAATCACTACTCCCCGACGACCAACTATGTCACCATCGCCCGAGGGACGGTCGACGAACCGGATGTGCAGCTCAGGCGAGTCTCCTTCGCAGACGGCCTAGAAATACTCGCCCGCCACTTCGTGCCGCCGACCGGAATGTCCAAGGCCCGGGCGATCCTGACCGAATATCGGGTCGTGCTGATCAGCGGCCGGCCTGGCACCGGCCGTACCTCCGCGGCCCGGATGCTGCTGCATGAACGCCCCGGCAACGACGGCACTTTTCATGAGCTCGCACCGACTGAGAAGGATCGTGTGCTGATCCCGCCGGGCACCATCGGCCAGGCGGACCGCGTGTCCTGGGATCTCTCCGAGGCTCGAGGATCACTCTGGGAGCGGGCGAGGAGCGAGCTGCCGGCGCTGTTCCAGGAGGTCAAGGAGCAACGCGCGTATCTCGCGGTTGTCCTCCCCGGCATGATGCCCTCCGTGCTCCCCCGGGATCTCGCGGCGTTCGGCACGCGCCTGACGAAGCCTCCGTTCAACGAGGTCCTGCAGCGTNCTTTCCGTGCAGACGGGTTCTCACCCNAGATGACGCTCGCCCCCACTCCAGCTGTGACGGACTTTCGCAACACCGATCCATCGATGCACGACGTCAGCCTTTTCGCAGGTCATGTTCGGCAGGCGTACGAAGCCGCGCGAGACGCGGACTTCGGCACGTGGACCGCCGACGCGTGNCAGGCGTTCAAGGATTGGGATGGCGAGGTCCGCAAACTCGCCGACAACCTGCCCGACGCGACGTCGCGCGCGCTGTTCCTCTCCACAGGCATGCTCCAGGGACTGTCCGGCCGTGACGTGTGGACCGCGGCAGATCTTCTGGTCCAGACCGTCGAGCCAGCCGCGCAAAGTACAACCGTTCTTACGCAGCCTGATCTCGCCAGCCGGATCACAAGGTTCGGCGGCGAGTACGGCCAGGACGGCAGAGTGCGGTTCCTGCGACCAGACTTCGACCGTGCTGTACGCGGATACTTCTGGAATCAGCGGCCCGACCTCCACCGCGCGATCGCGCGGTGGGTAGAAACTGCCGTAGATAATTCCGACTTCTCCTCCGAGGCGACGACACGCCTGGNCCTCGGCCTCGCCGAACAGCGCCTGCGGCACCATCACCCGAGCGACTGGCACGAGCTCGCAGACCTGGTTCGTACCTGGGCCGAGACGTCTCAGACCTGGCGCCAGAACCTCGCGCTGCAGATCGCCGCGAAGGCACTCCAGGATGACGAAGCAGGTTCGTTCTTCCGGCACGAGGTGTACCAGTGGTCGATAATATCCCGGCGCTCCCCTGGACTGATCTCCCTCGTGCGACGGGTATGCACGGACGTGATCGCAGATCGCCACCCTGATCAGGCCATGGTGNGACTGCACCATCTCGCACGACGGAACATGGACAACGNCAAGGTCACAGACAGCCTGCTGGACCTCGTACGAAGGCGGCCCGACTTCCGCACCTTCATGCTCGTCCGACTCGCCGAACACGTCACAGAGAACCGAACGCGGTGGGAACTGGACCGGAGGCTGTTCCTCCAACTCGCCGACGCCGCGGCCCTCACCGCAGCCNGCGCGACAGGCGATTCACTGCTCCACGAACCACGGGTGCGTCAAAGTCTCGTCACTGGCTGGCGCGAGGTGCTGCGTATCGCCGGGATGGAGGACTGGGCCGAGCAGGTGTCAGCCTGGCTGACGGTGGCGGAGACCGACGCCGGGCACCGGGACCAACTGCTGGACGTGCTCGCGCAGGCCGCCGCGGACGATCCCGCCGCTCCGGCGAAGCTTTTCCACGTCGCCTGGTCGAGGCNCACGGTCGACCCGAGCTCCTCCGGACGCAGGCGCGGCGGTGTCACCGACGCCTTCTATCGTGCGGTCTCCGCACGGCAGGCAGCCGCCTGGAGCGCCGGGGAGTTTGCATCATGAACCGGCGGTATCTGCCCGCGCTTGTCTGGGCTGTCGCCGCGTTCGTGCTGCTCCTGATCTCGTTGGTCGACCCCGGCGGCGCATGGCCGATGAGCACGGTGGCGACCCTCGTCCTGACGATCCTGACAGGTGCCCTCCTGACGATGTGGTTCCTCCGTCANCCGGACGAAGCTGGTACGAACAGCGCTACATCCCATCCGTATGCTCCGGACATTCCGGCACGGCCGGGAGAGGAGCGGATTACCACGGATCGGATGCCCAGNGCCGTGCCCGACTACGCATTCGTCTTCTGCGCCACCNTGCGCTGGTGGTCCACAGATGTACCGGACAGACAGACCCCCGGATCATTCGACCCACGCACGCTCGCCTGCGCGGCGGTCGTCGAACGGGCACGAACTATCACTGCTCAGCACGAGCCTCTCCACACATCCCTTGNCGCACGGGAGCTGGAGGCGGCACTGAGCGTGACTCAACGGGATTCCACCGGCCGGGTAACCGTCATGGCGGATAGAGTCGAGTTGACGCTGCCCGCGCCGGACCGTGAACGACTCGAACGCCTCGCCGCCGTCCGCAAGGATGAGGAGCTGTGGAACCAGGAACGCAGCCGGGAGGAGAACAGGCGCCGCTATCTGGCACAGGACGTGCTGCGGACTCCGGGCAGCGCGGTGGTGTGGTGGCTCGCCAGACACGAGGATGACGTCGCCCAAGCCGTCGCGGACCTGCGGAGTCTGGGCACCCTCTCCGCCGTTGTCAACAACGAGCCGCTGCCTGCCTGGTTCCGGAGCCATCTGCACGAGACGGCGGACGCTGCCTGCCCTAGCGAATCCGAAGGACAACCCGACGGACCCGGAGATGCCATGAGAGGCGACAGATCCTTCGAACCGCCTCAATCGGTCGGGCTCACTGTGACACCACGACCGGACCGGCCCACCGAGACCGCGCACTCCATAGAAGCGCTACTCCTCGACGCCGGCGTGGCTCCTGGAGACGTTCGACGTCCATATCTCCTCAAGGAGATCGCCGCCGCATTCGCCCGCAACCAGGCACCCGCCGCGGCAGACGCGATCGAGCGACATCTCTACAGCCCCGTCGAGATCAACCTCCCGCACCAGACAAGCACGCCCGAGCCGTCAAAGAACCTCATCTCCGACCCGCCCGGAGTGACGGGTGGCGAAAACACAATTCCGACCGTCGGACCGCGTTCGGGACCGCGGCTATTGTCGGGCACCTGGTCTGGCGTAGCATCCGCGGACACAACCGAACCGGTCGCGGGCGGCGAGCACCTGCTGAATGGTCGTCCGCCGGACGGCACTCCACCATCCGGCAGCCATCTCGGTCTCGCATCGGGCTAACGTTAACCCAGTCGCCGTAGACCTACGCCCCGGACCCGGTTCGGGGAGTGTAAGAACAACGGCTCTGTCGCACTTTCGGTGGTGACGGAGGGTGGTGTCAGCCGAGCAGGATCCGGTGGCGGAGGAGCGGGAAGCCTGCGCGTCCGTNCATCTGACGCTTGACGCCTTCGGTGCCGCCGTTGTGGTAGTCGCAGGTCAGGGCGGCGTTCACGGCGTCGCGGTCCAGCTCGAGCCCGCGGGTGAACGCGTGCAGGTGGGGCAGGTCCTCGGCCTGCGCCTCGGTGATCCAGGCGGTCAGCTGTTCGGCGTTGCCGTCGGCGGGGGTGAGCAGGGCNGCGAACGAGCGCACCAGGCCGGCGAGGGCGGTGATCTCCGGGCAGGCGGCGGTGAGCGTGTCGAGCAGCTCCCGCTGGCGGTCGGTGAGCTGGTCGGGGGCGGTGAGCAGGTAGCGGGTGAGTCGTCGTGGTGAGATCGCCGGACGGTCGGCTTCGACCCGCCCTTGGGTGATGTAGCGGTAGAGCAGGTTGAGGCTGCCGGTGTAGCCGAGCTGTGCGATCTCGTCGAACAGGCGCAGGACGGGGACGGCCGGGTCCTGTTCGCGTCGCTGGCGCAGGTGGTTGCGGTAGGGGTCGACGAGGGTGGGGCGGTACTGCGGTGCGCGGATGAGGCGTTCGGGTTCGCTGATCCGGGCGTAGCGTTTGACGGTGTTCAGCGCGAGGCCGAGGCGGCGGGAGCACTCGAGCAGGCCGACGCCGTGGTCGAGCAGGTCGTGGACCTGCGCCCAGCGTTCGCGGGTGGTCGCGGCCCGGGGGGCCCTCGCGCGGTGGTGGGCCGGCTTTGGCCCAGCAGACGCTGTGCGCGGCGATCTCTTTCAGGACGGCTTCGGCCAGGTTGTGCCAGAGGTGCCAGCGGTCGCCGACCTGCACCGCGTGAGGTAGCGCGCGGCGGACGGCTTCGGCGTAGGCGCCGGAGCCGTCGCGGCAGACGACCTCGACGCCCGGGTGGGCCCGCAGCCACGCCTCGAGGCTGCCGGGCACGCGGGGCACCCGCGGAGCCGGCAGCGGCAGCCGTAGCAGCGTCCGCAGTGCGGTGTGCCGGGAGACGACCACGGCCCGCGCGGCCGGCTAACTCCCGCACCACCACACCGACCTGCGCGGACAGTCGGGAGGTGAGGCGCTGGTACCCCGGGTAGCTGCTCGCGGAAGGTCTGCCGGCAGGCCCGTGTCGGGCACACCAGGCGGCGCACCCGCACCACCACGACCACCCGGCGGGCGTCGACGGGCAGATCGACCACCGTCCGCAGGTGGTATCCGTGCACCCGCGACGTCTCGACGCCACAGCCAGGACAGGCCACCGGCGCGTCCGGCGTCCGCGTCCGCGTCCGCACCCGGATCAGCCCACCGTCGTCGATCACCTCTTCCACGACCAACGGCGACAACCCCGAAAACGCCAGCTTCACCAGACAATCCGCACCACACATGACACATCGTGTCGACTTACATCCGGCAGACCACCGATCCTCGGGAACGAGACTCCCCAGAGACCACGCTCCGTCACCACCGAAAGTGCGACAGAGCCGAAAGTGCGACAGAGCCGAAAGTGCGACAGAGCCGAAAGTGCGACAGAGCCGAAAGTGCGACAGAGCCGTTAGCTGGACAGTCCCCCGGTGTCAGCGCGATGGCTGGCTGCTACGGCTTGCGTCCGACGGCCCCGTAGAAGCTGACCTGGGCGTCGGTGAGGTCGTTGGGGGTGTCGTCGTCGGGACGCCAGCGGTGCACGATCTGCAGGCCGGGATCGAGCAGGTCCAGGCCGTCGAAGAAACGGGCGACCTCGGTGCGACCGCGTTGCTGCGCGGGAATGCCGCCCGCCCGGTAGGCGGCGGCGACCCTCTCCATACCTTCGTCGTAGTCGGCGGTGGCGTGGGTGAGGGTCAGATGGCTACCCGACGGCAGCGCCTGCAGGAGCCGGNGCAGGATGCCGTGAGGGTCGTCGGAGTCGGGGAAGAAGTGGATCGTCGCGATGAGGGAGAGGGCTACCGGCTGGGTGAGGTCGAGGGTGGCGCGCAGCTCGGGAGCGTCGAGGATGCTCTCAGGGTTGTGGAGGTCGGCGTTGAGGTAGGCGGTACGGCCGGCCGGGGTGCTGGTGAGCAGNGCGCGGGCGTGGGTGAGCACGATCGGATCGTTGTCGGNGTAGACGACCCGGGCGTCGGNNGCGANGNCCTGNGCGNCCTCGTGCAGGTTCGGGCTGGTGGGNATGCCGGTGCCGATGTCGAGGAACTGGCGGATCCCGACCTGCGCGGCCAGATAACGGGTAGTTCGGATCATGAAAGCCCGGTTCGCCTGGGCGGCGATGCGGGCGTTCGGGAACACCGCCAGGGTCCGCTCGGCGGCTTCCCGGTCGNCCGGGAAGTGGTCCTTGCCCCCAAGGTAGTAGTCGTACATCCGGGCCGAATGCGGCTGATCGGTCTTCAGGTCGACCGGGCTGCGCTCTTCGGCGAGGGTCTTCCACCACGTCCCGACCTGCGTGCTGTGTGGATCCGCACTCGTCACCCGCGACCAACCCCTTGTGTATTGGACGATCCTCACAAATCACCCTAGTGCAGCGCCCGGAGTGGTGGTGTCGGCCGCCTCATGCAGGCTCCGGAACCCGATCNTGCGCCGGCGGAGCTCACNGACCATCGCGATGAGGTCCTGCCGCCCAGGGGTGCCGGGAGAGCCGACGGGACGNTGTTCGTGGCCTTCCAGCCCGCGGTCAGCCCCGAGGCGTTGAAGGAGATGAGCCAGCGGGTCCGCCGATGGCGAATCCACACGCGAACCAGACACGACCTGAGCGAGCTCGCCGCACTGATCAACCCGGTCGTGGCGGGCTGGATGAACTACTATGGCCGGTTCTACCGGCCGCAGATGTCACCCTCCTGCAACGCATCAACACCTACCTGATGCGGTGGGCTGGCAAGAAGTACAGACGGCTACGCCCGTTCAAGCGGTTCAGAGCATGGTGGACCGGGATCCTCGATCGAGAGCCCGGACTGTTCGCGCACTGGGCCTGGGCATCCCTGCCGACCGGACACGGCGAGAAGAGCGGAGTGAACCGAGAGGTTCACGCTCCGTTCTGTGGGAGCCCGGGGGTGCGATCCCCCGGGCCACCCGACCAGGATCTCGCCCGGCTGCCAGCCTCACCTCGACGCACGAACCCCTACGGCTATTCGAATGCGGCCGCGGCCTCCCGCCGTACCCGGATCAGAGTTTCCGGATCGTCCGGCCCGGACTGCCCCGGCGTGTAGGTCACCGTTCGCAGGCGACCCGTGTACCGGAAGCTTCCGTGCCGTTGGTGGACGGGCCAGGAAACCGGGGACTTGCGGTCCACCCCGACGCTGATTCCCTGCAGGGGCGCCATGCCGATCAGTTGATGCACGCTGGCCAGCCGCCCGGTCCCGGCTCCCCCTACCTGTCAGGATGGCATGAGACAGGTGATGTCTATCATTTTGCGACCGTGGCGGGGTAGGGAGACGAGGATCGTGGTGGTGGCGGTGACGGCCGGGCGGGGTCTGGTCGATGATGGCCGGGTGGAAGATCGTGAGGATGGCCGGTCGCGGCCGGATCCAGAGGTCGAGCCGAAGGCGCGGCGGCGGTCGTTCTCGGCGGCGTACAAGCTGCGGATCCTGACCGAGTACGAGGCGGCGACGTCGCCGGGTGGGAAAGGTGCGATCCTGCGCCGGGAGAACCTGTACTCGGCNCATATCGTGGAGTGGCGCAAGGNCCGTGAGGCGGGGGCTTTGGCGGGTTTGTNGAAGCCGAAGGGCCGTCCTGCGGTGGATGAGCGGGACCGGGAGCTTGAGAAGCTCCGGGCGGAGAAGGCGCGGTTGGAAAAGGAGCTGACGCAGGCCCGCTTCGTGATTGATGTGCAGGGAAAAGTCTCCAAGCTCCTGGAGACGCTCTCCGAGGGCATTCCCGAGATCAGCGACGGCCGGAACTCGCCGAACAAGCGGAACGAGTAGTCGAGGATGGTGTCGCGAGTCTGACCGGCCGGGTCGGGGTGGCCGTGGCGTGTCGGGCGATGGGTCGGTCACGGGCGACGCACTATCGCCGGCATCGGAAAAGCCCGGCCCCGCCGCGGCCGGCGCCGATCCCGCACATGCAGCGCCGGCAGCCGGCGGCGTTGTCGCCGGCCGAGCGGGAGCGGCTCGTCGCGTTGTTGCACTCGGAGCGGTTCGTCGACGCTTCCCCGGCCCAGGTGTGGGCGACCCTGCTGGACGAGGGTGTCTACCTGGCCTCGGAGCGGACGATGTACCGGCTGCTGGCCGAGCTCGGCGAGACCGGGGAACGTCGCCGTCAGGNCACCCATCCCNCCCACGTCAAACCCGAACTGATCGCGGGGACACCGAACTCGGTGTGGAGCTGGGATATCACGAAGCTCCGCGGNCCGAAGAAATGGACCTACTTCCACCTGTACGTGATCATCGATGTGTACAGTCGGTATGTTGTCGGCTGGATGGTCGCGGACCGGGAGTCCGCGGCTCTCGCGGGGGACCTGATCACAGCCGGCTNCGCCAAACAGCGGATCGGCCGTGAGGAGCTGACGATCCACGCCTATCGGGGAACGTCCATGACCTCGAAGACCGTCGCGTTGCTGCTCGCTGATCTCGGTGTCACCCGTTCGCATTCCCGGCCTCGGGTGTCGAACGACAACCCGTATTCCGAGGCGCACTTCAAGACGATGAAATACCGGCCTGACTTCCCGGCTTCGTTCGAGAACCTCCAGGCCGCCGGGGCCTGGTGCCGAGGGTTCTTCGACTACTACAACAATCAGCACAGGCATTCCGGGATCGGGCTGCTTNCCCCGGCGGTGGTCCACCACGGCCAGGNCGCCGCTGTCCGGAAGGCCCGCGCTGCCGTCCTGGACGCCGCCTACGCCGAGCATCCCGAACGGTTCATCCGTCGTCCTCCAGCACCACCAGCGCTGCCCGAACCGGCGTGGATCAACCGGCCCCCGGAGGAGGAACAGCCCGACCAGACAGACACATCATCCGGCTAATTTCTGCAACATCCTGCCTGAAACAGCTTGACGGGTTCCACCCGGGAGTTCCCTGAATTTGCAGGTCCATTCACGGAGAGACCGGTAATGTGCGGTTTTTACTGACCCAAGGCGAGACCGGCGGTGAGGAGTTTGCAGGCTCGGCATGGATCGCAATCGCTCGGGTCGGTGATTTCCTTCATGGTCGATGTCCGGCGGCGCCGACGTGGACAAACGGGCGGGAACTGGTAGTCTTCGCGGTGAAGAAACTTCTCGGGTTGGCTTGATCGGCCCCAGTTCCCATCCTTCCAATTCGGAAGCACTTTCCCGTCACCGAAACCTCGCAGGCGATCATCGGCGCGGGTCCGAGACCGAAGTTCACCGAGTAGGAGTGTGCCATGTCAGTGTTGGAACGGTTCCGGCTGGATGGTCGGGTCGCCGTCGTCACCGGAGCATCCTCGGGTCTCGGGGTGGATTTCGCCCGGGGCCTCGCCCAGGCGGGCGCGGACGTGGTCCTGGGCGCCCGCCGGGTCGATCGGCTCGCCACCACCGCCGAGACCGTGGAGAAGGAGGGCCGTCGCGCACTCGCGGTCGCCACCGACGTCGCCGACCCGGCCTCCTGCGACGCGCTTGTCGTCGCCGCGGTGGAAGCCTTCGGCCGCGTCGACATTCTGGTCAACAACGCCGGGATCGGCACCGCTGTCCCCGCGCTGAGAGAGACCCCGCAGCAGTTCCGCTCCGTCATCGACGTCAACCTGAACGGCTGCTACTGGATGGCCCAGGCAGCGGCCCGGGTCATGCGGCCCGGCAGCAGCATCGTCAACATCTCCAGCATCCTCGGTCTGACCACCGCCGGTCTGCCACAGGCCGCCTACGCGGCGAGCAAGGCGGGGCTGATCGGGATGACGCGGGATCTCGCCCAGCAGTGGACCGGCCGGCGCGNCATCCGGGTGAACGCCCTGGCCCCGGGCTTCTTCCGCTCCGAGATGACCGACGAGTATCAGCCGGGCTATCTCGATGCCCAGATGTCCCGCGTACTCGGCGGACGGCTCGGCGAACCGGAGGAACTGACCGCGGCGCTGGTCTTCCTGACCTCCGACGCCGGTAGTTTCGTCACCGGGCAGACACTCGCCGTAGACGGCGGCTTCACCGTGACCTGACGGCGGCGAGGTCGATCTCGGCGGCACCGGCCAGCGGGACTGCAGCCGTGACCTTGCCGATGGAGGCGTAGACGTAGGTCTTATTAATGGACTGCGGGACATAAAACCCTCTAGGGTGGCCGAAGCAGTCATGCGAGGAGACGGGAGGACGGATGGGCGACGCCGATCAGCCGGCCATCATGATCGCGGCCGAGGGTGACATCCGGATCATCACGATCAACCGGCCCGCCGCGCACAACGCGGTCGACGCCGAGCTGCATGCCCGGCTGGCCACCGTCTGGGCCGAGATCGCGGCGGACCCCGGCGCCCGCGCCGCGATCCTTACCGGCGTGGGTGCGGACTTCTGCGCGGGCGGCGACTTTGCCTTCATGATGCAGGCGGTCGACCCCGCGGGTCGCTGGCGCGTGATGGAGGAAGGCCGCCGGATCATCGAGGAGATGCTCCGGTTTCCGCTCCCGCTGGTCGCGGCTGTGAACGGTCCCGCCGTCGGCCTCGGTGCCAGCATCGCGGTCATGTGCGACCTGGTCGTGCTGGCCGACTCCGCGTACCTCGCGGATCCCCACGTGTCGGTTGGACTCGTCGCCGGCGACGGCGGATCGGCGACCTGGCCGGCGCACGTGAGCATGCTGCACGCGAAGGAGTTCCTTCTCCTCGGAGACAGGATCGGATCGGACCGCGCGGTCGCGATGGGGCTTGCCAACAGGGTCGCGCCGGCCGCGGACCTGATGACCGTGGCCCGTGAGCTTGCGGGCCGGCTCGCCGCGCTTCCCGCGCGCGCGGCGCAGGACACCAAGCGCGCCCTGAACCTCGTACTCGAACAGAACATGGCCGCCACACGCAGCTACGCCCTCGTCGCGGAGCGATTCAGCATGGGCGACGACGACCACCAGGCCTTCCTGGCGGCGGTACGGGAGAGGCGGGCGCGCCGTCAGGCCTCGTCCTGAGGACGGGGGCCGAGTGGTGAGCTCTGTCCGCGGGACTCGTGCGTCCGCTCCCCGTGCGCTCAGCACGGCCGGCCCGGCCCGGGTGGCGGGTGACCTGGCTCTCCGGCTGATGGGCTGGCCGTCGGGCGACTGCAGGCGTGCTGACGGTCCTGGCTACTGCTTCGGGTTCAGGAACGTCCCGACCGTCTGGGCGGCCGCGCGGCCGACGATGCGTCCGGCGCGGGCGGACGGCCCGCGGGTGGCTACCGAGAGCGGGTTGGCGCCGAAGGCGTCGATCGACTCCTCGTCGGCGAACACGACGTTGGTGCGGGCCGGCGCAAGGCAGGACAGCTCCGCGCCCAGGTCACCCCACGCGCCGGGCTGGCCCGGCGGAGAGGGGGGGAGCACGAGTACCGCCTGGGCTCCCCGGGCCAGGTCGGCGTTGCTCGCCGAACGCACGCCGCCGTCGACGTAACGGCGTCCGCCGATGGTGGCCGGCGGCCAGACACCCGGCACCGCGCAGCTGGCGGTCACGGCGTCGACGAGGCCGACCCCGCAGTCGCGGGTGAACACGACGAGCTCGCCAGTGGCCGCGTCGACGGCCAGGATGCGCAGGTCCCGCACGGGCCACAGATCGCTGTCCAGCCGTCCTGCGATGACGGCGCGACGGGTCGCTTCGCTGACCGTGTCGGTGGCCAGGGCGAGGGCACCGATGCGACGGCGGCGGTCGGCGGCGTCCCTGGCCCCGCCGACCGCCGTGCCGAGCCGACTCGCCAGCTCCGTGAGGTCGAGCTCGATGTCGAGCTCGGAGGAGGAAGGGGCCAGTTGACGGTCGTAGAGGGCGGCGAGCGGGGTGTCACCGGTGATCTGTGCGGCGACCGTGGAGCCGGCCGACGTGCCGATGACGGTGTCGGCGGCCAGCAGACGCGCGGCGAGCGGTTCGTCGACGTCGGCGATCCCGCGGAGAACGCCCAGTTCCCACGCGACACCGGCCACGCCACCACCGCACAGAACCAAAGCGAAGGTCACAGTCCCCTCCCACCTTGCGCTGAGCACAGGCCGGGCCGGCCACAGCCTGTAGCTACTACGCGGCCCAGACCGAGGACCCCTGCTCTGACGACCTGTCAGTCCGAGGCAGGCAGAGTGCGCGGCGCGCGGATGGTCAAGGGCACGCCGTCAACGCTCAACGGACCGGATCCTGCCGAGGTCACGAGCAGTTCGAGCCCGAGTCCGGCGTCTTCGAAGCGCTTGCCCATCGGCAGGTCGAAAGCCAGGTCGTCGGCGGCGACGCGGTCGCCGTCAGAGTCCGACATCGGCTGACCGGCGCACGCGAGCTCGACATCGATCTTGGGCGCCCGGATGACGATCACGGACGCGGTCCCCACCCGGCTGTGCAGGCGGCTTCCGACGGACAGTTTCACGAGTCCTCCAACCCTGGGCCGGCGATGAGGCCGGCCTTCCTGAATGCGCCGACTTCCTTCGCCGAGAAGCCGAGCTCGATCAACACCTCACGCGTGTGCTCGCCGAGCGTCGGCGGTGGCCGGTCGAGGAACAGGTCCTGGTCGACGAAGTCCCAGAAGGCGCCGGGCTGGGTCAGCCGGCCGTACTCGGGGTGCTGGTAGGACACCGCCAGTCCCAGGCGCTGGTTCTCCTCGTCCCGGAGGAAGGCCAGCTCCTGCTCGGTCCGGACGAGCTCCGCCGGAACGCCACGCAGCGAGAGCTCCGCGAGCAGCTCTTCGGGCTCGCGGTCGGCGAGCGCAGCGGCGAGGTCGGAGGCGCCGCAGACGCTTCGCAGTGCGTCCTGTTGCTCGGGCGTCGTCGNAGCGACCGCGACGAACCGCTCGCCCACCGGATAGATCCGATAGTAGGGGTCGAGGCCGAACAGGTTCGGATCCACGGCCGGGACCGCGGCGACCTCGCCGGTCGTGCGGTCGAGGCAGGTCTCGCTGTTGGTCATGGTCGCCGCGGCCAGCAGTGAGGACGTCGTCCCGGTGGCACGGCCCGTTCGATCGCGTTCATAGACGGCGAGAAGCGTCGGCAGCAGCGAGGCGAGCGCCGCCTGGTGATCCATCATGCCGAAGCGGTGCCACAGCGGCGGGTTGCCCTCGCCGGCACCGGCGAGCATCCAGCCGCTGGCGGCCTGGGCGATCGGGTCGTAGCCCGGCCACGCCGACTTCTCGCCGTGCGGCCCGTAGGCGCTGACGTGGGAGAAGACGACGCCGGGGTTGACAGCTCGCACGGACGCCTCGTCGAGGCCGATCCGGTCCGCCGCGGGGCCTCGCATGTTGTGGTGCACGACGTCGGCCCAGCGGATCAACCGCCGCAGTACCTCCTTCCCCTCCGGCCGGTTGAGGTCGACCGCCAGGGACCTCTTGCCGCGTTGGGCCCCGATGAAGAGCATCTCGCTGCGGCGCATCCGCTCCCCGGTCGTCGACTCGACCTTGATGACGTCTGCGCCCAGGTCGGCCAGCAGCATCGGCGCGAGCGGGCCAGCGAGATAGGAGCCCAGGTCGAGCACGCGCATACCCGCGAGCGGCCGGGCGGCGTACGGCTCGTTCCTGACGTGGGCCGCGGGCCGGTCTGTCCAGTTCGTCCAGGACTCGTCCAGTGCGGGAGCAGGTCGTCGCACCCGGGAGGGTGGCGAGGTGGTGAAGGGCGCGGCGGCCTGACGGACCTGACCGAGCCGGGGATGGTCGAGATCCACGACATAGTCGTTCACCCGGACCTGCTCGTCGCGGAAGACGGCGCCGAGCTCCTCGACGTACTCCGCCGGGACGTCGGTCGCGTGGAACGACTCGATCCACTCGTGCGCGGGGCGGGTCCTGAACATCCGGCGCCACAGCGCCTGCGCCTCGGCGGACGGCATCGTGCCGAAGGGCGAGTAGGGCGGCTCCTCCCCGAGCATCGCGCAGGACTCCAGGACGAGCGGGTTCTCCATGAACCCGCCGAGCGTCTGCACCCAGCGACCGTCGCTGCACTCGAAAAGCGTCATCGTGACGTAGGGCATCGCCTTGGGCAGCGGAATCTTCGCGCGCAGGAAGTCACTCGGAGACTCCGCGTCGTTCCAGAGCATCGCCAGGACGGCCAGCAGGCCCTGGTGGAGGCTGGTGTGGACCGGACCGGCCCGGCCCGTCCGCTGCCGGGTGATCAACCGGACCAGCACGCCAGCCGCCACGAGGTACGCCGTCGGCCAGCTCGCGATCGGAAAGCGCAGGAAGCACGGCCCCGGGCGGTGGCTGAGCTGCTCGTCCATCGCCCCGGACCGCGCCTGCACCAGGATCTCCGCCCACGGCCGCTCGGCGTCCAAGTGGCCGTGGGCGTACCCGATGACAGAGGCGGCGATCAGGTCGGGGAACCGGGCTCGGAGCTGGGTGTCGTCGAGGCCGTGCGCGGTGGCCTGGGCCGGCGTCAGCTCGTGAACCAGCACATCCGCCCCGGCCAGAAGCTGGTCGAGGCGGGCCCGGTCGCCGCTGTCGCCGAGGTCCAGCACGAGGCCGTCCTTGCTGCGGTTCCAGGTCTCGAAGGCCGTGGGCTGCCGGGACCGGACCGGATCGCCCGCGGGGGGCTCGATCTTCAGGACCTCCGCGCCCGCCTCCGCGAGCAGCTGGGTTGCGACCGGACCGGCCAGTCCGGTGGTCAGGTCGACGATGCGGATCCCGTCGAGGATCACTGGTCCTCCTCAAGGGCGAAGGTCGGGAGCGCCCACCCGCCGCGATGGGTGATGCGTAGCGCGACACGGTCCCCGGCCAGCAACGGCCGGCCGGGGGCCACGTCGACGAGGTGGGTCATCAGGGTCCAGCCTTCGTCCAGGTCGACGACGGCGATGACATAGGGCNTCGCGACATCCGCCACCGGGGCGCGGTGCACCACGGACCACGAGTAGAGCGAGCCGCGCCCGGCCGCCGGCGACCACGACCAGGTTGCGCTCAGGCACGTCGGGCAGACCGGCTCCGGAACGAAGAACCTGTGCCCGTTCGGGCACAGCGGCATCGTCAGCCGGCCGTCGACGAGCTCCTTCCAGAACGGCCCCCAGAGATCGTCGAAGACGGGCACAGGCAGCTCCGTCATCGGTCCGCCCCGAGGATCGCCAGTTCATAGTGCTGGGCGCCCGACCCCGCGTTGGCCACGAGGGCGTGCCGGGCCGAGACCACCTGGTTGACGGCCGTGCCCCGCAGCTGGCGCACGGCCTCGATGACGCGGATCGACATCTGCTGCGTTCCGTTCCAGGAGTGCGCGAGGCATCCGCCGTCGGGGTTGACGGGCAGCGCACCGTCGAGCTCGATGACCCCCGCGTCGACGAGGCCACCGCCGTCGCCCGCCTCGCAGAACCCGAGCGCCTCGAGCTGCCGGATGACCTCGAAGGAGCTGGGGTCGTAGACGGACAGGACGTCGATGTCGCCGCGGTCGAGGTCGGCGAGGCCGAGGGCGCGCCGCATGGCGAGCGCCCCGAGGTCACCGACCTCGCGNAGCAGGGCCGGGTTGGCGTAGGCGCCCTGGTGGTACTCCATGCCGCCCCCGCGGACGACGACCGCCTTCTGGCGCAGGTCACGGGCGCGATCGAGCGTGGTCACGACATACGCCGCCCCGCCCTCCGCCGTGAGGCAGACCTCGAGACGGTGCAGCGGCGACGCCACCATCGGCGACGCGAGGACGTCGTCGACGGTGTACGGACCGCGGCCGTGCATGACCGCCTCTTCGTTGACGTGGCCGTTGTTGCGGATCACTGCCGCGACGCGGGCGATCTGCTCGGCGGTGGTGCCGTGGTCGGCCATATGCCGCTGCGCGACCAGGGCGAAGTGCGGCACCACGTAGCAACCCCACAGGTCGCTGTAGGTGGCGCCGGAGCCGCCGGGAACCGGGCCGCCGCCGAACACGCCCGCCATGCCGCCCCCGACCACCACCACGTCGCAGAAGCCGGCCGCCACCATCGCGGTCGCCTTGAGCAGCCCGCGAGCACCGGCGTTGTCCATGATCGTGTCGCTCGACAGGGACGCCCGCCGCCCGAGCAGCCGGGCCCACGAGCTCGTCTCGCCCGCGATGCCGCCCGGGCCCGGCCAGTCGAGCAGCACCCCGTCGACGTCGGCGCGGTCCAGGCCCGCGTCGGTCAGGCAGCCCAGCACCGACTCGAGCGCCAGGTCGAAGGAGGTGCGCCCGTCGAGGCGACGCGCCTGTTCGGTGACGTGCACACCGGCGACGGCCACCGGGCGGCCGTGGGTCATGCCGATCCCTCCTGCTCGGCGAGCCATCGCTCGTGGCGGGCGAAGTGGTCGGCGTCCCGCGCCACGAGGACGGCCTCGGCCGCCGCGAGCTGCGCTCCGCTGCTCGCCAGCACAATCTGGGCCTCGATGAACCACCGATGGCCCTCCCGGCGCACGAGCGACGCCCTGCCGAGCAGCGGCCGCTCGACCGGCACCGGTCTGACGAAGCGCACCGACAGCTGACCCGTCACCGCGAGCTGCCCACGGAGCACCACGACGTGCCCGGCGAGCTCGTCGAGCACCCCGGCTGTCCAGCCGCCGTGCGCGACGTTCGGGCCGCCTTCGTGCTCGCGCGGGCAGTGCAACTCGTACGCGACGGCGTCGCCGTCGACGATCTCACTGGTGACGCCCAGGCGGCAGAGGCCGGTCCGGCGGCACGACGCGCACAGGACGACCCCGTGCGGGCCCCAGCCACGGACCGTGGTCAGCGCAGCCGTCACGCCGGGATCCGTTCGGGCAGGTCGAACAGCTCGCGCATGGTCCCCTCGGTGATGCGGTCGATGACCGCCTGGTCCACCCCGTCGAACAGCTCGTGCAGGACCTTCTGCGTGTTCGGGAAGGTCCCCTCGAGATGCGGATAGTCACTACCCCACATGACCTTGTCGTAGCCGAGGGCCTCGACCGTCGGCACCGCGCTGCGGTCATGCTGGAACGAGGTGTAGACCTGCCGAAAGATGATCTCGCTCGGCAGCCGCNACAGCTTCGGGCGCACGAACATGTCGTGCTGCCGNTAGCNCTCGTCCATCCGGTCCGCCAGCGCCGGGATCCACGAGCAGCCACCCTCGGCGATGACGATCCTGAGGTCCGGGTGCCGGTCGAGGGCACCGGAGGCGACGAGATGGGTCACCACGCGCTGCCCCGGCATCGTCGTCTCGACGTAGTTGATGACGGCTCCGCCAGGACCGCGCGCCACGACGGGCGAGGCCCCGGTGCCGACGTGGAACGACAGCGCCATCCCGGCCTCGGCGGCGGCCGCCCACAGCGGCTCCCAGATCTCGTTGTTGTAGGGCATCCCGGCGGGCGGCGTCGTGGGTAGGTAGACGTGTTGGAAGCCGAGCTCCTTCGCGCGTCCCAGCTCGCTCACCGCGTCGGCGACGTCGAGCGCGCTCACGATCGCCGAGGGCAGCAGCCGCGCCGACGCGCTGGCGAAGTCCGCGGCGCACCAGTCGTTCCAGGCCCGGGCGCACTCGCGGGAGAGTTCGGCATCACTCATGTTCGAGATCCACAGGCCGCGGGACGGGAAGACGACCTCCGCCCAGACGCCCTGCTCGTCGAGGTCCTGGAGCCGAGCCGACACGTCCTCCGCGCCAGGGGGTCNCATCGCGTCGGAGAAGGAGATGGGGTCGCGCCGCATCACCTGACCGTCGACGTACACAGTCTCGCGGTTGTCGTCACGCACCGTCCACGGCGCCCGCTCGGCGAGCGCCGCGGGCAGCGCCCGCTTCCACAGGTCGAGTGGTTCGAGCACATGGGAGTCGGCCGAGCTGGCCCAGATCTTGTCGGTCATGGTTCCTCCACTGCCTAGGCGAGCCGGGCGGCCTGGTCGGCGGGCAGCACGCCGTCGGGTGCCGTGTCCGACGACGCGTCGAGGTCGCTGGGAAAGATGATNGAGCTGCGGGCGAGGTTGCCGCCGTCCGTGGCCGGCAGGCACACGCCCGACATGTACGCCGACTCGTCGCTGATCAGGAACAGGGCGGCGTTGGCGTTGTCGCGAAGAGCGGGGGGACGGGCCAGCTTCAGGGGGATCGACCCTGCGTAGGGGTCCCACGACGGCTGCGCCTGCTCGTACGACAGGCCGAGCACCTCGGCGTCGGGCGGCATCGCGAAGTTCACGCTCATGCCGTGCGCGGGNCACAGCGCGTTGGCCCGGATGCCGAACCGCCCCAGATCGAGCGACAGGGACTTTACCAGACCGTTGACCCCGTGCTTGGCGGCGACGTAGCCCGGGAAGCCGGGGTAGGCGACCAGCCCGGCCATCGAAGAGACCGCGAGGATCGTCCCCGCCCGGTTCGCCTTCATGTGCGGTACCACGGCGCGCGCCGCGTGGTACACGCCGAAGAGGTTGGTCGACACGACGTCCACGAACGACTCGAGCGTGGCCTCCTCGAACGGTGTCGCGCCGAACCCCTCTTCCGGAATGCCGGCCGAGCACATGAGCGCGTCGACCCGCCCGTAGGTCGCCACCGCCGCGGCGACGGCGGCCGCACAGTCCTTCGGGTCGCGGACGTCGCAGGGCGTGCCGGTGACATCCCCGCCGGCCGCCTTGATCTCGCCGACGACACGTTCGACCCGCTCGGGACGCACGTCGGTGACAACCACGCGCGCACCCTCGGCGGAGAACAGGTGGGCGCTCTCGCGACCCAGACCGGAGCCGGCGCCGGTCAGCAGGACGGTCTTGCCGTCGAGCCGGCCGGTCATGCCGACACCTGCGGGTACGCGATCGTCTTGGCCTGCAGATACTCCCGGAAGCCGTCCTCGCCGTGCTCGCGGCCGACGCCGCTGACGCCGTAGCCGCCGAACGGCGTGTCCGGCGACAGGTAGAACGCGGGCCCGAGGTTGACGGTGCCGGTACGCAGCCGTCGGGCGATGCGCCAGGCGCGTTCGGGGTCGGAGGTCTGCACGTAGCCCGACAGCCCGTAGACCGAGTTGTTCGCCACCCGGACGGCCTCGTCGTCATCGCCGTCGTACCGCACGACCGTGAGCACCGGCCCGAACACCTCGGTCTGCGCGATCTCGTCGTCCTCGCCCACATCGGCGACGACCGTCGGGAGGTACCAGAATCCCTTCCCGCCCCGGTCACCGCGCTCACCGCCGACGAGCACGCGCGCCCCGGCGTCGCGCGCCCGGTCCACCAGCGCGGCCATCCGGTCGAGCTGTTCCCGGCGGATGATCGGTCCGACCACGTTGCCCGAGTCACGGGGATCACCCCACGGCAGGACGCCGACGATCGCCGCGAGGCGCTCGAGCACCTCGTCGTACACGGAGGCGTGCACGACCATGCGGGTCGCCAGCGCGCAACCCTGACCGCTCGAACTCATGCACATCGCGACGCCGAGACCGGTGGCCTGATCGAGGTCGGCGTCGTCGAGGATGAGGTTGGCCGACTTCCCGCCCAGTTCGAGACACGCCTTACGGATGCCGACCGCGGCCCGCTCGGCGATGCGCCGTCCGACCGCGGGCGAGCCGGTGAAGTGGAACATGTCGACGCGGGGATCTGCCGTCAGCGCCTCGCCGGCGATGGCCTTGTCGGCGGAGCTGATCACGTTCACCACGCCCGCCGGGATCTCGGTGTGCTCCGCCACGATCCGGGCGAGGGCAGCGCCCGACAGCGGGGTGTCGGGCGCCGTCTTGAGCACCACGGTGTTCCCGGTCGCGAGCGCGTGGTCGACCTTCCACAGGTCGGTCATGAAGGGCGCGTTCCAGGGCGTGATGGCTCCGACGACGCCGTACGGCTCGTACCGCACCCGGCGAAGGCTCTGCATGCCCAGCAACGAGAAGGCCGGGAAGTCGGTCTCCCAGGGAAAGCGGCCGATCAGGTCGTTGAACCACGACATGTTCTCGATCTGGGCCTCCACGTGGGAGTCGAGCACGCTCGAGCAGATGCCCGCCTCCGCCATCTGGAGGGCCCGGATCTCCTGCGTCTCCTTGCGCAGACCGACCTGGAGTTGCTGCAGGCACCGCTGCCGCAGCTCGTGGTCGGTCGCCCACGACGTGGTGTCGGCGGCGTCGCGTGCGGCGGCCACCGCGTCCGAGACGTCCTCGGCGTCCGCGTCGGCCGCGGTGGCGACGACCGACTCGTCGCAAGGATCCACGACGTCGAAACGCCGGCCAGAGCGGGCCTCGCGGAAGGATCCGCCGATGAACAGCCGACCCTCGTACTCATCGTGAGCCACGTCGTCTCCCAACTTTGCACGGTGTACGGAACAGGCATCCGCAGCGCTGCCACCGGCCGCCCGAAGGCCGGTCGGCGGGTCGCCCGCCGACCTCAGTCGCCACCATGTCCGCCCGACCTAAGCGGTCCACCCGACCTTCGCGACCACTGCAGGCAGAGGTCGGGCTTGCGCACCTTGCCGGACGGAGTGCGGGGCAGCGCCTCGTCGACGAGCAGGACGGACTCGGGCCACTTCTGCCTGGCCACCCTCGCTGCGTCGAGATGGCGTCGGACGTCCTCGAGCGTCACCTCACGACCGGCGACCGGTACGACGGCGACGCACACCCGCTCGCCGGTCCGCGCATCGGGCACGCCGATGACCGAGAGTTCCCGGGCCCCGGGAAGNCCGTCGAGCGCGGCCTCCACCTCGGCGGCGCTGATGTTGATCCCGGCGCGGATGACGATGTCTTTCTTGCGGTCCACAAGCCGGAGCCAGCGGCCGCTTGCATCCTCCTCGACGACCCCGATGTCACCGGTCGCGAAGTAGCCGTCCTCGTTCGTCGCGCTGCCCGCGGCTCCGAGGTAACCGCTGAACAGATCGGGGCCGCGGCTGTGGATCTCGCCCTGCGCTCCGACGNCCACGAGCGCGCCATCGTCGTCGAGAAGCCGCAGCTCGACCCCGGGGAGGATGCGCCCGTCGGTCGTCAACCGCGCTCGACTGCCGTCCGAACTCGCGGACAGGCTGATCGACGGATGTTCCGTGCACCCATAGCCCCGTGTCACGGCGACACCCGCGCTCTCGAGCCGTTCGGCGAGCGCCCTGGACACCGGGGCCCCGCCGAGGCTCGCCGTGTCCATGAGACGGAGGTGGTCCGGCCTCAGGCTCGGCTCGTCCAGCAGCGACGTCGCGAACACCGGCGCGTACAGCGCCGGCGGCAGCTTCAGCTCGTCCATCAGCGCCACGACCGAGGGGGGAGACCAGACGTCGAGGAGATGGATGTCCTCGCCGCGGACGGGTGGGACGAGAGCGGTGGCGAGCATGCCCGTGACATGGGACAGCGGAGCTGCCGCCAGCCGGGCGCCGGACGGTAGGGACGGTGCCATGTGGAAGCGAACCTCGAAGGCGAGCGCCTGATGGCTGAGGACGACGCCCTTCGGCTCCGCGGTCGTCCCGCTGGTCCAGGTGACGGCCGCCGGCGCCTCGGGATCGATGCGGGGCAGGTCCCCGGCTCGCTTCGAGTGCCCCACGGCGCCGGCGTACGGCGTCGCCCACGAGGGGATGGGACCGTCGCCCACAACGATCACCTCGCCAAGTGCGGGAAGCTGCTCGCGCAGCCCGGCGACCTCGTCGATGGGACGCCGGCCGCGCACCTGTTCGGCCACGACCAGGCAGCGGNCCTCGCTTCGTCGCAGGATCCCGGTCAACTCGTGCTCGCGGTAGTACGGCGCGATCGGCACGAGCACCGCGCCGCGCAGAAGGGCGCCGACGAAGCAGACCAGCGCCTCCGACCAGTTCGGCAGTTGGAACGCAAGGGCATCGCCCTGGCGCACGCCCACGGACTCCAGGTGGGCGGCGAGGGCTCGCCCACCGTCGAGCACCTCCGCGTAGGTCAGGCAGGACGGATGGGTCNCCGAATGCGTGCGCACGACACTGCGGGGCGAGCCGCNGAACCCCTGGACCGCGACATCCACCAGCGTGNGGCCGTCCCACCACCCTGCCTCGCGGTAGTGGCGCCGCAGCTCGGGCGGGACCGTCCAGGCCGGTAAGCGGCTCCCACTCATGGCCGAGCGAGGATCGTGATCGCGGCGGTACCAGGAGCACCGTAGAGATGCGCATAGCCGATCCGCGGCTCGTTCGGCACCTGCCGCTTGCCGGCCCGGCCGCGCAGCTGGGTCACAAGCTCGTGGATCTGGCGGAGACCCGACGCGCCGACCGGCTCGCCGTTCGCGAGTAGCCCGCCGTCGGTGTTGACCGGGAGGCCACCGTCGATCTCGGTCCAGCCCGTGGCGACGAGCTTCTCCTGGTCGCCGTGCTCGCAGAAGCCGTTCTCGGCCATGTGGATGACTTCGGACCCGGCGTCGGTGTCCTGAAGCTGGGCCACGTCGACCTCGGAGGGGCCGATACCCGCCTTCTCGTACGCCTCGCGTGAGGCGTCGACCGTCACGCTCTCGACCTCGGCGAGCGGCAACGAGGTGCTCATGATCTCGAAGGCACCTTCGCGGCGGCTGCGCAACGCCNTGGAGAGGACCCTGATCGGGGTGCCCGAGTAGCTGCTCGCACTGCTGCTCCGCGTGACGAGTACGGCCGCCGCGCCCTCGTTGGGCCCGCAGTACATGTACTGGGTGAGCGGGGAGTTCAGCAGCTCGGAGCCCAGGATCTCGTCCTCCGAGAGCGGCTTGCGCCGCCAGGCGTCGGGGTTGCGGGCACCGTTGCGGAAGCTCTTGGCGGCCACCCGTGCCANCGTCCTCGCAGTCACGCCGTACAGGTGCAGGTAGCGGGTTGCCTTCATCCCGAAAAACTGCGTGGTGAGGTACAGGCCGGCCTGGCCGTACCACGCTGGTAGTCCAGAGACGGAGGGATCGGCCACGAAGGCNCCGCGCGGGTGCTTGTCGAGTCCGACCGCCAGGGCCAGGTCGCATTCGCCGCGCTCGACCGCGGAGACGGCGNCATACAGCGCGGTGTTGCCGGTAGCGCACCCGTTGAAGACCGATCGAGCGGGCACGCCGGTGAGNCCCAGCCTGGCGACCAGAGCCTCCGGGCAGTCGACCTCGAGTGAACCGGTGAACATCGCTCCCACGTCGGACCACCTGGCCCCGGCGTCGACGAGGGCCCGCCGTGCCGCCTCGGCTCCCAGGTCGAGCGCGCTGAGTTCGGCGTACCGACCGAAGGGGAACAGCCCCNTACCGATGATCGACACGTCCGACATCAGGAGACCTCCTCGACGGGGGAAAAGGCGAACGTCACGACATCCCGGCCCTGCGTGTCCTGACCGAAGGGCTCCATGACGAGCTCCATCTCCTGACCGATCCGGAGCCTGTCGGGGTCCGCTTCGGTGATCCGCGTCTGGATCTTCAGGAAGCCCGGCAGCTCGATGTAGCCCACGGTGAANGGCCTGAAGTTCTCCTCGCTGAACGCCGTGGTGGAGTCCTTCGAGGCCGGTGGGCGGAACCGCTGGGTGGTGAACGTCCAGAGGTTTCCGCGCCGAGGTAGCCGAATCTCCTCGGTCTCGACGAGGCTGCCGTCGTCAGCCATCACGTGCTCCGGTCGCGGGAACAGGACGCGGTCAGTGCCGGGCACCCTTCCCGCGATCAGCTCGGGCTCGTCCGCGGGCCACGTGAACAGGCCTTCGGCCAGGGGGATCGGTGCGCTCACCGCTCAGTCCTTCACGTCCGGGATTATTGGACTCGGGAACAGTAACCCGCCGGAGGGTGTCGGAGCAATGCGCTGGTAGGACTTTGTTCGATGACTGAAAGCAGTCATACAACTACTTTCCGTTCGGATTGAGGGTGGGGTGACAGGCGCCGGTCCAGGGCTCGGCGCGTGATCTCCTCCGGTCCGGTGCGGGTCTCAGTGCCCGGTGAAGTCCGGGGCGCGCTTCTCCCGGAAGGCACGCAGACCCTCCTGGGCATCCTCGCTCGTGTTCACGAACATGACGGCGAGGGCGGCGTCGGAGAACGACTGTTCCAGGGTGCTCGTCGCCCCGTCGCGCAGCAGCCGCTTCGCGACCCGAAGCGCGAGCGGGGACCGGGCGGCGAAGGCGCTCGCGAGGTCGAGCGCGACCTGCGCGAGCTCGCCGTCGGGTACCACCTCGTCCACCAGTCCCAGCTCGCGCGCCCGCGCCGCGCCGTAGACCTCGCCGAGGGCGACCATGCGGTAGGCGGCGCCGTGGCCCATGACGCGCGGGAACAGCCAGGCGCCGCCCTCGTCGGGCAGCAGCCCCACCCGAGAGCTGGTGTCGCCGAGCTTCGCCGACTCGCCCGCGACACGCAGGTCCGCGGTAAGCGCCAGGGTGAGCCCGCCCGCCACCGCGGCTCCGTTCACGGCCGCGATGACGGGCTTGTCGAGGGCGAGCAGGTCGCGCACCACCGCGTGCAGGTCGTGCTTCAGGTTCTGCGCCCGGCCGAGCTGGCCGGCGAGCTCGGCGGCGAGCCTCGGGTCGTCACCGCCGATGTCTCCTCCCGCGCAGAACCCCCGCCCGGCACCGGTCAGGACGAGGACCCTCACGGTGTCGTCCCGGTCGAAGCGATCGATCGCCGCCCGCAGGTCGGCGCACATCTGGCTGTCGTAGGCGTTCATCCGGTCCGGCCGGTCCAGCCAGAGGCGCACGACGTTGGGGGCCGCGTCCTCCCATCGCACCGTCGCGTACTCGTCGAACAGATCATCGCCGGACATGTGTTGTCTCGCTTTCCTGGCGGCGCGTCACGGAGATCACGCCGGCATGCGCTGTCGGACCTGGCGGGGGCGTTCTACTCTGGGTTCTGTGACGGTCGCGCGGCAGGAATCGACCGCAAGGCGGGGGCCGGGCCGCCCCCGCGACGAGGAGCTCGCGCAGCGTGTCCGCACGGCGGCGCGCGAGGAAGTCGCGGAGCTCGGGACCTATGAGGTGACGCTGGCGTCGATCGCGCGGCGCGCCGGGGTCGCCAAGAGCACCGTCTACCTGCGGTGGCCGAGCGTGATGGACCTGCTCGCGGAGGCACTCGTCGAGGTCTCCCAGTTCAAGCTGCTGCCCTCGAAGGGCGACCTGCGCGCCGATCTCCTCCAGCTCGGCGAGCAGGTCGTCCGGGTCTCGATGGTGACGCCGCTGTTGGAACTGCACATGCATTTCGTCGCGATGGGAGCCGCGGCTCCGGGGGTCTACCGGCGGTTTCAGAGCTACGACATGGCACTTGGCATCGCCCGCGGCAAGGAGATCTTCCTGCTGGCCCGCGAGCGGGGCGAGATCGGCCGGAACATCAACCTCGACACGGCCGCGAGCGCGTTCATGGGTGCCCTGCTCATGAACGCGCTGCTGGGGACCAAGACCTCCACCCCCGACCAGAAAATGATCAAAAACGTGGTCGACCTGTTCGTCGCCGGGCTCGTCCACGCCTGACGCCGCGAGGCTCGTCCTTGCCGCCACTTCGAGGTTATCGTACCGTCGTCCACTAATTGCCCCTGCGGCCGCGGGCGGCGCGACGACGGGAGCCGGCATGAAGCGCGAGCTGTTCACCGACGAGCACAGGGCCTTCCGCGAGATCGCTCGCGCCTTCTACGACAAGGAGTGCGCCCCCCACTCCGCCGAGTGGGAGAAGGCCGGCGTCACCGCCCGCGAGCCCTGGCTCGTCGCGGGAGCGATGGGACTCATCGNCTGGGAAGCCCCCGAAGCCTTCGGCGGCCAGGGCATCAAGGACTTCCGGTACAACGCGATCATGACGGAGGAGATGTACGCGACCGGCACGGTCGGCATCNGCATCGGGCTGCAGAACGACATCATGGCGTCATATCTCGTGGACATGACGACGGACGAGCAGAAGGAGCGGTGGCTCCCCGGCTTCGTCAACGGAGAGTTGATCACTGCCATCGCGATGTCGGAGCCCGGGGCGGGGTCCGACCTGGCGGGCGTCAAGACCTCCGCCCGGCGCGCGGGAGACCACTACGTCGTCAACGGCTCGAAGACCTTCATCAGCAACGGGCTCCTGAGCGACCTCGTCGTGACCGTCGTCAAGACCGATCCCGCCGCGGGCCGCAAGGGCATCAGNCTGCTCGCGATCGAGCGCGGTATGGAGGGCTTCGAGNGGGGCCGCAACCTCGACAAGATCGGGCAGAAGTCGGCCGACACCGCGGAGCTCGTCTTCAACGAGGTGAAGGTGCCGGTCGAGAACCTCATCGGCGAGGAGAACCGAGGCTTCTACCACCTCATGAGCAACCTCCCGGCGGAACGCCTGGGCATCGCGATCAACGCGGTCAGCCAGGCTCGGCGCGCGGTCGAGCTGACCAAGCAGTACGCCTCCGACCGCAGCGCCTTCGGCCAGCCGATCGGCACCTTCCAGGTCAACCGCCACGCCATCGCCGAGATGTCGGTGAAGGTCGACGTCATGNAGACCTACGTCGACCGGTGTATCGAGGCCGTGAACGCCGGCGAGCTGACGGCTGCGGAGGCCGCCGGCGCGAAGTACTGGGCGACCGAGACGCAGTGGGAGATCCTCGACCGCTGCCTGCAGCTCCACGGCGGCTACGGCTACATGAACGAGTACGAGATCGCCCGGCTGTGGCGCGACTCGCGCGTGCAGCGACTGTACGGCGGCACCAACGAGATCATGAAGGACCTCATCGGGCGTTCGCTGGGCTTCTGACCCGGGACCCCGAAGCGGCGAGGTCCGGCCGCCGGTCCACGGACCCGACTCGCGCGTCGGCGGTGCGGCTGTAGCGCAAGGAAATCTGTGACAAGTCTTGCTATTTTTCGCTCCCTGGTCCAATAATGACGCCCGGCGACGGCCGACGTTGGATCAGCCCGGCGGCTCGGGCCGGGTACGCGAGTGGCACGGGAGTCCCCGCGATGGGGCAGGCACCGAGGCCACGTGCACAGCTTCCGGGCTGACGGAGATCCACCGATCACCGGATGCCGCGCTCACCGGAGCGCGGCACTCCTGGTCCGCGTACCTGTGCCTCCGGCTTCCGCCGGACCGGGTGTGCGGCCTGGCCGACGACGGATCACTCGGACGTCGCGCTCAACTTGACACCAGGGACAAGGGAGCCCCCATGCTCAGGAAGCGGGTGGTCGCGTCAGCGGCCGTCGCGTTCGTCGTTCTGTTCATAACCGGCGCGTGTGGCTCGTCGAGTACGTCGAGTACGTCGAGCCCCAAGGCGTTATCGACACTCAAGGGCACACCGATCAAGATTGGCAGCATCGGGTCGTTCAGCGGCAGCCAGGCGTCGTCCGAGGGCGGCTCCGTTGAAGTGCTCAAGGCGTGGNCGCAGTCGGTCAATGACGGCGGCGGCATTGCCGGGCACCCCGTCGACCTCGTCATCAAGGACCTGGGGAACAACGTCACGGGGGGCCTGGCGGCGGNCAAGGAGCTCGTTCAGCGAGAGAAGGTCGTCGCGATCGTCGGCGAACAGGACAACGCCGACACGACCTGGGCCTCGTACATCGCGAGCACCGGCGTGCCAGTCATCGGTGGCCTGCCGATCAACATTCCCTTTGCCACGAACGCCGACTTCTTCCCGGCGGGGACCAACGCCTTCGCGCTGCTCTACGGGGAGCTGGCACTGGCGAAGCAGGTGGGAAACAAGTTCGGGTTCCTCTACTGCGCCGAGGCGCCGCAGTGCGCGAGCTCCGTTCCCCTGGTGAAGGGCATCGCCAGCGCCATCGGAGTTCAGGTGCCGGTGNCCAGCAAGGTCTCGGCGACAGCTCCCGACTACACCGGGGTATGCCAGCAGCTGAAGGACGCNGGCGTCCAGAGCTACTCGGTTGCCAGCGCCTCCGCGGTGGTGATCCGTGTCTCCCGGGCATGCAGCCAGCTTGGTCTCAAGGCCGAACCNCTCAGCGACGACGGGACACCCTCGCCGGCCTGGGCGACCGAGCCCAGTCTCGACGGGGCGCGCTTCGCCGAGGNGGCCCTGCCCTTCATCGACACGACGACGCCGGGCGGACAGGCCTACCAGGCGCTGCTCGCCAAGTACCTCCCGAAGCTGGGTAACAGCAACGGCCCGGCCAGCCTGTACGCCTTCGCCGCCGGAAGGCTCTTCGAGAAGGCCGCCAGATCCGCCGCGACCGCGGGCAGCGACATCACCGCCAGCTCGCTCAAGACAGCTCTGTACGGGCTCAAGGGCGAGACTCTCGACGGACTGACGCCACCGCTGACCTTCACCCAGGGCAAGGCACCGCTCGTGAACTGCTACTTCACGATGGGCATCGACGGCGGGAAGTTCACCCAGCCGAACGGCAGCAAGACGACCTGTGCCCCGGACGCGCTTGTAGCCGGGATCGTTTCACAGATCGGTAAGTCGTAGGGCTGACGCTCGCCGGAAACGCACCGGGGCCGGGGCACCGCCAGCCCCGTCCCGGGTGCGCCCGCTCCGCCGCCACATCGATCTGAGGACTCGAGCGCATGACCTACCTCCCCTATCTCATCGCCGGTTTGGTCACCGGCTCCGTTTACGGGCTCGCCGCGACGNGCCTCGTCCTCACCTACAAGACGTCCNGGCTTTTCAACCTCGGCCACGGGGCCCTGGCGACCGTTGCCGCGTACCTTTTCTACGAGCTAAACGTCCACGCGAACCTGCCCTGGGGATTAGCGGCGGCGATCTGCGTACTGGTCGGCGGCCCGGTCCTCGGACTGCTCTTCGAGCTGATCGCACGTTCTCTCGGCGCGACCGGTCTGAGCGTGCGCATCGCGTCCACGATCGGCTTTCTACTCGTCGTCGTGTCGATCGTGTCGTTGCGCTACGACAGCACGACCACCCGCGTGGTCCCGCAATACCTCCCTCAGTCGAGCTTTCACCTCGGCAGCACCCCGATCACGGCCGCCCAGGTGATCATCGCGGTCCTGGGTGTCACCGCGACCGCGGCCCTCGCCGTGTTCTTCCGCCGGGCGAGGCTGGGTGCGGCGATGAGGGCCGTCGTCGACGACGGCCCGTTGCTGGACGCCGCAGGCACCTCGGCCCTCTCGGTTCGGCGCTGGTCGTGGATCATCGGCGCGACCTTCGCGGCAACCTCGGGAGTGCTCCTGGCTCCGCTGCTTGCGGAGCTCAATCCGCTCAACCTGACCTTCCTCGTGGTGACCGCCTTCGGCGCCGCGGCGATCGGCAGGTTCAGCAGTCTTCCGCTCACCTATGGCGGTGGCCTGGTCATCGGCGTCGCGCAGCAACTGTGCACCAAGCAGTTCACCACCGGAGTCCTGACCGGTCTGGCGCCGGCCCTGCCCTTCCTGGTCCTGTTCGTCGTGTTGCTGATCTCGTCGCGCCGACGCCTCTCCGATGATTCCCGGATCGTTCCGCGTAGCCNTGCCCTCGTCGTCCCGTGGCCGGTGCAGGGCGTGGGAGGGGCGGCAGTTCTGGTGCTGCTCGCCTTCATCCCCCAGATCGACACGCTCCATCTGACCGACTGGACCAACGCGCTGTCCTACGTGATCCTGTTTCTGTCGCTCGGCCTGCTCGTCCGTACGTCCGGACAGGTGTCGTTGTGCCATGTGAGTTTCATGGCCATCGGTGTCAGCGCGATGAGCCACCTGACCCAGAGCGAGNACCTGCCCTGGCTCCTCGCACTCATCGTCNCGGGTCTGATCGCGATTCCGGTGGGTGCGGTGCTCGCGATTCCGGCGATCCGGCTCTCGGGGCTCTACCTGGCCCTCGCGACGTTCGGCTTCGGAATCCTGTTGCAGTACATGTTCTACACAGAGCACTACATGTTCGGCGAGAGNGGCGTCGGACTCACGCTGTCCCGGCCCGCCGTGAGCTGGTTGTCCGTCTCCTCGGACAAGGGTTACTACTACCTCGTCCTGGTGCTCNCCGCCGCCGCCGCGGCCACGACGCTGATGATCACCCGTAGTCGACTCGGACGCCTGCTGCGCGCCCTGGCCGACAGCCCGGTGGGACTGGCGACGTCGGGCAGCTCCATCAACGTCACCCGCATCCTCGTCTTCTGCCTGAGCGCGTTCCTCGCGGCCGAGGCCGGCGCCCTGCAGGGCGTCTCCGCGCAGCAGGTGAGCGGGGACGCCTACAGCCCGCTGCTGTCCCTGACGTTCTTCGCGCTGATCATGATCGTTCCCGGGCGTGACCCCTGGTATGCGCTGTTCGCCTCCTTCGGCCTGATCCTGATTCCCGCCCTCGCCGCGTTCTCGGGGGCGACGACGGCCACTTGTCTGCAGCTCCTGTTCGGTGCGGCCGCTCTGCTCCTCCCCCTGAGCGACCGGTTGTTCCGCCAGGTGANCGAGCGACTGAGCGAGCGGTTGCCCGCGGCGCTCCCGGCTCGCTGGAAGGGAGAGACCTCCACAGGGCCGTCGGTGATCCTCCCGTCGACAGCGTCGGTCGCCGCCGGGCACGCAGGCTCGAGGACGCCGCCGCGACTCGCCTCGGGCAGCCTCGACACCCACGAACTCACCGTCCGCTTCGGCGGTGTCGTGGCCGTCGACGGCGTGTCGCTGTCGGCGCCGGTCGGCCGCATCACCGGACTCATCGGGCCCAACGGCGCCGGCAAGACGACCACCTTCAACGCCTGCTCCGGTCTGCTCCGACCGGCGCAGGGCCGGGTCGAGCTGGACGGGCGCGACGTCACGCGTCGCGGACCGGCCGCCCGGGCGCGCCTCGGCCTGGGACGCACCTTCCAGCAGATGCAGCTGTTCGACTCGCTACCGGTGTACGACAACGTGGCGATGGGCGCCGAGGCCCGGTTCGCCGGGAGCAGTGCGCTGCGCCAGCTCTCGGGGACCCGCGCGCAGATGCGCGAGGTGCGACGCGCCGCGGATGAAGCAATGGAGCTCTGCGGCATCACGGACCTCGCGGCGCGACCCGCCGGTGCTCTGTCGACCGGACAGCGCCGCCTCGTCGACCTCGCGCGGGCACTGGCCGGACATACCAAGGTCCTGCTCCTGGACGAACCCTCGTCCGGCCTCGACCGGGCGGAGACCGTGCGCTTCGGCGACACGCTGCTCGAGGTCGTCGGTGCCCGTGGGGTCGGGATCCTGCTGGTCGAGCACGACATGGGACTCGTGACGAGGGTCTGCGACCACATCTACGTCCTGGACTTCGGCCGGCAGATCTTCGACGGCCCGCCGGCGGACGTCGTCGCCTCGGCCGCCGTCCGAGAGGCGTACCTCGGCGGTTCGGTCGCCGAACCAGCGACCTCGCCGGACGAGCAGTCGCCCGCCGACACGGAGAAGGTGACCCGATGACGCAACCGCAGGAAGGCCCCGGGCACGCAGCGGGGATGGCGGACACGCGCCCGCTGCTCTCCGCCCGCGGGATCACCGCCGGCTACGGCCGGACCACGGTGCTGCGGGACGTCTCGCTGTCCCTTGACGCCGGGGCCACCGTCGCGGTGCTCGGCGCGAACGGGGCCGGCAAGACGACGCTGCTCAGAACGCTCTCCGGCGCCCTGCGCGCGGCCTCGGGGACGATCGAGCTCGACGGTGTCGACGTGACCGCCGCCGCCCCGCACCGGCGGGCCCGGGCCGGACTGTGCAGCATCCCCGACGGCCGGGGTGTGTTCCGCAACCTCGACGTTCGCGACAACCTCCGGCTCGCCGTGCCGCCGTGGTCGCCGTCCGGATCGTGGGACGCCGCCCTCGCCGCGTTCCCCGACCTGCGCGGGCGTCTCGACCAGCGGGCGGGCAGCCTCAGCGGCGGCCAGCAGCAGATGCTGGCGCTCGCCCGAGCCTTCGTCGCCGAACCGAAGCTGGTGCTCGTCGACGAGGTGAGCATGGGGCTCGCGCCGCGTCTGGTCGACGAGCTCTTCGAGGCCCTCGCCTCGCTGGCCGCTGCGGGGTGCGCGCTCGTGATCGTCGAGCAGTTCGTGCAGCGCGCACTGGCTCTCGCCCCCCATGTCCTCCTCCTCGACCACGGCGAGGTCGTCTACAGCGGCTCGGCCTCCGACGTCGACGAACAGCAGCTGCTGGGTGCCTATCTGGGAGCCGAGCTGACCGCCTGACTGCTTGCGGCCGTCTATTTTTCGTACTACAGTCCATAAATAAGCCAGGGTTCCACGTTGCAGTGGAAGGAGAACGATGGCTGCAGATCTGACCTCGCTGGCGGCGCAGTTCCATGCCTGGACCGACGAGCGCGCGGCCGAGCTCGCTGTCTTCCGCCACGAGCACCCCTCATCCGTGTCCGACCGGCTCGAGCTGGGACGCGGCCTGATGGCCCTGCTGGCGGCCGACGGTTGGAGCCTGCGCGGCTGGCCGGAGGACGTCGGGGGCAGCGGGGGGGACATCCGCGAGCGGGCGGTCCTCTACGACCAGCTCGAGGGTGCCGGGATCGGTGTGNCGGAGCAGTTCACGGTCATCGAGACGGTGGGGCCCGCGGTCATCCGGTTCGCCCCCACGCTGGCGAAGGAGCTGCTGCTGCCGTACCTGCGCGGAGAGGAGCTGTGGTGCCAGGGCTTCTCGGAGCCCGAAGCCGGCAGCGACCTGGCCTCCCTGCGCTGTCGTGCCGTGCCCACCGGGGGCGNCTTCCTCGTCTCCGGCCAGAAGATCTGGAGCAGCTACGGGCACCTTGCCGACCGCATGGTGGCGCTCGTCCGAACCGGAAGTGCCGAGAGTCGGCATCGCGGCCTCACGATGCTGATGGTTGACCTGTCGGGTCCCGGCATCACGCGCCGGCCCATCCGGCTGGCCAACGGAGAAGAGGAACTCTCGGAAGTCTTCTTCGACGATGCGCCGGTCGCCGGGAGTTCGCTCATCGGGGAGGTTGACAAAGGCTGGTCCGTGGCGATGTATCTCCTGCAGTTCGAGCGGGGGATGTATGCGTGGCTGCGCATGGCGCGCCTGCGCGGACGGCTGGCACGGCTCGCCCGGCGAGTCGACCCCGCCGATCCGATCGGCTGCCGGGAGGTCGGCCGGGCTCTCGCCGCCCAGCGCGCCCTGCGCGCCCGGACCTGGCACACCATCGCGCGCCTGGCCGAGGGCGAGACGCCCGGCCCGGAGACGTCCGTCGACAAGGTTCTGCTGGCAACGGCCGAGCAGGCGGTCGCCGATGCCGCTCGGGCCGTCGACCTGGCCGCATTCACCTTCGCCACCGAGGACCTCGACGACGCCCGCTCCGAGTGGTTCTACACCCGCGCAGCCTCCATCTACGGCGGCTCCGCCGAGGTACAGCGGTCGATTCTGGCCGACCACGTGCTGAAGCTCCCCAGTGAGGGGAAGGCCTGACATGGACGCCGACACGCTCAACGAGCTCCGCCTGACGCTGCGCAGGGTCTTCGCCGCCGGCGCCGACCCCTCCGTCGTCAACAAGGACCTCGCGGACCTCGGCTGGGACGACGCGCGCCACGANGACCCCGCGCAGACGGACGTCGCCTTCTTCGAGGAACAGGGCAGGGCGCTCGCGGCCAGCGATGTCCTGAACACCTCCCTCTGCGAGGCGCTCGGCGTCGACGTCGGGACGGGCGTGACGATCCCCGTTCGTGCCAGGTCCGGTGACCTGGCGATCCTCCTCACCGATGTCATCCCGGAGAAGCTGGTCGTCGGGGACCTGCGGTCCGCGGTCTTCCTCACGAAGTCCGACATCGACCCGCACGACATCGGCCCGCACGGCATCGGGCTGCTGGACACGACGCTCGGCGCCCGCCGGGTCGTGCTCCGTGCGGATGCGTCCGGCCGTCCGGTCGACGGTGCGGCCTGGTCCGCGGCCCTGACCGCGGCGCGACGCTCGCTTGCCTCCGAACTGGTCGGCGTGGGCCTGGAAGCGCTGGCCCTGGCCATAACGTACGTGTCGCAGCGCACCCAGTTCGGTCGACCGATCGGCAGCTTCCAGGCCGTCCGTCACCGGCTGGCCGAGGCCCACGTGCACCTCACGGCCGCGCAGGAGCTGGTCGGGGCCGCCTGGAACTCGGGCGATGCGGACGATGCCTGCCTCGCCAAGGCCGCCGCCGGTCGCGCCGCGGACCACACCATGCGGACAGCCATGCAGGTCTTCGGCGCCATCGGCCTCACGTGGGAGCACAAGCTCCACGGCTATGTCCGGCGGGCCGCGTCGCTTGACGCGCTCGCAGGCGAGTCCGGCTTCCTCGAGGAGAGACTGGGCCGCCGGCTCGTCGACGGGGCGATAACACCGTGACCGCGACCGACACGACTGCTGTGCGCGGTCACATCGACCGCCGTCGGGTCGATCTGCTACTCGCGCGGATCGCCCTTGGCCCCACGCACGGTCCGCTCCCTTCGGCCCAGGTCGCCGTCGCGCAGGACGGCGTGCTCGTCGCGTCGGAGAACTTCGGTACGGCGACCACCGCCACCCGGTACGTGCTGCAGTCGGTCGGCCGACCGGTGCTGGCCTCGCTCGTCTGGCGGCTCATCGGAGACGGGCTGCTGTCCGTCGAGGAGCGGGTGNCCGACGTGATCCCCGAGTTCGGGGCGAACGGCAAGGCGGAGGTCACCGTCGAACAAGTCCTCCTGCACACGGCGGGCTTCCCGTTCGCACCGCTGGGTTTTCCACGCATGCTGGACCGCGCACAACGGCTTGAGGCGTTCGGCCGGTGGCGGCTCGACTATGCACCCGGNAGCGCGCTCCAGTTCCACCTCACGTCGGCCGCGTGGCTGCTCGCGGAAATCATCGAGCGCCGGACGGGCCGCACAGCAGGGCAGTACCTCGCGGCGGAGATCAGCGAACCCCTGGGCCTGTCGCTNCAGCTGGGTGTGCCGGTTGAGGAGCAGGCATCGACCGTGGCGCCGATGGTCGCCGTGGACCGGACGTCCGCCGACCAGGACGTCGATCCGTGGGGTCCCTGGTTCCTCGCCCGGCCCGAGGTGCTGGCCGCCGGTGAGCCGAGCCACTCGATGGTCGGATCGGCGACCGACATGGCGCTGTTCTACCAGGCGGTAGCCCACTCCGGCCGGTGGGACGCAGCGGTCGTGGACGATGCCACGCGGATCCGGCTGAGCGCAATACCCGCGGGTGACCAGCTCTACGGCGGCTCCGCGACGCCAGTGAACATGGGCCTGTTCGTCACGGTCAGCGGTGCGACCGGCGGGAACTGGATGCCGACGACAGGGTCACCGCGCACCTGGGGGCACGGCGGCGCCGCATACCAGCTGGCGTTCTACGACCCCGAGACGGACGTCTCGTTCGCGCTGCTCAGCAACGGCTATCCGCTTCGCGGCTACGACTACACGCGCAGCGGCACCGCCTTCCTCACCAACGTCGCCAACCTCGCCGCCGATCTGGTGCCCTGACGCAACCAAGGAGATGGACAGCCATGCCGGTCCGACCCGATGCAGTGATTGTCTCCGCGGCCCGTACCGCCATCGGTACCGCGAACAAGGGCACTCTTGCAGCGACCTCCGCCTTCGATCTCGCCGAGCACGTGGTAGCCGCCGCGCTCGAGCGCAGCGGGCTGCCGTCCGAGGCGTACGACGACGTCGTGCTGGGCGAGGTCATGCAGGGCGGCGGCAACATCGCGCGCCACACGGCGGTCCGCCTCGGCATGACCTCGGTGCCGGGGCTCGCCCAGAACCGGNAGTGCGCCTCGGGTCTGTCCGCGGTGATCACGGCGGCGGCGGACATCCGCGCCGGCATGGGGCGGGCGGTCATCGCAGGTGGCACGGAGTCGCTGTCACTCACGCCGAGTGTGCATCAGCGCATCCCGGGCACCCGTGACTTCGATCCCGCGCGGTGGATGTCGCCGTCCCACCAGCCCACGGAGACGGCGCCTGCGATCGACATGTCGATCACGGTCGGCTGGAACACCGCGCAGATCGCGGGCGTCTCCCGCGAGGAGATGGACGCGTGGGCGGCGGAGTCCCACCGCAAGGCGGTCGCGGCCATCGACGGCGGCCGGTTCGAGGACGAGATCGTCCCGGTCAAGGTGACCCGGGTCGACGGGACCGAGGTCGTCTTCGGCGTTGACGAGCACCCCCGCCGGGACACGACCGCGGAGAAGCTCGCCGGGCTCAAGGTGCTGCACCCCGAGATCGAGGGCTTCTCGATCACCGCGGGGAACTCCTCCGGCCTCAATGACGGGGCGGCGGCGATGGCCCTCCTCGCGGACGACCTCGCCCGGCAGGAGGGGGTCGAGGCGCTCGCGCTCGTGCGCGGCTGGGCCTCGGTGGGAGTCGACCCGGTGCGTACGGGGCTCGCTCCCGTCGAGGCCATCATGATGGCGCTCGCACGTTCGGGGACGGCGCTGGGCGACGTCGACCTGTTCGAGATCAACGAGGCCTTCGCCTCGATGTGCGTGGCCACGACCCGGGCCCTCGACATCGACCCGGCGACCGTGAACGTCAACGGGTCCGNCTGCAGCCTCGGTCACCCCATCGCGGCCAGTGGCGCCCGCATGATTACGACGCTCGTCCATGAGCTGCGACGGCGTGGTGGGGGGACCGGCGTCGCGGCGCTATGCGCGGGTGGGGGCATGGGATCCGCGATCGTGCTCGACGTGCCCGCGCCCACTTCCCGTTCCTGACACCAGCATGACGAAGGACTACCTCTGATGGCCATGATCGAGAACACCGTCGGGCGACTGCCCTACCAGCTCGTGGACTTCGACCAGCACTCCTACGAGGCCGAGGACTGCTTCACCCGGCACATGCCCAAGTCCAGGATCGACAGCGCGGTGGCGCCGATCGTCGCGCCGAGCGGCAAGAAGGTGCTGCTGGCCGGCGACCGGATCGTCACCGCCCTCGAGAACGACCTCGACCAGGTCTACGTTCCCGGCTCGTTGGCGGAGATGCTGCGCCAACGCGCCTCCGGGGAGGCCGCCGACGCCGAGCGCTTCTGGCAGCCGTTGCAGCCGGAGTACCTCGACCGGGACGTGCGGCTCAAGCAGATGGACGAACAGCAGGTCGAGCGCTCGATCATGTACCCGGGTGNCTGGGCGCTGATGGCGGAGGCCTACCTCCAGGGCGTGGGCCCGCTGTACGACAATCTCGAGTCGTTCAATCGCTGGATCGACGAGGACTGGGGATTCAACTACAAGGACCGGTCCTACGCGCCGGCGCTGCTGTCTCTGCGGGACCTCGACCGGGCCGTCGCGGAGCTCGACCGGGTGCTGGCGGCCGGGNCTCGCTTCATCATGCTGCCGACCGGCCCGGCCTACGGGCGGACGCCGGGNGACCCCTACTTCGACCCGTTCTGGAAGCGGATGAACGAGGCCGGAGCCGTGCTGGCTTATCACATCACAGAGTTCTTCTACCAGGACAACGTCGCCTCCCCGTGGGGCTGGGGTCTGGTCCCGCCGTTCCAGTTCTCCGCCTGGCAGTGGCAGAACACCTACGGCGAGCGGCCGATCACCGACACCCTGTCGGCGCTCATCTTTGACAACCTGTTCGGGCGCTTCCCGAACATCCGGGTCCTGGTCAGCGAGTTCGGCGCCGAGTGGGTGCCGCACTTCGTCAAGCACATGGACAAAAGCCGCGGCATGGGGCGCAATGGTCCGTGGCTGGGCGGCCCGCTCACCGAACGCCCGAGCACGATCTTCCAGCAGTTCGTCCGGGTGGTCCCGTATCCGGAGGACGACGTGGTGGCACTCGCCGACCGGCTCGGCACCACGGACAGCCTGCTCATGGGCTCGGACTGGCCGCACGCCGAGGGCATGCGCGAGCCGGCGGACTTCTTCGACAGGGTCAGCGCACTCGGGGACGAACGCCGGCGGGCGTTCCTGCGCGACAACGGCCTCNGGCTGCTACGCGCGCTGTGACGAGCGAAGCCGCCACACCCACCGAGGCGTGGCACTCCCTCTACCCGTCGACACTACCGACGCACATCGAGCCGGAATTCGCCTCGATCCTCGACATGATCGAGGCGTCGGTACGGCGGGTGCCGGACCGGCCGGCCATCCGCTATTTCGGCCGCTCGATCACCTTTGCCGAGCTCGACCGGATGAGCGATGCGTTGGCGAGCGGATTGCTGGCGCTGGGCTTCGCGGCGGGCGACCGTGCCGTGCTCTACCTGCAGAACGTGCCGCAGTTCGTCATCGCGCAGGTGGCGGTGTGGAAGGCAGGCGGCGTTGCGGTGTCGGCCAACCCGATGTACAAGGCGCGGGAGCTCGCGGAGATCCTGCACGACTCCGGAGCGACCGTGCTGGTCAGCCTCGAATCGTTGTACCGCGACGTCGCGGCCGCGGTGGTGCGGAGCACGGCCGTCCGGACGGTGTTGACGACCTCGGAGCTCGACCTCGCGGCCGACGAGTCTTCGCTGCTCACGGGCATCGTGCGCACCCGGGCGGAGGGGACGCACGACCTGCTCGAGCTCGTCGGCGAGCACGACGGCGAACGTCCGGTCCGCCCGGCGTTGCAGGGTTCGGACGTCGCCCTTCTTACGTACACCTCGGGGACCACCGGGCCCCCGAAGGGGGCCATGACGACGCACGGCAACGCCGTGTTCAACGCCCAGACCTTCCGCGACTGGGTCGGGCTGAACGGTGACGACGTCGTTCTCGGTGTTGCGCCGCTGTTCCACATCACCGGTCTCATCGCCCACATNGCGGTGTCGCTGCTGATCGGGGCACCGCTGGTGCTGACCTACCGGTTCGACGTGTCGGACCTGCTGCGCACCGTCCGCGACGAGCGGGCGACCTTCATGGTCGGGTCCATCACGGTCTTCATCGCGCTGATGAACGCCGCCGACACGGATCCCGACGCGCTCACCTCGCTGCGAGCCCTCTACTCCGGCGGCGCGCCGATCGCCCCCGCCACGGCGCGGGCCTTCCAGCAGCGCTTCGGGATCTACATCCACAACATCTACGGCCTGACCGAGACGACCTCTCCGGCGATGGGCGTGCCGTTCGGGGTCGAGGCGCCTGTCGATCCCGTGAGCGGTGCGCTCGCCGTCGGCATACCGGTCTTCGACACGACCGTGCGGATCCTCGACGAGGCGGGCGCGCCCTGCGCTCCCGGCACGATCGGGGAGATCGCGGTATCGGGACCTCAGGTCTGCGCGGGCTACTGGCGCAAACCCGCGGAGACCGCCCAGGCCTTCGTCGCCGGCGAGCTGCGGACCGGCGACGTCGGCTTCATGGACGAGCACGGCTGGTTCTATCTCGTGGATCGCAAGAAGGATCAGATCAACGCGGGCGGCTACAAGGTCTGGCCGCGCGAGGTCGAGGACGTACTCTACGAGCATCCGGCGGTACGAGAAGCAGCCNTCGTCGGCGTCGCCGACGACTACCGCGGCGAGACCGTGAAGGCGTACGTCTCGCTCGTGCCGGGAGCGAACGCCACCGCGCAGGAACTCATCGCCTTCGCCCGGGAACGGATGGCGGCGTACAAGTACCCGCGGCTGCTCGAGCTGGTCGACGACATTCCGAAGACGACCAGCGGGAAGCTCCTGCGCCGGGCGCTGCGCGACCAGACCTGACGCTCCTGGGCCGGCCTGCGCCGTCTCCCCGCAACGCACAACAGCGCTGATTTGTGCGCTGATGGGCCTCGGCCGGCGCGGTGCGTGCTACCGCATGCCACGACTACGACCACCGGTCCTGGGTTCCGTGCCGATGACGCCGTTGGCTTCGAGAGTCTTGACTGCTTCGTCGGAGAGGCCGAGCAGGTCGCGCAGGATCTCGGTGTTGTGCTGGCCGAGGAGCGGGGCGNCGGTGCGGTTGTAGATCCGTGTTTCGCGGGCCCGGATGAGGGCGGCGCAGGCGTAGAGGGCAGCCTGCATCGCCCCCACCACCGTTGCCTCGTCGGCCATCTCGGTGCNTGCCGTGGTCGGCTCCCGCGGGTGCAGCAGCCCGTCGTCGCCGCGGGCCAGCAGGTGCGCCCCGGCCACCGCGCCCATCATCATCCCGTGCGCCGGGATACCACGGTACGGCCCGTTCGCCCCGAAGGCTATCCGTCGAGGAAGCTCTCCGCACCGTCCAGCAGGCGCCAGAACACCTCCCGGCCAGCGTCGGNGCGCACGTCCAGCGCGATTGAGCGCTTGTTCTTGTTCACCTGCAGATGCGGCACGCTGTAACCGGGTTCGAGCTGGCCGAGAAAGTAGCGCAGATAATCGCCCCGCGGTGGCGCCTCAACCTTGATCACATCTGCATCGAGATCGGCGAGGAACATCCCGAGGCTGTAGGTGTCATAGTACGGAGCCTCGGAGTCGANCAGGTTGCTCGCCGGTTCGTCCGACCAGCCACCCCCGCGCGTCCCGCCCACATCATCTACGCGAGCGAGCACGTCCCGTCGACGACTGCCGCGTCGAGAACCTGTCTTTCGCCGGACCGTTCCCGCTCATACAGGGCGGCCAGAACACCCATTACCAGATAGAGCGAGCCGCCCCCGAAGTCGCCGACAAGGTTGAGCGGCGGCGTGGGCCGCGCGCCCTCGGTCCCGATCGCGTTGAGCACTCCCGTGAGCGAGATGAAGTTGATGTCGTGTCCCGCCCACAGGGCCAGCGGCCCGTCCTGGCCCCATCCGGTCACACGCGCATAGATGAGGCGCGGGTTGCGCTCGAGGCAGTTGTCGGGCCCCACGCCGAGCCGCTCTGTCACGCCCGGGCGCTATCCCTCGATCAGCACGTCCGCGCGCCCGGCAAGCGCGAGTACGATATCACGGCCGCGCGATTCCTTCAGATTCGCCGAAACAGAACTACGGCCGCGCAGCATCCAGGCCTCTGCCTCTTCGGGCAGTACCTGCAGACCACTGGCCGGCCGCTCCACCCGGACGACATCCGCCCCCAGATCGGCCAGCAGCATGGCGGCATGCGGCCCCGGGCCGATCCCGCCGAGTTCGAGCACCCGGAGATCCTGTAAGGGTCCTGGCATCAGCTCCTCTTCCTGGCGGGCTCACCTCACGCCGGCTGATGCGACCGACGCGTTCCACCGCGCGGTCAGCTCAGATTTCCCAACCTTGCTCCAGGTTGCGGGCGGACGATCAGGCGGACTCGCTCGCCCACGCGTTCCGGAGGCCAATTCACGGCGACCCGGGCCACANAGCCACCAAGATCTTCTCCGGGCGCCGCCGGCGCCGTCGGCGCCGCACTTCCGCACCCACTCGGCCGCCAGGTCCCGCAGCTGGGGCTTTACCTGGAGATAATTTCTGTACTATAGTCCATAAATCATTCGGTTGCAGCGATGTCACGAGAAGGTGGGCGCCAGGATGACCCGTCAGGATTCGATGGTCCAGGCGTCACGCCGCCAGTACTATCTCCGCCGGGNCTGGTGGGACGACACCACCCTGGGACAATTAATTGATCATGGTCTCACCGGCCGGCCGGACACGGTCTTCCGCGTCTGGTCCCGAACTCGGNCATACTCCGGCACCTATCGGGATGTGCGGGATCTGGCCACCCGAGTGGCCGGTTCCCTGCACCACCGCAACGTGCGATCGGGCGACCCGGTCATCTTTCACCTCCCCAACTGGCTGGAGGCCGCCGTCTCGTTCGCCGGCCTGGCGTTCGCGGGCGCGGTGGCCGTCCCTGTTCCCCACTACGTCAGCGGGTCGGATCTGGGGAAAATCGCGCGACTGAGTCGGGCCCGAGTCGTTATCACCTCAGGCGCCGATCCCGCCCGATGCTCCGACGTCGTGACAGCGTTGAGGTCGACAGCACCCTCGGTTGAGCACATCGTCGTCGTGGGTGGACCGGTGCCCACCGGCTGCGAAGGCTTCGATGCCTTCGTCGCGCACCGCGCGAGCGAACCGATCGCGAGCGAACCGATACGGACGGACCCCGACCAGATCGCACTGCTGNCATTCACCTCCGGGACCGGATCGGCNCCGAAAGGCGTCGTCCACACGCACAGATCGCTGTGCGCCGAAGTCCGGTCGCATCTACCCATTCTGGTCCCGTCCTCGAGCCGGCCACAGCTCACCNGCGGCCCGATCTCCCATGCCGCGGGAATGCTGCTGGGCCTCCTGCTGCCGATTCACCGCGGCCAGCCCGTGAACCTCATGGATACNTGGGATCCCGCCGACGTCTTCGCTGCCATGGATGCCACGGGCCTTTCCGCGGGCACCGGGGCGGTGTATTTTCTGGCCAGCCTGCTTGACTCTCCCGACCTGACCCCCGGACGACTGGCACAGATCGACTCCGTCGTGCTCGGTGCCTCCCCCGTGCCCACCTCCCTCGCCAGACGCGCCGGCCAGCTGGGCATCGACGTCGTTCGCAGCTACGGGTTGACCGAACATCCCACGATCACCGGAGCCGCCGTCACCGACCCGGCCGACAAACGTGAGACAACGGACGGCAGGCCGCTGCCCGGCGTGGAGCTGAAGATTCTCCGGGATTCGGGCGAGACGGCGGCGCCCGGTGAGGCCGGCGAGGTCTGCGCCCGCGGTCCCGACCTGATGACCGGCTACCTCGATCCCGAGCTGAACGCGGAGCTGTTCGACGCCGACGGCTGGTTGCGGACCGGCGACATCGGCTTCCTCGATGCGGAAGGCTGGTTGACGATCACCGGTCGCAGCAAGGATCTCATCATCCGCAACGGCGTGAACATCAGCCCAGGCGAGATCGAGAATGTGCTGCTCGCCCTCCCCGGCGTGGTGGAAGNCGCTGAGATCGGCATGCCCGACGAAAGCACAGGGGAACGCGCGCACGCCGTGNTGCGGCTGCGGCCGGGAGCGACACGGCCGGACCTGGAACAGGTGCGGCGTCATCTGCTCGGCGCCGGCCTGACCAAGGTAAAGTGGCCCGAAGGGTTGCACATCGCGACGGAGTTTCCGCGGACGCCGTCGGGGAAAGTGCAGAAGTTCCTGCTCCGCCGCGATCTCTCGTCGTTTCTCGAACCGACATCGGAGGACCGATGAGCCGCCCCGCACTCCCGCGCCGTGCCGGGAGAGATCCGGCAGGGAGGTGAACTTTGGTGAATACTGCGCGTCGGGCGGATACGGGCGGCCGGGCGNCTGGNATCAACCCGGATCCCGTGGTGCTCGAGTCATGTCGGACAGCCCGGTTCATCGAGCCCTGGTCCACCGGGATGACCGTGCCGGTGATGTAACGCGCCTCGTCGCTGGCGAGGAAGACGANGGCGTTGGAGACGTCGACCGGCTCGATCCACGGCTGGCCCATCCGCATGATCGAGGCGAAGACCGGCCTGGCGTCCTCGATCGTCGGGTTCTCGAGATCGGGNCGGAACAGCTTGAACGTGCCGGCGTTCTCGGTGACGAGCGGGGTGTTCACGGTGCCGGGGCACAGCACGTTGACTCGGATCTGCTGGGCGGCAAGCTCGTTGGCCAGTGTCCTACCGAGGGCGATGACGCCCGCCTTGGAGGCGTTGTAGTCGGCGAGGTTCTGCACGTACTTCGCGCCCGCACCCGAGCTGGTACAGACGATCGACCCGCCGTTGCCGGCCGTGACCATCGCGGACCTCTTCGACGAAGCGGTGCTCGGCCCGTTCACGGAACTTATGGCCCAATTTGTGGGCGTCCGCCGCGTTCCATACCTTCGCCGAGGCCACCAGCCGCCGCTGTGCGGAAGGCCGCCGGGCCGCCTCCCCCGGCTGGAACTCCACCACCGCCTCCGAGAACGACCTCAACCGCCTCGGCTCCTTCTGAAGGTCACCGATGCCGGGCTGCCGGTGCTTTCGAGGTATGCGTACAACATGCGGATGGCGGTGGCGCCCTCGCCGACGGCTGAGGCGACTCGGCGGACGGTGCCGCTGCGCACGTCACCCACGGCGAAGACGCCGGGTTGACTGGTCTCCAGCATGTTCGTGCGGCAGTCGGGACGCCGCGGCGCGCCGTCCCGCGTCGTCGTGGCGGCGGTCGTGGCGGCGGTCGTGGCGTTGCCTGCCGCACTGGTCGCGGTGGTGGTCCTGGTCATGGCTTCTTCTGCGTCCGTGCCGGTGAGCACGAAACCGCGGTCGTCCAGCGCGACGGTGTCCGCGAGCCACCCGGTGCAGGGCTTCGCGCCGATGAAGACGAACAGGGCCTCGGCCGGGACCGTGCGCTGTTCACCGGTGTGCTTGTCACGCAGTACGACAGCTCGCAGCGAGTCGTCTCCCTGCACCTGCTGGACCTCCGTGTGCGGCACGACGAAAATCCGGGGATGCCGCATGATCCGGTCGATCAGGTACCGCGACATGTTCGCGGCCAGGTCGTCCTCCCGGACCACCAGGTGGACGACCGGCGCGATGTCGGCCAGGAAGATCGTGGCCTGCCCGGCGGAGTTGCCACCGCCGACCACCGCGACCGGGCGGCTGGCGCACAGGCGGGCCTCCATCACCGTCGCGGCGTAGTGGACGTCGGTCCCCTCGAACCTGTCGATGCCGGGCACGTCCAGCCGGCGGTACCGCGCGCCGGTGGCGATCACTACGGTCCGGCTGACGATCTCGGTGTGAGAGCCGCCGGTGTCNCACCGGACCACGTACAGGTCACCGTCCGGTACCAGCGCCACCGCCTCGGCCGGCACGTTGATCTCGGCGCCGAACTTGTGCGCCTGGATGGCCGCGCGGTCGGCGAGTTCCGCCCCGGAGATCCCCGCGGGGAAGCCCAGGTAGTTCTCGATCCGGGACGATGTGCCCGCCTGCCCGCCGGTGGCGACGGCATCGAACACGGTGGTGGCCATCCCCTCCGAGGCGGCGTAGACAGCCGCCGCGAGCCCGGCGGGACCGGCCCCGATGACCAGCACGTCCCGCACCGACGTGTCCGATCGGCCCACTGGCAGGCCGATGGCCTGGGCCAGCTCGGTGTTGCTCGGATTGCGCAGCACCAGGGTGTCCCGCCAGATCACCACCGGGGTGTCCTGGGGCGTCAGGCCGATGGCGCGCAGCACCTGCTCTGCCTCGCGGTCCTGTTCCAGGTCCACGAACCGGTGCGGCATCCGGTTGCGCGCGGCGAACTCCCGCAGCCGCCGGCTGTCCGGGCTGTAGCGGGAGCCGATGATCCGGAATCCGGCGCCCAGGCCGATCAGCATCGATCGGCGCTGGAAGCAGGTCCGCACGATCTCGTCGCCGAGACCGGCGTCGCGGTTTGTCACCTCCCGCAGGACGTCCAGCGGCACCGCAAGTATCTCGCCGTCCTCGCCGGCGATCGCAGTGAAGAAGGAGACCTGGCCCTCCAGCAAACCCAGCTCACCGAGGTAACGACCGGGTCCGTGCACCCGGACCACCCGTTCCTCGTCGGTGCCGTACCCGGTGATCACAAGTACCTTGCCACGCAGGATGACCAGGAACTCCTCGGTCCGTTCGCCCTCCCGGACCANCACCTCGCCGGCCCGGACCTGGCGCCGTTCCCCGCGGGCGGCCAGGGTCGCGATCTGATCGTCGGACAGCCTGGGATACGCCCCGTACAGGTCGGGTGTCTCGGTCAGATCAGGAGTCTCGGTCCGATCAGGAGTCTCGGTCGGGTCGAACGCGTCCCTACGTGCGGAGGTCGGCGTGGCTGCGGCGGNCGGTCCCTCCCCGTCCGTTGCGCCGTGCTCCCGTCGAAGGTTCTGGTCGGTGGTCGAGCGCCGCTCAGACATACGACTCCTCGAAGTGGCCTGAACCAGCACCCCGCCGCCGGCGATCGCGCCCATCNCCAGTTCCTCCTGGCCCGCACCCCAGCCTGCGGTCACGAAACACGCGGTTATTGGACATGACCCTCTATCCTGCCTGCTCGGCGACCAAAATGGNGTGATGCCCCACCGCGNCCAACAGAAAACACATCGCCGGTTCGCGGCTGTCTTCCCAGGCTCCCGCGGCCTTCCCAGGCTCCCGCGGCCCCGCGCAGAGGCATGGGAGCATGCGGCGACATTACTGAGATAGCGTTCNTGTGAGCTCGAGAACTGATCTCTTGNGGAACCAGCCCACCCGTTCCACTCTGGCTACGTNGACGTGGGCAGAGTGGACCCGGGTAGAAACGTAGCAATGAGGATCGGGGGAGATCGTGGCGGTGAGACTGAACAGAAAGGCCTATGACCATGCCCGGAAGCTGATCGAGGACAGGAAGGTCATGCTGGACGAGCGGGACGACTGGAGCGAGCATCAGCCGTCAGCTCAGCGGGAGAGAAGGTTCGTCGAGGAGCATGGCCTCGGTGAGTACCAGAGGTGGTACCTGGGGATCGACGACAAGGTCGGCGAGGGCCGGAGGACGCGGTACAAGTTCCCCTACGGTGACTTCGAGAACGTGCACCGGTGCGGGGTCCTGTCTGCCGAGTCGAGAGCCGGGCAGTACAAGCATTTCGACGTTGAACAGGCCGCCGCCCACCTGCATGGAATGCTTGACGTTGTACGCGCCGGATAGCGGCGCGCACGCGACGACCAGCCGAGGGAGGACCACCATGCCGGTTATGGGCGTGACCAGATTCGAGCGATTCNTCCGGATCGCCGCGGGTCTGGACATGGACAAGAACGACGTGAAGCGTTACGGCGATTTCGTCAACAACAAGGTCTACGATCTGCTGCTCATGGCGCAGGCGACCGCGAAGGCAAACGTCCGAGATGTGATAGAACCCTGGGACCTGCCCATCACCAAGGGCCTCCAGGAGAGCATACATCATTTCCGGGATCTCGACGAGGAGATCGAGCTGCGTCCCATCCTGGAACAGATCGCGGCTCGTCCCCCGCTGGACCTTGCCCTGAGCGACGACACCNCGGCCCGCCTTCCCCTCATCGTCGGCGGACTGAGCCTCGCACTCGCCAGAGCCTTCACGATCATCGAACCGGAGCTCAAGAATCCCGGACCCAGCGAATGGGAACGCGTCAGCCNCATCTTCGACCTCCTCCTTTAAGCCGCCGGTGAACCTCCCTTGAACACCTGGGGGAAGNCACGCGAGGAAGGGAAGGCGTGGTGAGGTCAGCCCGGGCCGAAACATCNTCGATCGCCCGGCCGCTCCGCGTCGCCGAGGGCTCGGAGATCTCGATGTGGTGGCCCCCGGGGATCTTGGGCACACTCGGTTGGGTACCCGGCANGCGGGCAGGCTCTCCAGAACGACCGCGTCGTTCGGGGAAACATCTTGGATGCCCTGCGCGGTGGTGCAATCACGACCCACGTCGGGTGGGGGCGATCGATATGTCACATGGTGATGGCAATTTCGCGACAGATGGGGGCAGTGCCCGCGGCTCACGGTCGAATGACCTTGGAGCCGGTGCTCCTNGAGCAGGGGTTCTCCACCGCGGCGACCCGGGCCCCGATGATGCTCGCAGCGAGCGGGGAACGGACCGTGCGGACGGGACCGGCCACACGGTCGGGTCGCAGCAAGTGGTCGCCACCTTCAGTACCTACGCCGATGCCGAACGGGCCGTCGATCGACTTGCCGACCTTCACTTCCCGGTGGAANGGACCGCCATCGTCGGCCGCGACCTGCACACGGTCGAGAAGGTCACGGGCCGGCTGACCTGGGCGTCCGCGGCAGGCCGGTCGGCGCTCGCCGGTGCCGTCACGGGCGCACTGATCGGCTGGATCTTCGGCCTGTTCAACTGGATCAATCCTGTCCAGGCAGCGGCGCTGCTCGCGCTCTACGGAGCCATCTTCGGCGCAGTCCTCGGTGCTCTGATGGGCCTGCTCATGTACGCGTTCAGCCGGGGCCGGCGGGATTTCGTCTCCGTGTCGGCGCTGAGTGCCGATCGCTACGACCTGCTCGTCGATGCCGACGTGGCGCACGAGGCGGCCCGGCTTCTGGCGCAGACCGAGTTCGGCCGGCTCTCGTCCGCCGGGAGCAGCCGAAGCTGACATTGATCGTCCGCCGGCCCGGCGCGCGCGGTGGCGCGTCGTGCGGACGTGTCGGCCTCTGCTCCGCCGTCTTGCACTGGTTCGCCGGGTGGCGGCATGTTGCGGTCTTCGTCCGGCCGGTCCTACCGTGGTCGTGAGGACTGCCGGGGCCCCGCCACTTCCACCAGAAGGCTCCCACCGGGAGGTCATCGTGGGTAAGGCAGTAGGAATAGACCTGGGGACGACGAACTCGGTCATCGCCGTTGTCGAGGGCGGCCAGCCGACAGTTGTCCCCAATATTGAGGGCTCGCGCACGACGCCTTCGGTCGTTGCTTTCACGGAGAGCGGCGAGCGGCTGGTGGGTGAACTCGCCCGCCGTCAGGCGGTGCTCAATCCCAAAGGCACGATCACCGNGGTCAAGCGGTTCATCGGCCGCCGGTACAGCGAGGTTACCAGCGAGCTGAAGACGGTCACGTACGACATCACCGCCGGAAAGGAAGACGCAGTAAGGATCGTCGTTCGCGGGCGCGAGTACGCCCCCGAGGAGATCTCGGCGATGGTGCTCCGGAAACTGGCCGACGACGCCNCCAAGTTCCTCGGCGAAAAGGTCACCGAAGNCGTGATCACGGTGCCGGCGTACTTCAACGACGCGCAACGGCAGTCGACCAAGGACGCCGGCCGGATCGCCGGCCTGGACGTGCTGCGCATCATCAACGAGCCCACCGCCGCCGCGCTGGCCTACGGGATGGACAAGAGGTCGCACGAGACCGTACTGGTCTTCGACCTGGGCGGCGGCACCTTCGACGTGTCCGTCCTCGACGTGGGCGACGGCATCGTCGAGGTGCGGGCGACCGCCGGCGACACCCATCTCGGCGGCAACGACTGGGACCGCCGCCTCGTCGACTTCCTCGCCGACGAGTTCCGGAACCAGACCGGCATCGACCTGCGCAACGATCCGCAGGCACTGCAGCGGCTCTTCGAAGCCGCCGAGAAGGCGAAGGTCGAGCTCTCGACTGTCTCCCAGACCCAGATCAACCTGCCGTTCATCACCGCCGACGCGAACGGCCCGAGACACCTCAACACCACCATCACCCGCTCGCAGTTCGAGAAGATCACGGCCGATCTGCTCGAGCGATGCCTGCCGCCGCTGCGCCAGGCGATGGCGGACGCGAAGGTCTCCGAGCAGGACCTCGACGAGGTGATCCTCGTCGGCGGCGCCACCCGCATGCCGGCCGTGCAGGCCCTGGTGCGCCGGCTGACCGCCGGCAAGGAACCGAACATGACGGTCAACCCGGACGAGGTCGTCGCCGTCGGCGCCGCCATCCAGGCCGCGGTCATCAAGGGCGAGGTCTCCGACGTGCTGCTGCTGGACGTCACCCCGCTCTCCCTCGGTGTCGAGACGCTCGGTGGCGTGAGCACGAAGGTGATCGACCGCAACACCACCATCCCCGCGCGCCGGAGCGAGACGTTCTCGACGGCGGAGGACAACCAGTCGGCCGTCGACATCGTGGTGCTCCAGGGCGAACGTGAGATGGCCGCCGACAACCGGACGCTGGGCCGGTTCCGGCTCGAGGGCATCCGACCCGCCCCGCGCGGCCAGGCACAGGTCGACGTCACCTACGACATCGACGCCAACGGCATCCTCAACGTCACCGCGAAGGACAAGGGCACCGGCGCCGAACAGCAGATCACCATCTCGGACAACACCAACCTGCCGCAGGACGAGATCCAGCGCATGGTCGCCGACGCCGAGCGCAACCGGGCCGAGGACGCCCGGCTGCGCGAGAACGCCGACGCCCNCAACCAGCTCGACACGATCGTCTACCAGGTCGAGCAGCGGCTCACCGAACTCGGCGACCAGGTCCCCGTGCACGAGAAGGCCCGCGCCGAACAGCTCATCGCCGACGCCCGCCGCGCGCTGGAGGAGCACGNCGACGTCGACCGCGTCCGNCCGATCATCAACGATCTCCAGCAGGTCCTCTACGGCCTCCCGGCCGGCGCGCAGCGCGAGACGGCACCGACGGCCAGCGGCGGCGCCGGAGCCGGAGCCGGAGCTGGAGGCGGCGGAGCTGGAGCCGGTGGACCGGNCGAGACCTCGGCCGGTGGGGACGACGTCATCGACGCCGACTTCACCACGCATGACGATGGGTGAGAACCGATCGGATGCCGAGCGGCCCGAGACCACCCCGGCACCCGACCTCGCCGCGAAGCTCGAGCAGTGCCAGGCCAGCCACCTGCGGACCCTCGCCGACTTCGACAACTACCGTCGGCGGACCGGACGCGAGATCGGCGCCGCGAAGGCAGCCGAGCGGGATCGTGTGGTTCTCGCGTGGGTGCCGGTGCTGGATCACCTTGAGCTCGCCCTCTCGCACGCGGACGCCGACCCGGACTCGCTCGTCGACGGGGTACGCGGGGTACGCCAGCTCGCTCTGGGCGCGCTGCGGAACTCCGGGGTCACTCGGCTCGACGACGAGACCGGCGCCTTCGACCCGACCCGTCACGAGGTCGGCGCCGTCGTCGACAGCGGCTCGACGTCCCGTCCTCCCCCGGCGGGCACCGTCGTGGAGGTGCTCCGCCCGGGCTACCAGGCCGACGGCCGCGTACTGCGCCCCGCGTCCGTGGCCNTGAGCGCCGGACCGAAACCGAACAACGGACCAGAATCGAACAACGGAGCAAAATCGAACGACGGGCCAAGGCGGGATACCGGGTCGGAACCAGGAAAGGGACCAGAACCGGATACCGAGTCGGAAGCATCGTGACATGAGCAGCGGCCAGACCACGAATCGGGCCAACGAGGACTTCTACGAGATCCTCGGGGTTCCCCGGAACGCCGACGCCGACGCGATCCAGCGGGCGTACCGGAAACTCGCCCGCCAGTACCACCCCGACGTCAACTCCGATCCTGGGGCCGAGGAGCGGTTCAAGGACCTGTCGGAGGCGTATGACGTGCTCTCCGATCCCGACACCCGGGCGCGCTACGACCGGTTCGGCCGGGATTTCCGCCGGATGCCCGAAGGCGCCGAACGATGGGCGGGCGCAGGCGCGGGTGCCGGGGCGCGTGCCGGCGCCGGTGGCCCGGGCTTCCGGTTCGAGGGGTTCGAGGGGTTCGACTTCGAGGACCTGTTCGGCGGCACGGGCGGCGGCTTCTTCCGCGGCCGAGGCCGGGCGGGACCGGTGTCCGGTGCCGACCAGGAAGCCGAGATCGACGTCACCCTCGCCGAGGCCTACCAAGGCGGTCGGCGCAGGGTCACCCTGGCGGGCCCGACCGGACCTCGCGAGGTCCAGGTCACCATCCCCCCCGGAGTGATGNACGGGCAGCGGCTGCGGCTCGCGGGCCAGGGCGGCCGCGGCCGGGACGGCGGGGATCCGGGCGACCTCTACCTCGTGGTGCGGCTGGTGCCCGGCCCCCGATTCTGGGTCGAAGGCCGGGACGTGCACACCGATCTGCCCCTCGCGCCATGGGAGGGCGTGCTCGGCACGAAGGTCGCCATCACCATCCCGGACGGCGAGCAGGTGACCGTCACCGTCCAGCCCGGCACCTCCACCGGCCGCAAGCTCCGCCTGCGCGGCAAGGGCCTGCCCCGCCCGGCGCGTGGTTCGAGGCGCGGTGACCGCGCCGGCGACCTCTACGCGCACGCCCGAATCATGGTCCCGGCCAACCCCACCGCGCGGGAGACGGAGCTGTTCCGCGAGCTCGCGGAGGTCTCGTCCTTCAACCCCAGGGAGAGGTCATGACGACGCTGCTCGTGCGCGCCGGCGCCCGTACCCAGGGCCTCGACCTCGACGCGTTCTGTGGCGCGGNGCACCTGCATCCCGACCTCGTCCGACGGCTGGTGACGCTGGGTCTCCTCGACGCGGAGATCGACCCCGCCGGCCACTACACACTCGCGATGACGGCGGTGGCACGCGCCGGCCGGATCGAACGGCTGCGCCGCGACCTCGGCATCACCTACACGGCGACCGGGGTCGTGCTCGACCTGCTCGACCGGATCGACGAACTCGAACGGCTCCTCCGTGCCCGACCCGCCCGAGGCGAGGTGCATCCATGGACATGAACAAGCTGACCGAGAAGTCCCGCGAGGCTCTTGACGCCGCGCAGGCACGAGCGGTGCGCCTCGGCCAGGTCGAGGTGGACGGCGAGCACCTGCTGGCCGCGCTGCTCGAACCACCCGAGGGACTGGTGCGCCGCCTGCTGATCGCCTCGGGCGGAGATCCGGCCGCGGTCGCCGAAGCGGTCGAGAACGAACTGCGGCGCCGGCCCAGGGTGTCCGGACCCGGCGCGCGACCCGGCGAGGTGTACGTGACCCAGCGGCTGTCCCGCCTGCTGGACGCCGCCAGCAGGGAGGCCGGTCGGCTCAAGGACGAGTACGTGTCGGTCGAGCACCTCCTGCTCGCCCTCGTCGACGAGGGACAGTCCGGCGCCGCCGGCCGGATCCTCGCCCAGAACGGCCTCACCAGGGAGAAGCTGCTCGCCGCCCTGACCGAGGTGCGCGGGAACCAGCGGGTGACGTCCGCGAACCCCGAGGCCACCTACGAGGCGCTCGAGAAGTACGGCCGCGACCTGGTCGCGGAGGCCCGCGACGATCGGCTCGACCCGGTCATCGGCCGCGACTCCGAGATCCGCCGGATCGTGCAGATCCTCTCCCGCAAGACGAAGAACAATCCGGTGCTGCTCGGCGACCCCGGGGTCGGCAAGACGGCGATCGTCGAGGGCCTCGCCCAGCGCATCCACCGGGGCGATGTACCTGAGGGACTGCGCGACCGGACGGTGTTCCAGCTCGACCTGGCGGCGCTGGTCGCCGGAGCCAAGTACCGGGGCGAGTTCGAGGAGCGNCTCAAGGCCGTCCTCGGCGAGGTCAGGGCGGCCGAAGGCCGGATCCTGCTGTTCGTCGACGAGCTGCACACCGTCGTGGGCGCCGGTGCCGCCGAGGGATCGATGGACGCCGGGAACATGCTCAAGCCGATGCTCGCCCGCGGCGAACTGCACCTCATCGGCGCCACCACCGTCGAGGAGTACCGCAAGCACATCGAATCCGACGCCGCGTTCGAACGCCGCTTCCAGCCGGTGCTGGTCGACGAACCGTCGGTGGAGGACACCATCTCCATCCTGCGCGGACTGCGCGAACGGTTCGAGATCTTCCACGGCGTGCGGATCCAGGACGGTGCGTTGGTCGCCGCGGCCGTGCTGTCGCACCGCTACATCTCCGACCGGTTCCTGCCCGACAAGGCGATCGACCTCGTCGACGAGGCGTGCGCCATGCTCCGCACCGACATCGACTCGATGCCCACCGCGCTCGACGAGACCACCCNCAAGGTCACCCGGCTGGAGATCGAGGAGGCCGCGCTGGCGAAGGAGAGCGACCCGGCCAGCGTCGCCCGGCTCGACCAGCTCCGCAAGGAACTCGCCGACCTGNGCGCGGAGGCCGACGCGATGCGCGCCCAGTGGGAATCCGAGCGCCAGGCCATCCGCAAGGTTCAGGAGCTGCGCGAGGAGATCGAGCACGTCCGCCGGCGCGCGGACGAAGCCGAGCGGGCCTACGACCTCAACACCGCCGCCGAGCTGCGCCACGGCCAACTCCCGGAGCTGGAACGCCGGCTGGCCGCCGAGGAGGAACGACTGGCCGGCCGCCAGCACGGGCAACCGCTGCTGCGTGAACTGGTGACCGAGGAGGAGATCGCCGACATCGTGTCCCGCTGGACCGGCATCCCCGTCACCCGGCTCGTCGAGGGCGAGCGCGAGAAGCTGCTGCGCCTGGACGACATCCTGCATCAGCGGGTGGTCGGCCAGGACGAGGCCGTCGGCCTGGTGGCGGACGCCGTCATCCGCGCGCGCTCCGGTATCAGGGATCCCCGGCGACCGGTCGGGTCGTTCATCTTCCTGGGACCGACCGGCGTGGGGAAGACCGAGCTCGCGCGCACGCTCTCCGAGGCGCTGTTCGACGCCGAGGAGGCGATGATCCGCATCGACATGAGCGAGTACCAGGAGCGCCACACGGTCAGCCGGCTGATCGGCTCTCCTCCGGGCTATGTCGGTTACGAGGAGGGCGGGCAGCTCACCGAGGCGGTGCGCCGCAAGCCGTACTCCGTGGTCCTCTTCGACGAGATCGAAAAGGCGCATCCGGATGTGTTCAACACGCTCCTGCAGGTCCTCGACGACGGCCGGCTGACCGACGCGCGGGGCCGCACCGTGAACTTCACCAACACGGTGATCATCATGACGTCGAACATCGGCTCGCAGTGGCTGATGGACGCGGTGACGCCCGACGGCAAGATCGAACCCGAGGCGCGGGCCCGGGTGATGGCCGAGCTGNGAGAACGTTTCCGCCCCGAGTTCCTCAACCGGCTCGATGAGATCGTCCTGTTCAAGCCGCTGACCCTGGCCGAGATCGAACAGGTCGTCGACCTGCTGGTGGAGGACCTGCGCCGGCGGCTCGCGGACCGCCGGATCACCCTGGAGATCACCGAGCCGGCCCGGTTGTTCATCGCCCGGGAGGGGTTCGACCCGGTCTTCGGCGCCAGGCCGCTGCGGCGGTTCCTCCAACGCGAGGTCGAGACCCGGATCGCCCGGGCACTGGTCGCCGGCGACGTCACCGACGGCTCCCGCGTCACCGTCGACCTGATCGAGGGCCGTCTCACTGTCACGCATGACGTGCCCGCGATGCAAGGGGGATGACGGCCGCGGCGGGCGCGGTACTCAGCCGCGGGTGGACACCCCCGGCGAGGTCCTCGGCGACTCCGCCTACGGCACCGCCGAACCACCATTACCGGGTGTTGGTAACCCGTAGGATCTGGCCGTGGCGTCTGGTAGGGCCCATCCCGGTCCACCGCGTTCCGCAGGATGATGNCCTCGCTCTGGGCCGTCACGGCAACCGCGTCCAGGCCGAGATCATCGAGGCGGCTCGTGCGCTGTTCGGTGCGCGGGGCTACCACGGGGTCACAGTAGAGGCGTTCGGCGAAGCGTCCGGGCGCACCGGTACGTCGGTCTATCGGTGCTTCGCGAACAGGACCGCGATCTTTCGGGTGCTCATGGCCGACTTGTGGCCCACCGGGAGTGATGCCCTTGCGGGGCGGACCCGGATCCGCCGTCACGAAGAATCCCACCACGCCGGCGCCGACGCCGGCGGCGGAGCGGCGTTTGCGTCCGCCTGAACCGCGTCATCACCAGGCCGCGGCGCCGCCGGCGGTGCGAAGTGAGCACCGGACCGGCGACCGTCGGCGGCCCGGATCCGGGTCCGGATCGTCTCGGTGTTCACGCCGAGATCAGCAGCGACCGACTTGATCGTCGCTCCCGGACGGGACCGGCACAGCGCGACCACGTCCGCCTTGACCTCGGCGGGGTAGTACTTCATCCCCACGGGGACTCCGCTCTCCTGCGCCATCAGGATCCGGGTCACTCCGGTGTCCAGACTCCTGGGTCAGGCCCCGCTCGCGCCGCGGACCGTAGTCAGAAAGCAGTGCGTCGGTGACGCGGCTGATGCCCCCCCTGGTTGCGGCCATGGTCTCGGGCGGGATGTGGGTCAGGATGNGATGGCGCACGCTCGCCACGTAGTGAGGCTGAGCTTCGCGGGCCGCGANGCGTCCTGTGGCCGTGAGGGCCGCGACGTTNCTTCTCGCGTCGCCGGGGTCACGCCCCTTCGTGACGAGATCCCGCGTGCGCAGGCCGTCGACGACGCGGGTGATACGGCTGGGGGTGAGTCCCACCTGCCACGCCAGATCGGCCATGNGCAGGCGCTGGCCCGGCGCCTCCGCCAGGACGATCAGCACCGCGAAGTCGGTCATGGCGATCCCGGCCGCACCGGCCATGTCATCTTCGAGGAAGCGTGGCAAACCATGCACCAGGCGCCCGATCTGGCGCACGAGCTGCTCTTCCTGCGGGCTCAGCGGGATGGGCTCGGCCACTCTGCCATCTTGCCCGAGATAACTTGCCTAAGCAAGGAAACTAGGATAACACTTGCTTAGGCAAGGAAAGTGACAGGAAGAAGCTGGAGGGCACGATGACAAACCGTCCGGCCAGGCCGCTCTGGTCACGGGGGAAGCAGCGGCATCGGTGCCGCAACCGTGCGAAGGCTGGGACCAGGAGGGCGCCGACGTCGCTTTCACCTACACCAACTCTCACGAGCAGGCGGCAGCGCCGGCCGAGGAGCTCCCGGAGCTGGGACGTTCCGCGATCGGGCTGCCGGCGGACAGCGCTGACGCCGAAGCCCTGTCCGGCGCCGTGAACAGTGCGGCCGAACTTCGCCGACCGTGTCCCCATCCCCGGCGCCGTCGTGGACACGGCGAGCAAATCCGCGCTGGGCGGCCTGACGCGAGCAATGGCCCGTGAGGTCGGCCCCAGGGCATCACCGCGGTAATGGTCCAGCCCGGCTCGACCGACACCGAGGCCAACCCGGCAGACGGCCCCATGGCCGCAATCTTCCGCGATGCCACACCGCACGGCCGCTACGCGGACCCCTCGGACATCGCGGCAGCGGACCGCTCGGACCTCTCGGACATCGCGGCAACCGTCGCACACCTCGCCGGCGAAGGAGGCAGGCACANCTCCGGCACCACCATCACCGTCGACCGGAGCACACCATGACCCACCCCGTCGTCCCCTCCCCGATCGCCGTTCCCGAGGCGGACCTGCAAGACCTGCACCTCCGTCTGGACCGCACGCGCTGGCCGGCCCCCGAGACCGTCACAGACACCAGCCAGGGCCCCCAGCTTGCCAGGATCAAAAGTCTCGTGAAGTACTGGTGCACCAGCTACGACTGGCGCCTGGCCGAACAACTCCTCAACTCCTACAACCACTCCACCATCCAGATCGACGGCCTGGACATCGCCTTCCTCCACATCCGCTCACCCCACGCGGACGCCACNCCGCTGCTCATGACCCATGGCTGGCCGGGTTCCGTCCTGGAATTCCGGCACGTGATCGCCCCACTGACCCACCCCCAGGACCACGGCGGGGCCGTCAGCGATGCCTTCCACCTGGTCATTCCCAGCCTGCCCGGCTTCGGTTTCTCCCAGCCCCCCACGGAACCGGGATGGGACTTCAAGCGCACCGCGCGGGCCTGGAGCACCCTCATGGAACGGCACGGCTACCACCACTGGTACGCGCAGGGCGGCAACCTCGGCGCCGCCGTCACCGAAGAGATCGCCGCGCTGCAGNCCGCCGGACTTGAGGGTATCCACCTCAACTTCGCGACGTTCCCGCGGCGGCCACTTCGCCGCCTGGGAGGAACCCGACCTCTTCACGGCGGAAGTACGCAAAGCCGTCAGCCTCATGCGCGCGCAGCGATGAGAGTCTACGCACCGGGACGGCTGTCCGTGATGTCGCCGAGCCGCTCTTCACCGAACCTTGTGGGGCTCCAGACCCCGATTTGGGCGGTGACCTGCGCGTCTATCTGCCGGGCAGTGCCCATGTCGGGCGGNCCGGATGGTTATGGTGTGGTCGTTTACACCCTGACGCGCGACGCTCTCGGACTGATGCTGCTGCGCGTGACGAGCGAACTCGTGCCCCGAGATCCTTCTCCGTTGACGTCACCCGTGCGTCAGTGCCGGCGGACACCTCGTCTGGCTGAAGCCGGTGCCCGTCCGTCCTCTCCATGCGGNCCGCCCCAGCGGCCGTCGCACCGTCTGACAGTCCCTCGGCAATGCCGAGGGGCCGCCGCCGAGGTAGCGCGCCCGCCGGAAAGACTTCGAGTCGTCGCTCGCCAGCACAGCCGGCTCGGGGCAGGCTGGTTTTGCCCAGGCAGCGGCCCCTGGGCCTCGCGGGGCCGAGGACTTTCGGCGCTCGGCGGCTNCCCTGTCGCCACGCTGGCCGGTTGACCGTAAAACCCGTTTCATTCTATTTTCGTAGTCAGTCGGACCAATGACGGTGATCGGCCAGCGCAGGCCGACCGGACGAGATGATCGGAGTCACCACGATAACCAGATCGGACGCCGGGAACAGGCTGGCTGATGTCGGAGATCACCTGTCGAGTGCGGAACCTGGCACTCGCCGACTACGCGAGCTGGCGCGGCCACCGGTGTCACCTTGTCAGTCGTCGTCAAGGCGTCGTCGTCCGTGATCAACAAGGGCGATCTCGTCGGCATGGAGCGTCGTCACCGAGATCACCGAAAAGTCGTGGACTTTTTATGCCGACCCGTCGCGAGTCGTCGCCGGCCGGCCCGCCGCCGAGCGGGCCGCACCGTCAACCCGAACGACCCCGGAAGGATTCACTATGGGCAAGCTCGACGGCAGGGTCTCGTTGATCACCGGAACCGCGGGTGGCCAGGGCCTCAGCCACGCGGTGCGGCTGACGATCGCGGGCGCGGACGTCATCGCGGTGGACCTCTGTGAGCCGATCGCGAGCGTTCCCTTTCCGCGGGCGACGCCGGAGATTCTCGCGCAGATCGTCAAGGTGATCGACGCACTCGGTCGGGGCTGGAAATCGTACTCGGGTAGGCGGGCTTCTGCCCGTGGCACGACCTTTCGCTGGCGGGCGTGTTCGTCGATGGAACTGATGTCGACCTGATCGGCGCGNCAAACGCCGGCGCGATCGGCCNGCTGCAGAACGACCCCATCTGCAGGTCGTTCCGCCCCAGCCTGGAGANAACCACCCGCGAGGGCGCCGAGAAGGCGTTTGCGGCTTTGGAGACGATGCCGATTCCGCACATCGAGCCGAGCGCCGTCGGCTCGCTGGCGCTGTTCCTTTTCCTCGCCTCCGACGACGCCAAGCACATCACCGGCCTTAACCTGCGCCTCCACGCCGGCGGCCGGCACCAGTCGCATGGAAAGTCCGCGCGGTGCTCCTCCGGCTTGCTGGTCCACTGNCCAGAGGGGCGGCCGGCCGGGCTCGGCGACAATGAATNCTCATAGCACGTTGCACAAGATCGTTTCCTGGAGAGCGCACGGCGTGATCGATCTTTGGAGGAGTGGGTGCACCGCGACGAAACGGTACGCGCTGGGACACTTCTAATCAGCGGTAATGCATTGCTGCGCGACGGTCTCGCAAGAATGATCGAGTCAGCCGACTACGCTTTTGTTGCCGCTACGGTGGACGATGGTCACATCCTCCCTGCACTCGGAGAGGGCATCGCGAACGTCCAGGTGACGATTGTCGACGCCAGCGGCCCCTTCGAGACGGATGTGACACGGGTTGATCAGGCGATTGCTGCATATCCGCATTCTCGGGTCCTGGTGCTCGGGCGGGACAGCAACATGTCGACAGCCCAGGCCTTTCTTCGCCGCGGGGCGAGTGCTTACCTGCCGATCGCGACCCGCCGGGACCACCTGCTCGCCACCGTCTGGCTGCTTCTGAACGACCAGGATTCCAAGGTCGTCATCCTGCCTCGCGACGACGAGGGAGAGGCGCTGCCGGGCGTGCGCGAAGTACTCTCCAAGCGAGAGATGGAGGTCATAGAGATTGTGGCTGAGGCCGCGACGAACATGCAGATTGCGNGTCGGCTCGGAATCACCGAGGACACGGTCAAACGTCATGTCAGCAATATTCTGATGAAGCTGGGGGCGGTGTCGCGACTCGATGCCGTGAAAAAGGCGGGAATCCCCCTCGGAATAACTTCTTCTGCGGTATCATCCCCGCGTCGGCCGGGCGCCGCCCACCCGAACAACGACAGCAGGCCAGCTTGATCTGGTGGCCTCTGCGCATTGATGGCCCCTGCGCNGGCAGTGGCTGGTCCTGGGTGTTGGCCCGGTGGCGGCACCGCTACCGGGACCAGCGCAGGATGCGGTCGAGTGCTGCGGCGGGGGCGGAGCGGGGNGGGGNGAGGNGAGGNGAGGATCGTCGGTAAGCACTCCTCGGCGAGTGCCGGTCACGATCACAGGAGCAGGTCGTTGAGTTCGAACAAGGGAACGCGGCCCACCAACCGCACCGCGGGGTCGTCGTAGGTCAACCTGAAGTAGGCGTAGTTATCCATGACCGAGGCGGTGTTGGCGGCACGGTCCTTCGGATGTGGCCAGTGCAGCGATGCCGCCTCGCGGCTGAGGACAAATCGCGTGCCCGCTCGATGCAACCGGTAGCCGAGATCGATGTCCTCGGCCCCCCAGGATCGGTACGCCTCGTCGAACATTCCGACCTCGCAGAGCTGACTCGTTCTGGCCGACGCGTTGCAGGTCCAGTAGACGACCCAGGGCGCGGGCAGACCACCGAAGGAGTCCGAATATTTCCGGTAGNACGTCTCGCGNGGATCCTCCCATCTGGACNCGAGGGAGAGTCCGGCCAATTCTTCGTCCAGACGGGTCAGATCGATTCCCTTGCGGATCGCATCGGCATCGTGATCATCGAAGCTCAGTCCGTAGACGTATCCGCAGACGGCCGTCGAACAGGATTGAGCGGCATGGACATTCACATGGGCGCGCAGGCATTCGGAATGCGNAATTACACCGCAGTCGAGGAAGACGCAGATGTNCGAGCTCGCGTTGGCTATACCGACATTACGCGCCTTGGCCGCACGGTACCCCGCGTCCTGCTGCGTGAAGTAGCGGAGCGTGAGGTAGGAGCTGTATTGTTCGACCACGTCAGGCGTCGAGTCGCTGGAGNCGTCATCGACAACCANAACCTCGAATTGCTGTACGTTGATGCTCTGTCTAAGAAGCGATGCCAACGTGTAGTCGAGTAACCTTGCTCGATTGTATGTCGGGACAATGACGCTACAGAGTAGCCGCCCATTCATGAACCATTCCCGCCTGCTCGACTCAGCCCTGTCGACCTAGCGTCAGGGTACGCAGAGCCTCGCCTTTTATGATGTTCGGGTTCCTTGAAGCGGAAGGGAATGTCAAGTAGTTCTGGCCATTGGGCGGGCNCCACGAAGCCGGCTCCAAGAGCATCCGTACAGAGTCCCAGCAGTCGTGCGGAGGCCTCTGCAAGCTGCTCCGCGGGTACGAATCTTCGCAGCTTTCCGGCCGGTATGGTCTCCAACGCCTGACGTGCCCAGGGGCGCTTCAATCCTATGTCCAGGACGTCGCGATCGGGACCGCCGAGAAGTTGTGACGCGACTGCCCCGAGAATGAATGAGGTTATCCACAACTGAAAGACGAAAGGGTGACTGAGACCTGACACCGGCGGCGCTGCCTGCGGATTCTTCGCCAGGTCCTCGCGGAATTTTCCGACGATGTCGGACTTGGACATTCCACAATCGCCGAGTACTTCGTGAGACGTCATGCTCCATGTCGATTCATCTCCCCGACCCTCCCTGAAGAAGACAATGGAGAAGCCGGAGAGGCTCTCGAAGTGAGGGATGCATCGCGACTCCACCGTTCCGCTTTCGAGGGCTCCGGACACTTNCTCACCATTACGTGGAAAGACTACCGATCTGCGCACCCCGAACATGACATCGTGTAGCAGCAGGCTGTCCGCATCCGCATGCTCGACCAAGTTGGGGCAACACACACTGGCGGTCATCTCCTTACTCCGAAGAAAGTGGGCCATGGCCTGATTGTCGGGGACGGTGGACGGAAGGGNCTCTGCGAACTCCNCAAACTCAAGGGCCAGCGGAGCCGGCAGCAACAGCGCTTGGGTGGGAATGTAGGGATCCATCACCGGGGCCCAGGACGCACCGCTCAGAGCTGCCAGCCGTACCAGCTGACCAGAGCGAGATGCCCAGTTGGCAAAGAACGACAGCGGCCCGGATGGCCCTGAGGCGATCGCCTGATATGCTGCCGCGGCGAACTCGTCGCATAGCTCCACGTCGTCCTGCAGCACCAGATGATGCGTCGCGCTCTCGGCGACCGTCTTCCATGCCAGCCTCGCGGTCCGCAATGTGGCCGGCGGCCCGGAAGGATCCGGATCATGTACGATCCGCATCTCCAGTTCCGGATACTGACTCTGCAGCCGGCGGGCCGCCTCATCCCGCCGCGGATGGGTCATCACGACCGTCGATAGCCGAACAGATTGGCGCGTCAATTTGCCTCCAAGGCAGGCGCGGATGGCAGGAAGTTTACAGCGTGAAATCGATCGACTCCCCGCGGATTTCGTGCCGACACGCCAGCTCGCGGAGCAGCGCGCCGTGTATCTCCGAGCTCCGGTGGCAGCTGCATAGCCAGCGGTCGTTGTCGCTGATCGCCACGATTTCACTCCCTCGACGGGGCCCCACCGGGTCACAGCAGGTGGTCACGGATCGCGTAGATCCCCGGTCGCTTCAACGCCCGGCATTGCCCTGGCGGCTTGCCTCGGCATTGAACATACTGGCCGCATGGTTGAAGATGAGGCGTTCCTCGAGCAGGCGCGGGCTGATCCCGCGGCCGAGGTCGGCGACCTGTCGGTCGATCATCTCGTCTACATCGAATTCCTTGCTCGACACCAGGTGGAGAAGCTCCAGCGGCCGGGCGTTCANCAGGAGGGGCCCGGAGCCGGGTGGCATCGGAATGCGTTGCAGGCCGATCATCCGTTTGGGCCCCTCGCCGACGGTGTAGGAGCCGCGGATGAACATCGTCTCCCAGCCGAAGTCAAAGAAATATGAACCGTCGTCCGTATCCAGTTCGATCGCAAAATGCAGGAGCGGCGGTTCGGTCTTTGACGACTGGAACTCATGCGCGACCACCGTGTGGGGAATGTCGTTCACGCACAGCGCGGTGGAGGCGACGACCGTACGCTCCGGGCACGGCCGCACACCGAAGGTGATCCCCTCGGAAAGGATCTCCGCCGGCGTGCGGCGCAGGAACCGCTCACGCAGCCACCGCTCGTCCACCTCGGCCTTCCGTACGTGCCGGTGCACCCATTCGATGATGTGGAGCGCCATGTCCAGGGGCCGTCCCCACAGCGCGGGCAGCTCGACCGGGGACGGCTCCACCGGGAAGACCCTGGCCGCCCATACCCGGGACGCGGGTTCGGGGAGAGGTGCCGTGTTCGGCTCGTGCGGGGCCTGCGGGGCCTGCGGGGCCTGCGGGGCCGCTTCGGGCAACGAGCAGGCGCTGCCGGTCGTCATCGGGCCTTCCTTCACGTCCGTTCTCCTTCGCCTGCGTCGGCCACATCACAGCGCCCCGGCACGGGCCCGGTAGTCGCTCCTACGCCGCGTCGGTCCGAAGGGCCNCTGAGCGCGACCCGGGCGAGCGGCGGAACGGGGGCGGGAAGCACGGCCAGGCGTGCCGGAAGCGTGNCCGCCTGTCCGGCGAGCACGGAGGCCCACGCCACCCCGCGATCCACGGGAAGACGGTCCAGGCTCGCGCCCGCGAACCGGGTGGTGCCCGCCGCGGCGTCGTCGACCTCGAGGCCCTCCCACAGCGGCCATTCGACGTACTGGGCCACAACCCCGGGGCGCTCCGCCCGCAGCCGCGACACGGATCGGGCGAGATACTCGTTGGCGGCCGAACGCCCCGTGCCAGCCGGCGGGCCCAGCATGGCGACCGGCGAACCGTGCGCGATGACCAGGCGGACGCCGTCCCCGGCGGCGGACAGCAGGTTGTCGAAGCCCACGACCTCCGCTGCCACGGCCGCTTCCCACTCTCCGGCGGGCGTGTCGGCGATCCCGCCGGACCGTCCGCTGCCCGCGATGTGAACCACGGTGCGGACCGTCACCGCGTCGAGGCGGAGCCGTTCGCCGAACTCGCGCATCCCCCGGGCAGCGCGGACATCCACCCCGACGTGGNGTACCCGGATGCCGGCGGCCCGGAGGCGGGTCACCATCGCCTGGACCTCCACCGCGTCCAGCGCCCGGCGCGACGGGCCGCCGACGGGGGAAGTCGGACCGAGCAGGAAGAGTTGTCCGGGCGCCGGACCGGCCAGCCCTTCGGCGGCGGAGCACACGATGCGGGCGACGATGCCGCTCACATCGCCGGATACCACCACGGCGGCGTCCGGCTCCCNCAGAGCGTCCAGCACACCCGTGCCGGGCGGGGCCGAACCGGCGTCCACGACCGACGACCGCACGGGCACAAGGTCCGTCGCCAGGTAGCCGGCTCCGCTCAGGCCGAGCTCGTGGTGACCGGCGNGCGGGCGCCCCAAGCCGACGATTCGGCTCGCGAGCGCCGCGGATCTCTGGTCCCCGACGTCGACCACGGCGATCCCGGACTCCGGGTACTCCTGGCCCAGCGCGCTCGCGAAGCCGGTGAGCGCCCCGTTACCCGGGTCGCCCAGTTCATCCAGGCCACCGCCCGATCCGACGACCACGATCATACCGCCGAGGCCGTGTTCCTCCCAGCCTTCCACCAGCCCACGGGCCGCAGCCCGCAGGCAGGCCAGCTCGGCCATGGTGCGAGCCCCGTGGACGCTGCTCACCGCCGCCGGCGTGACCGCGGGCACCGACACCCAGACCAGCCACCGCGGGCCCGGCTGCTCACGCAACATCCGGGCCACTTCTCCTATCGGGCTCGCGCCTTCACNNCCAGTGAGCTCGGCCACCTCCACGATCCGCGTACGTGCCCCAGCCGCGGACAGTTCCCGGGCGAACCGCGCCGCGAGCGGACCCACGCGGGCGGTGGCCACCACCACGGATGCGCCGNCCCACGGTGCGCCCCCGAAGGGCAGGCACCGGACTGACACCGGGGTGCACAGATGGAAAGCGAGCGCGACATCCGCCTCCCGGGGTCCGGCGTCGAACCATGACATCGTCGCATCTCCAATATGCTCATAAACGTCTCACGGCACGCGAACCGAATATCGACCGACGAGACGCTCGGGGTCAGATCCGGGATCACGAGACCCGTCGCCGTAGAACCGATCCGCCTGGCGGAACCGGCGAGCTCCGGTAGTAGCTGAGTAGCCAGCGGTCGTCGTCGCTGATCGTCACGCGCGCGAAGTCCTCAGCGTGNCCGATGGTGGCGTCGACCGGGATGCACGTCGCAGACTTGACGGCGTCAAACCAGCGAGGCCGGCTTGCACCGCCGTCTGGCCGACAGCCACCACGTCGCGATTCTCCGGGACCAGCGTGAACACGAGACTGTCGAGCTGATTGTCGTGAGCCAACGTTATGACTCCGTCCGCAGGCGACGAGAATTCTTCTCACCCTAACACCGGCAGGGACGACGGGACCTGTCCACCGGTTGTCACTAAAGTTGTAACACGAAAGTGAAATACCACAGTTGACCGACGCGACTCGTTGGCGCGGTACGGTGCGTCTACCGCCTTACCCGGGAGCAGCGCCTGGTCGCGCTGTGGCGCCGACCGAGATTCCGGCGCGCTGGCGGGACATCGTTGTCGAGGATCGTGAGCTCTCCGAGCGACTCAGCCGGCTCGACCGGAGCCTCGTCCAGCAGCGAATTGTCGTCTGCAGACCAAGGCCGGACAGAAGGAAGGCTGGACCTCATTCGGCGCAGGTCTCCGGCCCGTCGCCCATCGCGTGTTACCGCGCACTCACGATACGCAAAGGATCAATATGTCGCGTGGCATCGAAGATCATGNCACATCGACCGGTCAGGCGGAATCGGTGCCGGCCGGTGTGCGGCCAGCGAGGACAGCGGCCCGGAGTCCGGCGTACTATGCCGAGCTGAAGAGGCGGAACGCCGAGCTGAATCTCGCCGAGATGCGGGCCGGAGAGATCGAGCTCCGCAGCATGCCACGTTATGTTCTGGTCGAGCTGACCCAGGGCTGCAACCTCCGCTGCCCCATGTGCAGATCCCATGCCATCGGCTACCGCGAACGTGAAATGCCACGAAGCTTCCTCGCCGAGGTGGTCGAGGTCTTGTTTCCCACCGCCCAGATGGTGGACATCCGCGGCTGGGGCGAGAGCCTGCTCGCCCCCGAAATTGACGACGTGATCAGGGCAGTGGACGCGCATCGCTCCCAGTGCCGCGTCGTCACCAACCTCTCGTTCAACCGACCCGCAACTCTCGATCTTCTGGCCGACGTGGGCGCAATGGTGGACGTGTCCCTCGACTCGGTACACCAGGATGTCCTGGGCGTCGTCCGCCAGGGCNCACGCTTCTCGGCCATCGACCGTAATCTCCGCCGACTGGCCGGCCGTTACTCCAGTGNCGCCGGGCACGGGTCGCTGCGGATCACTGCGACCGTCCAGCGGGCCACGCTGGCGGGCCTGAACGACCTCGTGCGCTACTCGGNCGACTTGGGCGGAATTCCGATCGTGCTCCATGCGGTCACGCTGAGCGCCGACGACCCCAACGCTCTCACCGGCCTGGACGACCAGGTAGATGCGACGATCATGGAGGCGGCTCGGGAGGCCGCGCGCCTCGGGGTGGAGCTGTACGCGGGCTCACGGTTCGGCCGACGGGTCGGCATCAAGAAGGACATCCCGTTCTGCATGCACCCCTGGTCGTACGTGACGGTCGGCTACGACGGCAGCGTGGGTTACTGTGACTATCTCATCGGACCGATGATGCAGTACTCATGTATGGGTGATATGACCGTCGAGGGCTTCACCCAGATATGGAATGGCAAGCCGTGGCGGGATCTCCGGCAGTGGCATGGGGCGGGCCATCTGCCGGACGACCAGCGGTNCGGTCCCTGCACCCAATGCTACGCGCATCGCAATGTCGACTTCGAGGACCTGTTCGAGCCGCGCCTGGAGCGCTACCTTCTGACCGGAATTCCCGACGGCCAGGCGCCCACAGTGGAGGCGACACCGTGAGCGTCCACCTGGTGGACGAGCTCTGGCTCGGCGGCGCCGACAGAAGAGTAGCGGGGAAAACATGGTGGAAACCGAGAGGATTCTTGTCACGGGTGCTGCCGGCCGCATCGGCCAGATGCTGNGACCGAGGCTGACGCGACCTGGCCGAACACTGCGGCTGCTCGATATTCGCCCTGTCGAGGGACTCGGCGAGGCTGAAGAATTTCATTGTGGATCGGTGACGGACCTGGCCGTCATGGAGCAGGCCTGCGCGGGCGTCGACGTCGTGATTCACTTGGGCGCGATAGCCGAAGAGACCGCTTGGGAAAAAATCCTGNACACCAACATCAACGGTACGTACACCGTTTTCGAGGCCGCTCGAAGGCAAGGGGTTCCACGGGTGATCTTCGCCTCGAGTAATCACGCGGTGGGGTTCTATCCGCGATCGAAGGCGCCCGCTCCAGACTATCTCTTTCCGATGCCTGACACCTATTACGGCGTCAGCAAGGCGNCTGGCGAGGCGCTCGNCTCGCTCTACAGCAGCCGCNATGGAATGGACGTGATCTGTCTTCGCATACAATGCTGCTTCGAGAAGCCGCACAACTCGAGGATGNTCGCGACATGGCTGTCTCCCGACGATGCGGGAAGCCTTTTCGAAGCAGCAATCAGTGTAAACGAACCAGGATATCGCGTGGTCTGGGGAGTATCGGCCAACACGAGGGCCTGGTTCACCCTGGACGAAGCAAGGAGCATTGGATTCGAGCCGGCCGATGATGCCGAAGACTATCTTGACGTCGTCGGCGAACCGGACCTCGAGAGTGTCGAAGAACGGCTGCTTGGCGGCGAATTCTGCGGCGCCGAATACGATCTGGGCCATCAGGTCCAGGCCCGGCACCCCAAAGTGGAACCAAAAAGCACCTGAATAGTTGCGAGAGCGATTCCGCGTGAACCGGCTGGTGAGAGACATCCGCGAAAATCGCGGTGGAGACGGGTCATGCAACCACGGGAGGAGTGTGGGGTGGGCCGGGAAGCCGACAAGGACGTAGCCCAGTTCGACCGGTGGGCGCCGGACTATGACCGTAGCCCGATGCAGGAGCGTTTGTTCCGGCCGGTCCACGAGCGGACACTCACGCTGGTGGACGGTCTGGGTGTCTCCCCACGGCGGGTGCTCGATGTCGGCTGCGGCACGGGCAGCCTGTTGACGCTGATGAAGCGTCACTATCCCGCCGCGACGCTGGCGGGCGTCGACCCGGCACCCGGCATGATCAGCGTGGCCAGTCGGTCCGGGGTGCCGGCCACCTTGGCGCGGGCTGGCGCCGCGGCACTGCCGTTTTCTGACGCGGAGTTCGATCTGGTGACCAGCACGCTGTCCTTCCATCACTGGGCCGATCAGCGCGCAGGGGTGGCCGAAGTCGGGCGGGTACTGGCCCCGGGGGGAGTGTTTGTCCTGGCGGACTTCCACGCGGTCGGCTTCCTGCGGCCGTTCTTCACCCTCGCACGACGCCGACACCGGATGCATACGCGGCGAGAGATTGCGGACATGATGGCCGCGGCCGGGTTGTGGGTTCAGGGCTGGGCCCCGGCGCTCGATCTGGACCCGCTGATGCGGCTGCGGACCCGTCGGAGCCACCCGGCGACCGGGAGACCGCCGCTGATCACCGCGGTGATCGCCCGCCGCGCCGACGCGCCGGGCCGACGGGCGTGAACCAGACCGGCCGTCCCGGCGCATGGCCTACCGGTCCGCGATCCTCTCCCGCCCTGATCGTCAGCGGGCCGGGGCCGGCCAGTGCGGAAGGCGGGTTCAACGGATGACCTCCCCGATCGGCGGCCCCGCGGCGGCCCTGCCGCCCGGCGGCCTCGTCGTCGAGCTCGGCCGTGACGTCCGGGTGCGCGACGGCGGCCGCACCCTGGTCTGGGGGGCTCCCGCCCGGCTGCTTCATCCGCGCGCGGAGGCGGCCGCCCAGCTNACCGNCCGCCGACTACGGGTGACCGGTCCCATCTCCGAGCGGCTCGCCATGCAGATGCTGGCCAGCGGCGCGGCCCACCCGGTCATCGATNGGCTCCCGCCGACCGAGCTGGCCGAGGTCACGGTGGTGATCCCGGTCCGCGACCGGGCCCCGTCACTCGATGCGCTGATGAGCGGCCTTGGCGACCGAATCCGAACGATCGTGGTCGACGACTGCTCCCGCGAACCGCGTCCCGTCGCCGAGGTCGCGACCCGCCACCGCGCCGAACTGGTGGTGCTGCCCCGCCACCGCGGCCCGGCTGGCGCCCGTAACGCCGGGCTGGAGCGGGTGACCACCCCGTTCGTCGCCTTCGTCGACTCCGACGTCACCGTCGGCCCGGACACGATCGCCGCCCTGCTGCGCCACTTCCATCATCCCCGGGTCGCNGCCGTCGCTCCCCGGATCCTCGGGCGCGCCCAGCCCGGCCGATCGAACTGGATCTCCCGTTACGAGGATGTTCGGTCGTCCCTGGATCGCGGGCCGGCGCCCGCTCTGGTGCACCCACGCTCGCCGGTGGCCTGGCTACCCAGCGCCTGTCTTGTGGCCCGCGTCGACGCCCTCGGCACCGGCTTCACCGACGGCATGNAGGTTGCCGAGGATGTTGATCTGGTCTGGCGGCTGGCTGCCCAGGGATGGCACGTGCGCTACGAACCCTCCGCGACCGCCTGGCATGATCATCGGGTGCGGCTGATCCCGTGGCTACGCCGTAAGGCCTTCTACGGCAGCGGGGGGCGCGCTCTGGCCGAGCGCCACGGCGCCGCGGCGGCGCCCGCTGTCCTCACCCCCGCCGGGGCCGNCTTCGTCGGGGCGCTCCTGGCCCAGCGACGGTGGTCCCTGCCCGCCGCCGCCGTCGCGTCCGCCGTGCTCACCGTTCGCCTGAGGAGGCTCACCAACCGCTCGGACCACCCGGCCCTGCTCGCGGCCGAGCTCGCCGGGCACGACCTGGCCGCCGCCGTCAGGCAGACCAACCGACTCATGATGCGTCACTGGTGGCCGGTCAGCCTGGCCGCCGCGCTGGCCTCCCGGCGCGCCCGTCGAGCCGTCCTGCTGGCCGCCCTCACGGACAGCGCACTCCAGTATCGCCGCGTCCCTCCGAACCTCGGCGCGGCGCGGTTCCTGGTGGCCCGTCGCCTCGACGACCTCGCCTACGGCGCGGGGCTCTGGGCAGGCACGCTCGCGGGTCGCTCGGCCCGGCCGTTGCTGCCCGCCATCCAGCCCTGACCCTCAAGCGTCTTCCGNCGCAGATGAACANGGTTCTCACGGGTCGCGTCAAAGAGTTCGCCATTGCCGGAAGATGAGGGAGGGCTACCATGAAAGTGACCGGTGTTCCTACTGTACTGGTGGTCACTACGGGACACCGAGCCTTTCCCAAAAACGATTTGTTGCGGTGGGTAGTCGCAGCGGGGTGTGTCGGTGCTGGTGTCAGGTGGTGCGGTGGTGCTCCACGTGGAGGATCACGAGGGTGGCCTGGGCTGGACGGCCGCCGGTCAGGGTCGTCACGTCGCGGTTGCCGTGGAGGTTCTGGATCGCGCCGCCGGNGATCAGCACGATGGCCATCAGCACGCAGATCGGCAGCAGTATGCGCACGATGGTGCGGACCAGATCGACCCGAAGTTGCCCAGCTGGTCGGTGTTCTTCNGGGCGAACCCGCGCACCAGTGCGATCACCACCGCGATACCCACCGCGGCGGAGACGCAGTTCTGCACACCCAGCCCGGCCATCTGGACCAGATGACCCATCGTCGACTCGCCGGAGTATGCCTGCCAGTTCGTGTTGGTGGTGAGACTGATCGCCGTGTTCCAGGCGAGCGCCGGCTTGACCGCACGCTGCGGGCGTACACCGCCCAGCGCTGCTCGGCGTCCGGGTCCACTCCGACCAGCCGGTAAATACCCCGCTCGACCCGCAGGTGCTTCCTGCTCGTGTACACCCGGGCCACGTAGTCACCCAGCGGTCGATAGGTCAGCGCGAGGGCCAGCACCATCGAGACGATGAAGACGACGCCCGCGGCATTCGTGCCCATCTAGAAATCCAATGCCCTCTTCCATGACTACGACCAGGCGTTGACCGCATTCATCGGGGTCAACACGAACGCGTTCACCAGGATGGTGAACAAGGGCGATGACGGCCTCTCCGGCTGGAACTGGATGGCACCGCTGGACCTCGTCGGCAGCGCCTCAGACGGTTCTTATTGTGGTGCGTCAGGCCCACCAGGTTCGAGTCCCCCACGGCTCACCAGCCTGCCTGACACTGGCCCGATCCGGCAGGTGAACGTGCAGGTAACCACCCAAATCGGGGTTCTGGAGCCCCACCCAGGCTGACGGGGGCGACCTGGGCTCTCGGCATCGTTCCCTGGGCGATCCGCCGGACATCCTCGCNGGTATCCGCGTGATCACATAACCTGTTGTAAACCGGATTTCCTCACCGGGCCGCCGGCAACCGATAGCATTGCGCATCATTCGGGGAAGGTGTGCCTTTAGCTGATGCCGCGATGAAGCGCCGTACCCAGGCCGCAGATCTTGCTTCTGACTCGTCGGCACGCCGTTGACCTGGTGGCGCGTCGCCGTCTATTTCCATCTTCTGGGAAGCCTTCCGATGCTTTGCACCTGGACCCAAAACCGGAACTCCGGCGGTTGAGAGGCCAAAGAGTTAACCTTCTGATTTCTCTGGAGCTTCGACTCCGTCAACTATCCCGCGGGTAACCCGCACGGCCGGCTGCGCCGATTCAACGGACTGACCAGCTAGGTTGTGGCTCGCAGTAGTGGGGTCAATGAAATTTGNGAGAAAGGGTACGGAATGAAGAAGAGGACCGGACGTTACGCCGCTCTTCTCACGATGTCTGGTGTCGCGACCGGCGCCGTCCTGCTCGGTCCGGGCGTGGCCATGGCACAGGCCGCGGAGCCGACCGTGGCTNCTCCCCCCNCAGGAGNTGCCGAGGCCGCCGGCATCCAGGACCCGTTGTTCCCGGCCTCCTGGCGGTGGGATGCGG